>CAZSIH010000001.1:0-60416 GCA_964606925.1 uncultured bacterium
TGCAAAGTCAAACGGCATCTTAATTGCCAAAAATAATACCACGGTTGGTCTCGGTGCTGGACAGGTGCGTCGGGTTGATGCGGTCCATATGGCATTGCGAAAGGGTGGTGAAAATGCAAAGGGCGGTGTGCTGGCTTCTGATGCGTTTTTCCCGTTTCGGGACAGTATTGACGCCATTAAAGATTCAAGGATTAAAGTTGTGGTACAACCGGGCGGATCCATCCGAGACCAGGAAGTAATTGACGCTTGTAACGAATACGGCATCGCTATGATTTTCACTGGGATTCGATGTTTTAAGCATTAATGTTCAAATATATTAATACCCTGGTATCTCATCAGTAATAATACCAGAAACTCCTTTTGCAGACAGCCAGTTCCATGACAGACTATTATTGATTGTCCAACTGATTATTGGAATTTTTTTTCTTTTTGAATAAACGACTACTTTTTCGTTAATAAGGTCTCCTCTTGGGTGTAGAAAATCCGGATGAATTAAGTTAGTTATTATTAATTGTCTTTGGTTTTTATACAGGAATCCCGTCATTATTTTTTTATCAAGAAATTTTATAAACAATAAAATAAATGGATTAAAGCTGGATACAATCACTGATTGGTAAAGCTTGTATGTATATATTAGTTTTATTATTTCCTTTGCGAATTTAAAGTCATTATATTGTTTTGATTTTACATCAATAATAAATGATATGCTTTTTCCAAATTTTTCGAAAACATCTTTTAAAATTGGTATACTGTTTTCTTTATTATTTTGACTTTTTATTGTTTTACACACAATCTTCAGAATATCTCTGGCATTGTTTTCATCTATAAAACCATGACCCCCTGTCTCTCTTTCTAAATCAATATTGTGGGAGCATACAATTTTCCTGTCAAAAGAAAAACAAACATCCAATTCAATCACTGTAAATCCTAAGTTTATTGCTTCTACAATTGCACCTAATGTGTTCTCGGGTGCAGTTTTATGTATTCCCCTGTGGGCAATGAATAGAGGGGAATTGTTTTTAAAGAAATGTTTTACTGATATAGGTTTCCAAAAAAATAAATGTTTAATGAAAAATCCTGAAAAAGTTAATAATATAATTAGTCCTATCATTGCCCGGGCATTAATGTTAGTTTTTTGAATGATTTGTCTTCTCTGATCTTTTCCTCGTTAAAATGTGTCATTTTGTATTTCCCGTTATTATACAAATCGGCCTGATCCTTATAGTGTGGGCTGTGGGGGTGGCCAGATTGTCCGGTTGGAATAATAAAATGTACTTTATCAAAGTCGCTAAAATCAACAACTCTTCTCATGGATGCACCAGCTGTTTGTTTGTATGGATGTAAATAACTGAAACCTCCTGCTCTCACTGTTTTGTCAGAACCTTCAGACATAAAAGGTCCTACATTCAGTCTGAAGACCTTGTTTAACAGGGAAACCTCTCCTAAAATGTGGGGATGTGTAAGTGTGTGTGCTTTCCCCCACACCCAGTTTTGTCTAGCATGTCCATACTTATTAATTACATCATTTATCCCTTCAATAATAGACCTTTTTACTATATCCTCCATTGTTTCTTCTGTTTTTGGTGTATCAATATTATCAAACCATGAAGAAGAACCTTCTAATAATAATGTTCTTAAGTTTCTTGTATAAAGATATTTCATTCCTAAAAATGCCTCTAAATAATCTTCTCCTAAAAGGGAAAGTTCGTCTCCATATATGTTAAAGGTAAGAGCTTTTATAATAGAATGAAAAAGGAGGGCTTCACCCGAATTCGCACTTTCTTTTATGTCCCATTTTTTCAGGTATTCTACTGCCGAATCTATTACTTCATCATCAAAATTAAAATTGTGTTGAAAAATATAGGGTAATATTTCTTCTGCAAAAGATGATAATAGGTCCAATTGAACTGTTTTCATATCCTGAACCGTTGCGTTATCCATGGGTTCTACTAATTTTATAATTCTTTCTGCACGACTAGGGTCTGCCCAAAGTCCGGAAATGTAGTATGGAAATTCATCCTTGATCGTTTTATTGTTAGCTGTTACAATATAACCGCTTTCAGGATTAAAGATAAATGGCATTTCTTTAAATGGAACATATCCGTACCAATCATAGTTTGGGTCTTGCCCGGGCCGGGGAATTAGGCTGTGTCCTTCTTTTCGTATAGGAACATACATTGCCGGTCTCCATCCAATGTTTCCCGATGTGTCTGCATAAATTATATTTTGCCCGGGAACGCCAAAGTTCTCTACCGCTTCTGTAAAGTCTTTCCAGTTTTTCATTGTGTTAAGTTTCATGAAGGCGTTCATTTCATGTGTTATTCTGTGTCCTGTCCATGACATTGAAACTACTCTGTTATCGTTTATTGGGAGGGGGTGAATATCACTGATTACAGGCCCGTGGTGGGTTATTCTTACGACAATAGTGGTGTCTTTTCCATTTTTCAGCGGAATTTTTTCGTGAACAATCTTCATTTTTCTCCATTCTTTTCCATGAAGATATTGATCTGAGTTATCTGGGTGAATTGTCTCAATAAAAAAATCAACATCATCTACCATGCTGTTTGTAAATCCCCAAGCGCATGATTCATTGTTTCCTATAACAGGAACAGGAATTCCTGCAATACACACACCGCTTGAATTGTATTTTCTTCCTTTCAGATGCATTTCATACCATCGGGTCGGCTGGGTGAATTCTAAATGCGGGTCGTTGGCTAATAATGGTTTTCCCGTTAATGTCTTCTTTCCGGATAAAACCCAGCTGTTTGATCCAAAATGTGGAGAGCGGAATCCTAATAAATCCCTGATTTTAAATTCCTGCGACAAAATTTTGTCAAATGCAGGTTTCATTCCTTGTGAGATGGTTGGTTCTGTAGGAAGATGTCCCGGATATATTTCTGCCAGTTTTTCAATTCCAAAATATTCAGCGATTGCCCCATACACAATTTCTGGTTTCCACGAAGACTGCATTTCATGTGCCATCATTCTTGCATATCCGGTTACATCAGAAGGTTTCCAGTGTGGTGGTTTAATCCTCAATATTTTAAATTCTAGCGGAAGGTCATCCATTGCTTCATCAATGTGTGTATTTATTCCCCTGCAAAATGCCTCTATAATCTTTTTTTCTTCCGGATACATGTTTTCTGCTAATTGTTTAGCGATTGCAGGAATTCTCCACGTTCTTAAATAAATGTCTGACGATATGTATTCATCACCCAATGCTGAAGCAATCTCTCCCCGGACGGCGTACACTACCATGCTCATCTGGAAAAGCCTTTCTCTGGCTGCAATATACCCCGCTGAGAAAAACAAGTCTGTGTCATTATTTGCAAAAATATGCGGAACGCCAAACTCATCAGTATATACATGAACAGAATCCGTGAGTCCGTCAAGTACAATAGTACCCTCATAAAGAGGAAGTTTGGGATAAATATAAATTCTAAGGCAAATTATAAGTAAAAATAGTATGGCAGGTACTGACATAATGTATTTAAAATATTTTTTCATGGGTTTTCTTTCTCTGTTTATTAGGATAATCCTTTCGTAATTTTGCGCCTAAAATGTTTTCACATAAATATTTAGTTTTTCAACTTTATGCCTGAACTCCCTGAAGTAGAAGCTGTTGTCCTATATTTACAGCCTTATATTAACGGTAAAACCATATCGAAATTATCGCATCATAATGAATACTCAAATGTTTTTTCTTCTCATTCACCCGAAGAAATTTCCCGTTTGGTTCAGGATCAAACAGTTCATAAAATATGGAGGGGGGGGAAATATATTGTTTTTACTCTGCAGTTTGGATATTTGTTCTTCCATCTTAGGATGACAGGACAACTGATTACATCCCCATATGGTGGTGATGACAATTATAAATACATTACAGCTGAATTGGTGTTTTCAGACCAATCCTTTCTTTGTTTGAAAGATTATCGCAAATTCGGTAGGATTGGATACAGCCATTCTATAAATTATATTAATCACTTGGTTGGGGTTGAGCCGCTGTCCAGCATGTTTTCCCTCCTGTTTTTTCAATCCTTTTTGAAAAAACGAAAAAGACAGATAAAACCCCTTCTTTTAGACCAGTCCTTTATTGCCGGACTGGGAAATATTTACGTAGATGAGTCTCTTTGGTGTGCCTGTATTCACCCTTTAACCCTTTCAAACAAACTTAGCAGTAAAAAAATTAAGGCTCTTTATCTTTCCATTCTTTCTGTTTTAAAAGCAGCAATTAAACTAAAGGGATCAACAATTATCAACTTTAAATATGGTGAGAATGGCAAGGGTGCGTTCACGAAGTTTTTAAAAGTCTACGGGAGAAAGGGGAAACCTTGTTTTCGTTGTAAAAGTAAAATTGAAAAAAAATTTATCGGACAAAGGGGGTCATACTTTTGCAATAACTGCCAGAGAAATTCAAAAACATAGAATAGCAATATAATGCCGTTTTATAATGGGTGTCTGTGATGAAAATCACCAATGTTTACCGAAAATCAATGTTTTATTATAAATTGAAGCTGGAATATTCCTTCATCAGGTAAGACTGGTACCCGTTTTTCAAATTCAAGTTTTATTTCCCCGCCAGGGGATTCAAACAGCTTAATCCCTTTTCCAAAAATCAATGGATGCGGGGTTACATATAAGTGGGTGAGATGGTTTGCAAACCTTGAAAACGTTTTTCCACCGCCAATAATAAAACATTTTTCACCCGATATTTTATTCAGAATCTCTTTTGGGTCGTCCTCTCTGTGCACAACTATTGAGTGTCTATTGTCCAACTCAATTGCCAGTGTTTTGCTTGTATTTGAACCCATAATTACTGAATGGTTCAGTGTCTGTTTTTTAAAAAGTGCAAGGTCCTTAGACCAGCTTATCTTTTCAAGGCTGTGGTGGGCAATAAAGCCGTCCATGGTTATGGCAGCAATACCAATAACTTTCATCAATGGAACCGTCAGTGCTGGTCTAAGGCAAAACTAATCTTGTGGTGTAAAAATTCCCTGTGTTGTTTTGTTCCGGGATCTCTTCCTGATCCTTTAGACATCATTTTGCTTATTATTTTCAATTGTGAAAATGCTGTTGCTTGGGAAATATAATCATAGTTTGAGCCCTTCTCTTTTCCTTCTCCCACAATACCAATAAGGCGGTTCACATACTCCGTTTGTATGTTTCTTCGAATTGAGTTTATGTTTCCTCTTATATCTGCTTTGAAAACAGCATCTGTTAAATCATCAAAAACTTCTTCTATCTTATATTCGTTTCCATACATTTGTGTGTCAATAATCCTTTGCAGGACACGGGGGTGAAGTAAGTGACTTAAAACTGACTTGTGGGTGTACAATATCTGTGTGTGTAGCTTTGGGTCTTCTGTTGATTTATAAAAATCAAATCCTCTTCTTTGAAATTGTAAATAATTTGCAAGTGAGTCCGGTACAAGCATTGCTTCGGGGGAAAAAACATGTTTTGCAAGGGTGGTCATTGCTTTTTTTTGAACCTCATAAGAAACTGGATTTAGCGGAATACCAGCCTCCTGTTGCCCAACCATCGATCTATCAACATATATCCCGCCAATGAATCTCGAAATTGTTGATGCGGATGAGCTTTTTTCTCTCGTCAGGATGTTAAATGCATCCCTCAGGGCATGATACGAACTTCCCTTATCCGTGTATTTTTTACGCAAACCCATCATCAGCTTGTCCATCAATTCAATTCTTTTTATGGCATAGTCTATAGGCTCATTGGTCATGTCTCCTATCATAATCCGAGGATCAACTCCCTTTCCGGGTGACCGCATATCATCAGCGTCATTTCCAAACATAAGGTCCGGATCCGTGGACATGGATAAAATCTCGTTTAGTAGTTTTTTTTCGTCTTCCAGATTTGAAGCTGGAGGGGTATATCCAAATTGAACTGCCCAATCATCGTATGGTCCGGGGACAGTGGAATAATATTGACCCTGTCTTTCTGGGTCTAATGAAAGATTTACCGGAACATAATCCATTACCGAACCTGTGAGACCCACAGCCATTGTAAGCGCTTCGTTGTGTGATTCCTCCATGTCATGCAAATGACTGGATTTAAAATTATGGTTCAACCCTAATGTGTGCCCGACCTCATGTAAAACAAGACGAATGATAGCTTCGTTTACCAATTTTCTTTTTGCAGTGTCAGCCGCCGGTCGGATTTTTGTAGAAATAAAACCAAGAAGGTTTTCTTGGTGAATATATTCTCCTATTTGACAATAGAAAGTCTCATCTTTATGTTTTTCTGGATCATAAAGACGGTCATATTTGACTCTGTTTGTGAAATAAACATATTCCAGCATGATATCTGCTCCTAAAATTTGTCCGGTTTTGGGGTTTACAAAACTAGGGCCGTATCCCCCAAAAGGAGGTGTTGGAGAGGATGTCCATCTTAATACATTATACCGTATATCTCCCGCATCCCATTTTGCATCGTCCGGCTGTATTTTAACCTGTATGGCATTTTTAAACCCAGCTTTGTTAAATGATTTGTTCCATGATAAAACCCCCTCAGAAACTGCGTCCCTGAATTCGTACGGTGTTGTATTTTCAAGCCAAAACACTATGGGGGTTTCCGGTTCTGAAATAGCTTTTTCAGGGTATTTCTTTTTAAGATTCCATTTATGTATTAAATCTCTGTAAGGGGTGTGGCTGGTTGAGGTCATGTCCGTAACTCTGGTAGTGAAATACCCGATTCGATGATCGTCAATTCGTGGTTTATAATCATTTTTTGGTACTTCCATCAAGCTGTGTTGAATTACGAGACTTATAGATCGGGCATCCGTTATTCCGGATCTACCACGATTTTTTGGTGTGGGGTTGTCATAGGAGTATTGAACGACAACTTCAGAGTTTTTGGGGTAGTTACGAATGCTCACATATTTACTCTTTTCCTTGCTTAGCTTACCTATAGAAAATCGTTTGCTTTTTGGATTGGAATAATATTTAATCTGTAATAGTTTTTCAGTTAGAAACAAATCATCCCCTTTTATTAGAAATCTTTTTTTCATTGTGTCAACCGCAGCGATTTTATTGGAGGACATGATAGATTTACTGATATTTGCCCCGGATGCTTTGTAGAGTGGGTTTTTGGGATCAAAATAAAATGAATAATTCTCTGAGACAAACTCTATACGATTAAAATATTTCCTAATAGAAAATATTTTACTGGAACGGTATGAGCCTCTATTAAAACCCACATCTACAATTCCATCATGGGCATGACCAAAATAAATATATTCCCCGTCAATCTGGTCTTGGTGTATTTCCATATAAACCGAACCGTCTGCAGTATCCTGATAAAAAGTGAAGAGTCCTGAAAATTTATCCATTTTCTCTGTTTTCTTTTCCAGGCTGATCTTTTTTTTCTTCGTTTTAGTTGAATCTTTTTCTGCTGTTCCATTTAACTTTTCTTTTTCTGTTGTTTCTTGGGCTATAGAAAATGCGAACATTAAAACCATTGATAAATAAAACATCTGTTTTTTCATATTTTTACTCGTTTCGTTTTCTTTTTGGAATGAATATATCGGTTACTGTTTCTAAAAACACCTCTGCTGCATTTGACATTGTTTCTGAGAGTGTGGGGTGGGGGTGTATTGTTTGTCCCAAGTCATCTGCGTCTGCTCCCATTTCTATTGCCAATACTGCCTCTGAAATTAAATCACCTGCTCCGGGACCTACGATTCCTGCGCCAAGTACCTGCTTAGTTTTGGGGTTAAATAAAATTTTTGTTTTCCCTTCTCTGAAACCTAAAACCGCTGCCTTTCCGCTAGCTGCCCATGGAAACTCTCCCTTATTATAAGCAATTGATTTCTCTTGGGCCTCGGTTTCGGTGAGTCCCACCCATGCAATTTCCGGGTTGGTAAACACCACTGCCGGAATCGCCCTGGCATCAAACTGTGATGGCAGTCCTGCAGTGTGCTCCGCCGCAACAACGCCTTCATAGGCAGCCTTATGTGCAAGCATTGGTTCTCCGGCTGTATCACCGATAGCATAAATCGTTTTTGTTGATGTTTGTTGAAATTTGTTTACTTCTAAAAACCCTTGTGCGCTTTTTTTAATGCCGGCGTTTTTTAATCCTAATGTATCAGTGTTGGGTTTCCTGCCTACAGAAACCAGAACACCATCATAGGTTTCTGAAAACTCTCCTCCATTATTTTTCATTTTTACTTGGATTCCTGCGTCCGTTTCTTCGCCTGATATAAGTTCCGTTTCCAAGTAAATGTTTTCAAATTGTTTGTTCAACTTTCTTTGTAGTGGTTTCACCATGTCTTGGTCTACTCCCACAAGAAGGTTTGGAAGCATTTCCACAACGGAAACTCTGGAGCCCAGAGAGTTGTAAACCGAGCCCATTTCCAGGCCAATGTATCCTCCTCCAACAACTAAAAGTTTTTCCGGGATCGATTTAAGTTCCAACGCCTGTTTTGAACCCATTATTCTACAGGAATTATTTGGTAAAACCGGAATATTTACCGAAACAGACCCTGTGGCAATTATTGCATCATTAAAAGACAGCTTAAAGATTTTATCTTCTGTTTTAATCTCCAGTTCTTTTTCTGAAAAAAACCGGGCGTGTCCGGTTAGGGTTTTAACTTTTCTTGATTTTGCTAATTGAGAAATTCCATCGCTTAGTCCGGAAACCATTGAATCTTTCCATTTAAGAATTTCTTTTAATTTTATTTCAGGTTCCCCAAAATACACACCTTTCTTTTGTGCTTCTTTAACATCATCAATTGTTTTTGATAAATGCAGAAGTGCTTTTGAGGGAATGCATCCTCTGTTTAGACAAACGCCACCTAATGATTTGTCCTTGTCAATTAAAATTACTTTTTTTCCAAGGTCTGCCGCCCTGAATGCTGCAGTGTAGCCGCCGGGTCCTGCACCGATTACAACAACATCTGTCTGGAGTGTTTCAGTCATTGTGATAAATCAAAACAAGAAATTTCTGCCAGAATATTACCAAGATGTTGTGTAAAAAGAACTGCCTCTTCCCCATCAATTACCCTGTGATCGTAGGTAAGTGAAATGGGTAGAATATATCGGGGATTAAAATCGTTCTCTAATTTAACAAACACAGGTTCCCATTGTGCTCTCGATACACCCAAAATAGCAACCTGTGGAGGATTTACTATCGGGGAAAAATATGTTCCTCCGACACCCCCTAAGCTTGACAGCGTGAATGTCCCGCCTTGGAACTCGTCTGGTTTTAGTTTTTTCTGTCTTGCTCTTTCGCTTACGTCTCTCAATTCTTCGGAAAGTGATACAATGTCTTTTTTTTCCGCATCTTTAACGACGGGCACAACAAGACCTCCGGGGGTATTTATTGCAATGCTTATATGATAATAATTTTTATGAATAAGTGTGGATTTATCTAAAGACAAAGAGCTGTTAAAATTAGGAAACTTCTTTAAGGTTTGGACAGATGCTTTGATTAAAAACGGAAGAAATGTTATTTTCTTGCTCTCAATGTTCTCATTTATCTTCTGTCTGTATTTATCTAACGCAGTGATGTCTACTTTATCGAACTGAGTAACCTGTGGAATTGTCTGCCAAGCGGTTTCCATTCGCTTTCCTGTTATTTTATTAATCTTAGACAGTGGTTTGTGTTCAACTGAACCCCATTTCGAAAAATCGATTTCTTCTTTGATTGGGAGGGGGGTTGTGGTCATCCGTCTTTTTATTTCATCTATTAAGTCTTCTCTTGTTATTCTTCCTTTTTTGCCTGTCCCGTTAATGTTAGAAAGGTTTATGTTGAGTTCTCTGGCAAGCTTTCTGACGCTGGGGCTGGTCCTGAAATTGTCTTTTTGTGGTTGTTGAGCAGAAACAACAGTGTTGGGTTCTGTTTGATTAACATTCTTCCCTGTGGTTGGTGTTTTTGTTTTCTGTACAGTTTTACCTGAAGGTTCATCCTGTGATTTTTGATCTACAATTACCGATATTATTTTGTCGCCAGCAATTATTGGGGTACCCTGATTCACATACACCTCTTTAATGATTCCGCCGACGTCCGTAGGAATTTCCATGGATGCCTTTTCAGATTCAAGCACTACAATGGGATCGTCCTTCTTTATTGTATCTCCAGTTGACACCAAAACTTCGCTCACATCTGCTGCATCTACACCTTCTCCAAGGTGGGGAAGGGTCATAATAAATAAATTGCTCATACCGTAATTGGGCTTGGTTTATCAGGGTCTATGTTGTATTTCATCACTGCTTCCTGCATTTTAACTTTTTCAATCTTCCCGGATAACGCCAATGCTCTTATTCCGGCAAGAACAATATAAAATCGATCGATTTCAAAAAAATGTCTCAGGTTTTCTCTTGTTTCGCTTCTGCCAAAACCGTCTGTTCCAAGAGCATAATAAGGTCCGGGGACATAGGGGGCGATTTGCTCTGAAACCATTTTCACATAATCGGAAACCGCAACGGTAGGGACTCTAAAATTCTTTAGTTTGTTTTCCAAATGTGATCTTCTTGGTTTTTTATCCGGGTGTAAAAGGTTCCATCGTTCTATTTCTTCTGCTTCTCTGCGTAATTCACTAAAACTAGTTACACACCACATTCCTGCATCAATTTCCCAGTCTTTATTTAAAATGTCTGCTGCTTTTAAAACTTCTTGCATCAAGGGACCGCTCCCTAATAGTCGCAGTGTGGGTTCATCTGTTGATCTTATTTTATACATTCCTTTAATAATTCCCCCTTCTGCATCTTCAGGCATAGGGGGATGAATATAGTTTTCATTTTCAACCGTTAAATAATAAACAACATCTTTCTGTTCTTCTAACATTTCTTTCATGCCATGGTGAATAATTACAGCAATTTCATAAGAGTAGGCTAAATCATATGCCTTAATGTTCGGGGTTGCTGCCGCTGCAAGATGACTGTGTCCATCCTGGTGTTGAAGCCCTTCCCCGTTTAATGTGGTTCTTCCTGCGGTTCCTCCCAATAAAAAACCTCTCGTTCTCATATCTCCTGCAGCCCAAATAAAATCCCAGACTCTTTGAAATCCAAACATGGAATAATAAATATAAAATGGAATCATATTGATGGTGTGGTTGCTGTATGATGTTCCTGCGGCAATAAAAGAGGAAACAGCACCTGCTTCGTTTATTCCTTCTTCAAGAATTTGTCCTTCTTTAGTTTCTTTATAATATAAAAACTGATCTGAATCAACCGGGTCATAAAGCTGTCCAAAGTGTGCATATATACCCAACTGGCGAAACAGGGGGTCCAGCCCAAATGTTCTTGCTTCGTCCGGGATGATTGGCACCACATATTTACCAATTGTTTTGTCCTTACATAAAAGAGTAAGAAGTCTGACAAAAACCATTGTGGTGGATACTTCCCTGTCTTCAGTCCCATTAATTAATTCATTAAAAATGGTTACATCCGGGATGGAAAGTTTTTTTGTACGTCCCCTTCTTGAGGGAAGAAAGCCCCCAAGGTTTTCCCTTTTTTCAATAATATATTTTTGTTCCTTGCTTTCTTTTTTAAATCGATAAAAAGGAGCGTTTGATGCTTGGTCGTTCGATAGTGGGACTTCAAACCTGTCTCTAAAATGCAACAATTCATTGTCGTTAAGTTTTTTCTGTTGGTGGGTGATGTTTCTTCCCTCTCCTGATTCACCAAGTCCATACCCTTTGATTGTTCTGGCAAGAATAACCGTAGGTTGACCCTTGTGTTGGGTCGCTTCATGGTAGGCAGCATACATTTTTTCCGGGTCATGTCCTCCTGGTCTAAGATTGTGAAGTTCTTCGTCTGTATGGTCTTTTACAAGTTCTTCAAGTTCTGAATATTTTCCGAAAAAGTTCCTTCGAATATATTCACCTCCCTCAACAGTATACTTTAACATCTCTCCATCTACAACCTCCTCCATCCTTTTCAGCAATAAACCTGAAATATCTTTTTCTATAATCTTGTCCCAATCATCTCCCCATATTACTTTAATAACATTCCATCCGGCACCCCTGAACGCTCCTTCAAGTTCTTGAATTATTTTACCGTTTCCCCGGACGGGGCCATCCAGTCTTTGTAAATTACAATTGATCACAAAAATTAAATTATCCAACTGTTCTCTGGCTGCCATTGTCAATGCTCCCATTGCTTCTGGTTCGTCCATTTCTCCGTCACCTAAAAATGCCCAAATCTTTCTTCCCGTATCTAACGTGATTCCCCTGTCAATTAAATAATTCATAAACCTTGCTTGATAAATGGCCATCAATGGTCCAAGCCCCATGGATACCGTAGCAAATTGCCAAAAATCCGGCATGAGCCATGGGTGGGGGTAAGAAGATAACCCGCCCTCGCTGGCAAGTTCTCTTCGAAAATTTTCCAAATGCTTTTCTGTAAATCGTCCTTCAATAAATGCCCGGGCATAAATCCCGGGAGAAGAGTGCCCTTGAAAATATACCAAATCACTTCCGTTAGGATGTTTTGGGCCTTTGAGAAAATGATTAAATGCTACCTCTAAAAGAGTTGCGCTTGAAGCATAGGTAGAGATGTGTCCACCGATTCCAGGAGCTTTTTTGTTTGCCCGAACAACCATGGCCATGGCATTCCATCTGATAATAGATTTAATTCTTCTTTCAATAATTCGGTCGCCTGGGTATTCTGTTTGTTCGCTGGGCTGAATCGTATTAATAAATGGGGTAACCGAACTGAAGGGCAGCCGTGTGCCGTGCAATTCGGCGTGTTCTATAGATTTTTCCAAGAGAAACCTGAGCCGGTCCTGTCCACTGTCGTTTAGTATTTCATCAACTGAGTCCAGCCATTCTTGGGTTTCCTGTGGGTCTATGTCTCTATTGTCTTTTCTCATAGATATATAAATAAACGAAAAGATAAAGTTACAAAATATTTTACGTCACACTTCAATCTCTTTCCAGTCTCCCTTCCTGACTTTCCATGTAATAATAAGAGCAAAGAGAATTATATGAAGAGGGAGGACTGCCCATGGTGCCCAAAAACCCATTTCCATTTTAACACCTAAAATATAGCTGGAGGGTAGTGCTATTCCCCACAAAAGCATGGATTCTACAATAGCGGGGAATATCGTGTTTCCTGCTCCGGTTAATGCAAACCAGAGTGTCAGCCCAACTGCGTCAAAAAACTGGAGAACACCAATTATCCTTAATCCAATTACTGATATGTGAATAATGGCTGGATCATTTGTGAAAATCGGAATAATTACTCCAGGAAAAAATATAAAAACTAATCCAATTGATCCCATGATGATTTCCGACCACCGAACGCTTTCTATAATGCTCTTCTCTGCTTTATCTATTCTTTTTTCTCCCATATATTTACTCACCAGTGTTGCACATGCCTGTCCAACACCAATGGCGGGCATTATGGACGCATGCATTATTTGAAATACAATTTCTGTTGCTGCAAGTTCCAGCACGCCTATCATACCCACAATTTTATAAAAAACAGCCCATCCTCCGGAAATAATAATTTCCTGCACACCCATTGGCAGGGCAAGTTGAAGTTGTTTTTTGATCATGCTTTTATCCAAACTAAATTGAAACACCTTGTGTTTTTTTTCCACACTCCCTGTAAACAAATAAAAAGAATAATGAAGAACCATCCAAAGAGATGCAATGACTGTCGCTGTCGCTGCGCCGCTTACTCCCATTTCCGGAAAATCTGTCCACCCCCATAGTTTTGCAAACCAATTCATATCAAATCCAAAAATATTGGAAAAAAATCTGTATAAGTTTTCCGATCCGTAAATAAGCCCCGCATTCAAATAAACATTAAGAACATTGCTTGTTACGGTTACTTTCATGTGATACTCAGTTTTCTCCACGCCCGTAAAAAAACCCTGAAATATGAATCCTATTGAAGTAAACAAAACACTTAAACAGGTTATCCTTGTATATTCCTGACAAAGAGTACCTGCTTCTCCAGACAGAAAAAAGGGGACTACCGTATCAGCATAAAGGTATCCAAATACGGATGCGGGAATCCCGTACAATAAAGCCATCACTATTCCGTTGTGCATTGCTGTCCCGCACTGTTTGAATTTTTTCTGTCCCAATCTTCTTGCGGCAACGGTTTGGGTTCCCGTTCTCAGTCCCAAAGAGAAAGTAATAATCGTCCATACCAGCATCGCCCCCATTCCTGTTGCTGCAAGGGCTTCCGCCCCCAGCCTTCCCACCATTGCCATGTCCGCAAGACCCATGAGAACCCTGCTGGTATTTCCAATTATTACTGGGATTGCAAGTACAATTATTTCTTTTGATAACTCTCTGTTTTTTGGTAACAACATGGTTTAAGGGAGGTTTTTCATCGGATTGATGTTGGTTCCGTGTTTTTGGACGATGATTTTTTTCTTTTAATATTTATGTTTCTGGTGGGTATTTTTTTATAATACGGGGGGTTAATTTCAGTTATGTTTTATAACTTCTCCAATAAAATTGATGTAGAATTTTTGAACTCTAAACTAAAAACTGGTTATTCATTAACAGACAAATTTGATTCCGGATATCCTGTAGTGGCCATTGAAACAGCAATCCTTACTCATGGAATGCCTTTTGAGTATGGAATGAATTTTATTAAGTCGGTTTTTCGAGTGTGTCGAAAATCCTCTGTGTCACCTGCTTTTCTTTCAGTAATAAATGGTGTTTTTAACACAGGAACATCTGAAAAAGATTTGTTAACCTTTATCAACAGCTCTGGTTTGAAAAAAATTTCCCTGCAGAATATGGGGCTTGCTATGGCATTGAAGTGGTCCGGAGGAACCACGGTTTCTGCCGGTATTGTCATGGCAAGTCGCGCGGGAATTCCTGTTTTTTGTACGGGTGGAATTGGAGGTGTTCATAGAGGGTTTGTTGAAAGTTTGGATGTGTCTCAGGATCTTTTTTCTTTAAGTAAAACTCCCGTGATTGTGATAACTGCAGGCGCAAAAGCAGTGCTTGATCTGACAAAAACTTATGAAGCCCTTGAGTTTTTTGGGATTCCTGTTATAGGATATCGTACTGAAGAATTTCCTTCATTTTGGTCCAGAAACTCCGGTATCTCTCTTGAGGCAACTGTCGGCTCACCTGAAGAAGTTGTGTCTGTCTGGAAACATCATATTAACTCGGGTAACAGGTCAGCGCTTGTTGTTGCTAACCCTGTTCCCGAAAAAGATCAAATTCCTTATTCAGAAATAAGCGGTGCGATAGACTCGGCTGTAAACAAAGCTCGGGAATCTGGTGTTTCGGGTCCCGGTCTAACCCCTTTTCTTCTTCAGTTTCTGAATGAAAAAACAAATGGAAGGTGTCTGAAAACAAATCTTTCCCTCGCAATAAACAATGTTGAACTTGGGTCGGCTGTTTCAAGGGTGCTTTAGCTGTTCTTCGCCGATCTTATACATTCTTCAACTATATTTCTTTTGTTTTTCGTTTTTTCTGGTATTCCAAATGCCGTGACTGTATGTCCTATATAATTCAATATAGGTGTAATAATCCCTGTGTTTTCTGATATTATTTTTACCAAACCTTTTTCTGTGTTAAACCTCTTATTACCAACAGTAAAAACTGTTTTTTGTGTATAATCAGCAGGCGGTTTATAAACAGACGACATATCCGGAAACATTGGGTATGATTTGAAAGGTGTTTGTCCAATTAATCCATTAAATCCGGAAATATTAATGTGATCTTTAATTGAAATGGGGGTTTTCCATCCTTTTATTTGATCAAAAAGAATGATTTTCTTTTTATCACAGTCCAATAATGAGTCGTACACATCAATTATGCTTGGAGGGAATTGTGTATACCATATATATCGATTTCCGTTCTCTTTTTGGACACTGTATGACCTGTTTTCGTTGTTTATAGTATTATATCCAAAAAAATTTGGGGTGGATGCGAAAACAATTGTTATCATTAATGCCTCTTTCCCAATAGGGCTGTGCCAATTCTAATCTGCGTGGATCCCTCCTCAACGGCGACTTCAAAATCACTACTCATCCCCATTGATAGTTCTTTTAGTTCTTCACATTCTTGTGGTTTTTGTCTGTTCAGGTCGTCTTTTATTTCTCTTAATAACCTAAATGCCCTGTGCGTTTCTTTTTTATTCTTATTTACGGGGGCAATTGTCATAAGCCCCTGAATTTTGATATTTTGATTTTCAAAACACTCTAGCATCTTATCAATTTCTTCAGGGAAAAACCCATGTTTCTGCGGTTCACATACCGTGTTTATTTCAATCAAAACTGGGATATTTAAATTTAGTTGTCTTGCTTTTTTATTTATTTTTTTCGATAGTTTTATTGAGTCAACTGAGTCAATGTTATCAAATAACTCTATACATTTGTTGATTTTATTTGATTGTAGGTGGCCAATAAATCTTTTTTTTAGTTGGGGCATTTCCGGGTGGGGGAGGAGCTTGCCATTGGCTTCTTGTATTTTATTTTCTCCAATGGAGTGTATACCTGCCTTATAACATTCTTGAATAATTAAAAATGGATGGGTTTTTGTTACAGCTGTTATTTCCGTTCTTTGTTTTATTCCATTTATTAATTTTACCTTTTCTATCTTATCCTGAATTTTTTTCAGGTTGTCTTTTATGGTGGTCATTCCGTTTCAAGTACATTCTCTTCTGTGGGTGGGTTTTGTTCTTGTGATTCTTCTTCGTCTGGGGTTTCATCCTCATGTAATACTCTTGTAAGAGAAGAAATGGTTGTTCCTTTGTCCAGTTTGACCAGCCTTACTCCTTGTGTTACTCTGCCAATAGTCCTAATAGCAGACACGGGTTGACGCATTAAGACCCCTGTGTTTGTTATGACAATTAAATCATCCGTATCAACAACTTCCAAAATGTTAACCATCTTCCCTGTCTTCTCTGTACATCTCATTGTAAGGACACCCTTTCCTCCTCGTTTCTGTGTCCGATACTGAATTACGTCAGTACGTTTCCCGTATCCTTTTTCCGTACCAACCAGAATGGTGCCCTCTCTTTTTACTACAAGCATTCCTATCACCCTGTCTTCTTTTGAACTAAGCCTGATTCCCCTAACGCCCATTGTTTTTCTTCCGCTCGGACGGATGTTTTCTTCTGAAAACCGTATTGACTTTCCTTCGTGTGTACCTAAAAGAATGTCGTTCTTACCATCAGTTATCTTTGCTTCGATTAGTTTGTCGTTTTCTCTTATATCAATTGCATATATTCCGCCCTTTCGTGGATTTCCATACGCTGATAAAACCGTCTTTTTCACAATGCCCTTCTCCGTTGACATTACAATAAAATGTTCATCATCAAACTCTTTAACGCTTACAAATGCTTCCACTTTCTCTCCCGGCTGACATCCAATAAGGTTGACAATTGCCCTCCCCCTTGTGGCTCGTCCTCCTTGGGGAATATCATATACTTTTAGCCAATAACATTTTCCTTGATCCGAAAAATAAAGAATATAATTGTGTGAGTTTGCAATAAACAGGTGTTCAACAAAATCCTCGTCTTTTGATATTGCCCCCTGAACGCCCCGTCCTCCTCTCCGTTGGGTTTTGTAGGTCGTTACAGTTGTCCGCTTAATATAACCCTGATGTGTGATTGTAATTACCACATCCTCTTCTGCTATCATGTCTTCTATGGAAAAATCTGTAGATACTGGAATTATTTCTGTTCTGCGTTCATCTCCATATGTTTCTCGAACCTCCATTAATTCAGATTTTATTATATCCATTCTTTGTGATTTGCTCTCTAAAATTCCCCTCAGATATGCTATTGTTTTAATCGTTTCTTTATATTCTTCTACTATCTTTTCTGTTTCTAATCCTGTGAGTCTTTGAAGTCTCATATCTAAAATGGCCTGTGTTTGTTTTATTGAAAGACTAAAAACGTTCATGAGCCCTTCTTTTGCGTGGTTAGGGTCTTTGCTTCCTTTAATCGTTTTTATGATTTCATCAATATTATCTAGGGCAATTTTTAATCCCTCTAATATATGAGCACGTTCTTCTGCAGCAGAAAGGTCATATTGTGTCCTGCGGACAACAATATCGTGCCTGAAATCTATAAAGTGTTGCAACATCTCTTTTAGCGTCATAATCTTTGGGACACCGTCATATAAAGCTAAAAGAATTATACCAAAGGTGTCCTGTAGTTGTGTGTGTTTATATAATAAGTTTAAAATCACCTCAGGAACTGCGTCCTTTTTAGTTTCAATAACCACACGAATTCCGTCTTTATCCGATTCGTCTCTAAGGTCTCTTATTCCTTCAACCTTTTTCTCTCTCACCAGATCAGCAATTTTCTCCATCAGGGTGGCTTTGTTTACCTGATATGGGAGCTCTGTTATAACAATGCTGTTCTTACCTGATTTTTGTGACTCAATGTGTGCCCGGGCTCTCATTTTTATTTTTCCCCGTCCTGTTGTGTAGGCGCTTTCTAGTCCGTCCATTCCCATTATCAGGCCAGCGGTGGGAAAGTCCGGTCCTTTAATATGAAACCTGAGTTCTTCGTTGGTAATCTCTTTCTTGTCAATCATAGCTATAAGTCCACCGATAATCTCTGTTACGTTGTGAGGTGGGATTTTTGTTGCCATTCCCACGGCAATTCCTTCTGAACCGTTTATCAAAAGATTTGGTATTAGGGATGGTAATACAGAGGGCTCTTTCAGTGTTTCGTCAAAATTTAATACCCAGCTTACTGTCTTTTTATCAAGATCTTTCAGCATTTCGCAGGATAGGCGTGTCATCCTTGATTCAGTATAACGCATTGCTGCGGCGTTATCTCCATCAATGGAACCAAAATTTCCTTGGCCATCTACCAGTTCATAGCGCATTGAAAAACCTTGAGCCATCCTAACCAAGGCATCATACACTGAAGAATCTCCATGGGGATGATATTTACCTAAGACATCGCCGACAATTCGGGCAGATTTTTTATACGGACGGTTCCATTGTGAACCAAGTTCGCTCATACCATATAAAATCCTTCGGTGAACCGGCTTAAGGCCGTCCCGAACGTCCGGTAGTGCTCTGGATACGATAACCGACATGGAATAATTAAGATAGCTTTCCCGCATTTCCTCCACAATATCTCGTGGCAGTGTGTTGTCTCTGTTTAAATCAACCATTAATTTTTTTCTATGCTTTAAACATCAAGGTTGACAACGAATTTTGCGTTCGTTTCTATAAATGTTCGGCGGGCTTCTACGTCACTGCCCATTAAGTTTTGGAATGTTCTGACGGCCTGCTCGGCATCATCCACGGTAACCTGCAGCAGTGTCCGTCGCTCTGGATTCATTGTTGTTTCCCAAAGTTGTTCGGGATTCATTTCCCCCAGACCCTTATATCGTTGAATTCCTACTTTTTTTGTTTTATTATCCTGTTTCATCCGGTCAACGATCTTTTCCCGCTCGTTATCATCATATGCATAGTGTTCTTTTTTACCTTGGTGTATTCGGTATAAAGGCGGAAGGGCAAGATACAAATATCCTCCATCTATAATTTCTTTCATTTTTCTATAAAAAAAAGTGAGGAGGAGTGTTCTTATGTGTGAACCGTCAATATCAGCATCAGTCATAATGATAATTTTGTGATATCGAATCTTGTCAATGTCAAAGTCTCCAGGAGTTTTTTCATTTAAATCATCGTTTGACCCTCCGAAGCCGGTTCCAAGTGCGGTGATGATAGACTGTATTTCATTGTTTGAAAGAAGTTTGTCAATTCTTGCTTTTTCGGAGTTAATAACCTTTCCCCGCAAGGGTAAAATTGCCTGCGTTCTGCGGTCTCTACCTTGTTTTGCAGATCCTCCTGCAGAGTCACCTTCAACCAGATACAGCTCGCAAAAAGATGGGTCGCGGTTAGAGCAGTCTGCTAATTTTCCCGGCAGGGACGCTCCTCCCAAAATGCTTTTCCGACGGATAAGTTCTCTTGCTTTTCTTGCTGCGCTCCTGCTTTGTGCCGCCAGTAGTGCTTTTTCAATAATACGCTTACCAATAGAGGGGTTTTGTTCTAAAAAATCAAGGATACCTTCATATACAACGTTATCAACTATTCCTTTAATATCTCCGTTTCCCAGTTTTGTTTTCGTTTGTCCCTCAAATTGGGGTTCGGCTACCTTAATGCTTAAAATAGCGGTTAATCCTTCCCTGAAATCTTCGCCGCTAAGATTTAATTTTTCGTTCTTTTTGTATTTAATTAGATTGTTCTTTGCAGCGTGGTTATTCATTGCTCTTGTTAGTGCTGAGCGAAAACCAGACAGGTGTGTACCTCCTTCAATTGTGTTTATGTTGTTCACAAAGGAAAGTATGTTCTCGTTGTATGTGTTCGCATACCGAAAAGCTAAATCAACCGGCGCTTCTGAGTCTTCTCTGCAAACTGTTATAATTTTCTTGTGAATTGGGTTGTTATTTTCATCTAAATATTTTACGAAATCACTCAAGCCTCCGTTAAATTTAAATGTGTCCGAAATAACATCTTCACCTCGTTCGTCTTGTATCTCAATTAATAAGTTACTGTTTAAGTAAGCAAGCTCTCTGAGCCTATCTGCTATTAGCTCATATTCAAATTCTACCATATTAAAAATATCTTTATCTGGCATGAACGTAATAACCGTACCGGTTTTTTGTGTGTTTCCGTTTACTTCAACATTTGTCGTTGTTTTTCCCCTAGCATATTCCTGCCTGTGTTTCTTTCCTTCTCGGTGAACCTCTGCATGCAACCATTCGGACAGTGCGTTTACTACAGACACGCCTACGCCATGCAACCCCCCTGAGACTTTATATGTTCCTTTGTCAAACTTACCGCCGGCATGAAGTAGAGTCATAACAACCTCAAGGGCTGGTTTATTCTCTTCTTTGTGAATGTCAACAGGTATTCCTCTTCCGTTGTCCTCTACTGTAACAGACCCATCTTTATTAAATACAACTTTTATTTTTGTACAGTGTCCCGCAAGTGCTTCGTCAACTGAGTTGTCCACCACCTCGTATACCAAGTGGTGGAGCCCTCTTTTTCCTAGGTCACCGATATACATTGCGGGGCGCTTACGAACCGCCTCAAGTCCTTTTAGGACTGTGATTTTTTCCGCACTATACGTCGATTTATTTTTTTCTATCATTAAATAAACTTTATGTCTTTAACTGTTGCCTTTTTCAGATGGTTGTTTATTCTGTCTATTATTTCCCTTTTTTGAAACATTAGTTCATTTCTCCACACAGGTGATTCTGTCTTGATAAACATGATCCCTTTTTCTATGTGAGAGGCTTCTGTTGCTTTGTCTATTTCTTTACCTGCGACTTCGGACCAAAGAGTAATTGCTCTCCCCTTGGCAACCACTTCTTCTGTTCCTGCCTCTTTTAGTGTTTTTTCAAGAACGGTTTTCAGTGTTTCCATGCAATTCTCATGTTTGTTTGTAACACGGGTTTTGATTCATTATCCTTTGTCTGTGGTGGTTGTTTTTTAAACTACATTTCCCTTCAAAAAAGAAGGTGTTTTTATAAACAAAAATATCTGTTCCGAACTGTTGTAATCCTTTTTAATCATTTAGCCGGATTGGCATAAGAAGCATGGTTATTTCCTTTCCTTCTTCCGTTTCTTCCGGGTAAAAAACTGTAGCACTGATCGGGGTATTTAATTTTAAAATAATTTTATTACTAGGCATATAAGATAACAATTCTTTTAAATAAGATGCGTTATACCCTATTGTAATGGGTTCTCCGTTATATTCGCCATTCAACTTTTCCAGTGCTCTCGTGGCCTTTTCCGGATCTTCCGTTGCTATTTCTAAGCCTTCCTTCTTCAGTTTAATTGCAATCTGCTGGGTTGTTCTGTTTGAAAATATAGAAACTCTTCTTACCGCCGAAACCATCTCCTGTACATCAATTGTAAGGGTTTTATCATTGTTTGTAGGAATAACGCTTTCGTAGTCAGGATACCTTTCATCTATAATCCGCGAATGTACTGTATCTTTTCCGAAGTTTGCTGTAATATGGCTCTTACCCATTTGTATTTCTACTGTTTCAGTTTGTCCTAAAAGGCTTTGTGACAAACTTAAAAATTTTCTTGGTATAATAATGTCTCCAGAAAATCCGCCTGAATCGAAGTCCATTATTTTATAGCGTACCAACCGGTGTCCATCCGTTGCTACTGTGGTCAGGGTGTTTGGATTAAACTGAAATAGAACCCCTGTCAGGGCTGGTTTTAATTCATCACTGCTTATTGCAAAACTAGTTAGCTGAAAAACTGATTTTAGTAGTTCAGAAGAAATTGTAACAGGGGTTTGTTTGTCTGTTTCCGGGGGTGCGGGAAATTCTTCTGATGCCATTCCTTTTAAATCATAATCTCCCGTGTCGCTTTTTAGTGAAACGTTTAATTTGTCATCTACAGACAATGTAATTCTCCCATCAGGAAGTTCGTTTGTAACATTCAGGAGCGTATCAACGGGGACAACTGAGGATCCTTCTTCCTCTATGCTTGCCGGTACAGTTAATATCATAGTTTGCTCAAGATTGGTGGCTCTCATAATAATTGAACCATTGTTAGTAGTTATAAGTAAATTTCCAAGAATAGGTATGGTAGATCGTCTTGGGATAATTTTGGATAGTTTTTGAAGAGACGCCTGAACATCTGTTTTAGTAGTAGAAAATTTCATGGTTAATACAGTCTCTAAATTTAAAATAGGTTTATGTTACGGACAAATTATGAAAAGTGTTTAAAGCATAATAATTTCTATAACTAAGTAAATAATAATAATAATAATAAGGTTTATATTGTGAATAACTAAATATCTTTTTTTGAAAAATTACTTAGATATTCAAGAAAAGGTTGTCAGTTAAAGCAAGTGTTTATGTTGACATTTTCAAATATAGTGTGGAAAACATCTTTATTAACTGAGAATATCTCTTAGAATGACAAGCAGCTAATAATTGTGGAAAACAAATGTGCAAAAAATCAAGGGTTTTTATATATGGCAGTATATAAAACAGACTTTGCCTGACCAAGCCAGCCCTGAAACCAAACCCCCTTTTTATGATTTAGAGCCAGGGCTTCAACCTCAGGCCAATGAACGAACAAGTTTGGTTTTCCACCCGGGCGGATACCAGACATCCAAATCAGGTGATAACCAACAGATGTTTTTAATGGCAAACTGCATTCATCAAGAGAGGAAAGGTTCTTAATGGCATAGCTGAACTCGGGAATTGGAAAATTAGAAACATCTATCCAACCTAAATTTCCACCAATGTTTTTTGTGGACTTATCATCAGAATATTTGTTAGCAAAATACTTAAATGTATCGAGATTTGTTATGGAATCTTTAAGTGTTAAGGCAAAATCGTAAGCCCTCGTCTCATCTGATTCAGTTATTTTTGGTTTTATGAGGATGTGTCTAATTCTCGCTTTCTCTCCTTGCTTGTCCATAGTTTCTATGAGGTGATATCCGAATTTTGTTAGGATAGGATTGCTGACTACCCCAACCTCTTGAGTAAAAGCAATCGATTCAAACTCAGTAACAAGAGCTCCCCTTTGTACATAACCCAAATCTCCCCCCACGGGTGCACTTCCATGGTCTTCCGAGTGGGCAATTGCCAGGGAATGGAAAGATTCCCCCGATGTAATTCTATAACGAAGATCATTTATCGCTGACAACGCATCAGACTTTTTTGTGTCACCCGGCTTAACAGCTAATTGAATATGGTTGACACGATAGAGGGCGGGTAGAAAACCAAGACTGTCTTTATAATCTTCATAAAAACGAATAACCTCGCCCCTGCTTATATTGATTTTACTAAGCAGAGAAAACTGATATTGTTCTGTAATTAAGCGATCCTGCATGTCTGTCCAAAAGTCTCTCCGAAACGATTTAATGGATTGACCTAAGTATTCTTCAGCTAAACTGACATTCCCCGCTTGAGAAATTATAGTTTCAATCTGCCTGTCCAAAGCATCATCAACCTCCTTATCTTTTACTTCTACAGAATCTAGTATTGCCATTTCAAGAATAACCTGCCGATCTATTAGGAGACCAAGGGCTTGGTCCTGTAACAATGAAAAGAGATCAGGATTTTTGTTTAAATCTATCTTTTGTTGAAGCGCTGTCATTGAAACCATCTGCGAAACATCGCTTTTTAAAATTAAAGTATTTCCGACAAGAGCAGAAACACCCTCCAACACGATGTTTTGTGCAGAAAGAAAAATAAAAAATAAAAGTAGCAAAAAGAATTTCATTGTTTAATTAAACTTCTAATTATTTGGCTATCAATTTTAACTATATATTCAAACCAAAGGCTGTCAACAACAATTCTGCGCCTCATCGCCTTGGCTTTATTTTTAAGTCTTTGATAAATTTCGTCATAAACGAGATCTATTCCTATATAAGAGCCGACCGAAAACACCTTCTCAATTTTTATAACATAATAATTGTTATCAAATGAATAAGGACCCAAAAGGTTTCCTTTTTTGAAATTATTTTTATTAAAAACATCATCATTAAATTTACCGGGGAAATCTCCAAACCGAAAAACCCTTCTAATACCATTATATTTTAAAAGAACATCCGTGTTTTTTTTCTTAAAGTCTTTTTTTAACTCCCTTTTTATTTTTAAGGCTGCGGAAAGAACCGGTACAGAAAAATAAGAGACCAAAACTTCTTTTTGCTTTCTTTTATACACACCCCTGTTGTTTGCGTAGTATGTTCTAATATCGTTGTCTTCGACGAGAATCGTCTTTTCATTTAGAGATAAAAAACCTATTCCTATAAGGTCTTTTTTGTAATCTGATATTTTCTGAACAACGGACAGATCAAGGCCTATTCCCCGAGACACACCACCCAAATACAACAACTCCCTTTCCACCCAGTTTGACAAAAAACGATAGACAAAGACACTATCCTTTGTTTGTTCACCAAAGCGATTCTGAACGTTTTCCACAGTAATTGAATTACTTCCAACTGAAGCAAGGAGAGAGGGTCCAACGTCCTGTTCTTTTGTAGAACAACCCAATCCATAAAAAAACAAAACAAGTATAAATAAATAACGAGATAGATATATTTGCATATCAGAAATTAACGCATTTCCTTTTTTAAAAACAGGATTTCCAAAAACACATAGATTTTTTTTATATATGAAGTAGTCACCACCAAACCACCGATAGTAACCAACACAGTTTTATTCTTTTTGTTTTTTAATGTGATGTTTTTAATTGTAATTCTAAAAACAGTCGAAACCGCAGAAAAGAAATCACCCACCCCCTTGTAAGGCGAAAAAGCCCAAAGTGTGAGCTCAACACTCTTTTTGCGAATGAACACTTTTTTCACAGAAGTGTTTGACAATAAAACCCTCAACATTGCTATATCTAAAAGAAGGGAAGCTTTATTTGGCACGGGTCCAAACCTGTCTATAATTTCTTCTTTAATATCGCATATTTTTTCCAAAGACTCTGCCAACGAAAGTGACTGATAAAAATAAAGGCGGTCTTCTGTGAGAGGAACAAAATCTTCGGGTAGCCCAGAAGAAAACTCAGAGGTGATTATTGGGAAAAAACGCTTTTTTTTGACACCACGTTCTTCATCAAGAACTTCCTTGAGAATTTTATTATACATATGAAACCCTACGCTGGATATAACCCCACTCTGTTTTGTACCAAAAACATCGCCAGCACCCCTTATATTCATATCTTTTAAAGCAATTTTATATCCCGAGCCAAGTCGTGTATTTTGTTCCATGGTTTTTAGTCTTTGAAAGGCATTTGATTCAAGACGTTTTCCTTCGGGAATGAACATATAACAAAACGCCTGGCGAGAACCCCGCCCCACCCTCCCCCTTAATTGATACAACTGAGAAAGTCCAAACCGGTGCGCATTGTTTATGATGACGGTGTTTGCGTTTGACACATCCAATCCCGAGCCAACGATGGTTGTGCAGCACAAAACATCAATCTCGTTTTTAAAAAAACCTATCATTATAGACTCAAGTGTCTTGTTTTTCATTTTCCCATGAGCCATTTGTATTATTTGTTCAGGAAACTGTTTTCGTATTTTTTTTGTTAAAAAAGAAAGATCACCAATATTATTATGAATAAAATAAACCTGACCACCACGAACAGTTTCTTGTTTTATAATTTTTATGATGCTTTTCCAATTAAGATAATCCACAAACGTTTTAACAGGCCTTCTTGCCTTAGGAGGTGTGTTAATAATGCTTATGTTTTTTAATCCAACAAGAGATTGCTTCAGGGTTCTAGGAATTGGCGTTGCAGTAAGAGTCAACACATCAACCTGAGACTTCAGTGATTTAATTTTTTCTTTATGTTTTACACCAAAAAGGTGTTCTTCATCAATAACTACCAGACCCAAGCGACAAGTTTCAACATCTCCTGAAATGAGACGATGGGTACCAATAAGAACATCAACATTGCCACAAGCGACAGATTCAACGATTTTTTTTTGTTCAGACACCGTTCTAAAGCGAGACAAAAGCTCTACATGAATACCTAGAGGAGAAAAACGCTTTTCAAAACTGAAATAATGTTGGCCAGCCAAGACAGTAGTCGGGGCCAAAACAAAGACAATCTTACCGCTTTCAACTGCTTTTATAGATGCCCTGATTGCAATTTCAGTTTTTCCAAACCCCACATCACCGCAAACCAGCCTATCCAAAGGAATGGGCTTTTCCATATCAGAAACAACATCCCGAAGTGCTGATATTTGTCCTTCTGTTTCTTGGAACGGAAAAGATTCACACACTGCCCTATAAAAATCCCCCTCTTTTTCATATAAAAACCCCCGAGATGCCTGCCTTAATGCGTGGGTTTTAAGTAATTTTATAGCGATGTTTTTTGCATGTATTTTTACCATTGCCTTTCTTCGCCCCCACGTTTTCTTCCTTAGGGAAGAAAGTTTTTCAGATCCACCCGGCACACCCACCAACCTATGTATTTTATTAAAACTGTAAACAGGAACATAAACAAACCCTCCATCCGCATATTTAAGCTTGACACACTCGTTCCCCCCAGCTTTCTCGAGCCCCCGGTAAGCCCCAACCCCAAAATCTTCATGTACAAGCGGCTCTCCCCACTCAAGGTCTGAAATATCTAAAATTTCGTTTTGTTTTTCGTTCAGATCATCCTCAACAAGCCAACGGGATTTAATGTGAATACGAGACACGGGAAGCTCTTTTGCCCCAAAAACAATTAAGCCAGAACCCTTTAAACAGAATCCCCTTTCTAATGAGGCCAAAACACAGCACACAGTTTGTTTTTCTGGTAAATATGATGGAATACGAAAAGATTTTAGATTTTCAGTAAAGACAACGCACTTAGGTTTCCCACTTTCACGAAACATATTATTTACAACATTTTTTGATATATTATCTGACTTTAAATTAGACACAACACGACCAGAGCCGTTAAACTGTATTTGGAATCGACCCGCATCAAAAGACTTGACATTATATACCTTGATAGAATTATCTGAAGAAATAAAAGATATAAGAGACTCACCTCTTTTTTGAATTTCAAGAAAACGCGGGAGAACCACAATCTGATCCAACTTTTTAATTGTTCTCTGAGAGTAAGGGCTGAACAGGCGTATGGATTCAACAACCTCACCAAAAAACTCTATACGAACAGGGTTTTTTGAATGAATAAGAAAAACATCTATTATTCCACCCCTTATTGTATAATATAGGGGGTTCAGCACTCTTTCCGTATGGCGATACCCCCATTTATTCAAAAAACTGACAACAACACCCATTTTTATTTTTTTCTTTATATTAATGAACAATTCTTCTTCTTTAATTTTTATAGAAGGGGCACTATATTGTTTTAAGGATTCAGGTGTTGTAAAAAGTAAGCCTCGCCTTCCCCCTAAAGATAAAACAGAAAAAGATTCTTCTAGATATCGCTGCCGTTCGGAGATGAAGCCAGGAACCTCTCCACCCGGAATCTCTTTCCCGGGCAAAAAAAAAGAAAAATCAGGGCACAAACCATAACATACGGTGTAAAGTTTTTCGGCAGTGTTTTCGTCAGCACATTTTATTATAAAAAAACCACAAGAATTTATAGACTTAGAAAGGAGGGTTATTGCGACAGCCTCAATAGAAAGAGGTCCGGCATTTTTTAATTGTTTGGTTAAAATGTTTTTTTCATACCACCGAAAAAACAGGTTCAGCTTCCAGTCTTTGGTTTCACGTGAAACCATATGTTATTTATGAAGATAAACAGAGAGAACCGAAACATCAGACGGCGTGACACCGGAAATTCTCATGGCCTGCCCGACGGTTTCTGGTTTAACAAGAACGAGCTTTTCCCTTGCTTCCGAAGAAAGCCCCAAAATCTTTTCATAGTTAAAACCAAAGGGTATTTTTTTTCTATTCACAGAAGAAAGACCCGCTATTTGGTCTAACTGTCTTTTAATGTACCCTTCATATTTGATAATAGTTTCAGCTTCCAAGAGAGCTTCCTCCCTTAGTGGTCCCGAAAGGGAAGGAGAAAAAAGATTGTCTTTAAAAAAAAGACTAAAGAAATCCCCGATAGAAATGTTTGGTCTTTTTAAAATTTTTTTCAGAGGTGTTTTTTGGTTTACCAGACTACCTCCTCTTTTTTTCAAAACAGAATTGATAATTTCAGCCTCAAACGAAACAAGAGTGGAGCTAACAATTTTATCTGTAAAAGCAATTTTGTTTTGTAGGCACTGAATTTCATTAAGTGATAACAGGCCATGCCGGATGGAGTGTTCTATGAGCCTCCTTTCGGCATTAGAATATCTAAGAAGCAAACGATATTCTGCCCTTGAGGTAAACATTCGATAGGGCTCTAAGGTATCTTTTGTAACAAGGTCATCAAGCATCACACCAAGGTATGAATCCTCCCGGGACAAAAGCAGAGGGTCCTTTTCTAAAACACGCATTGCGGCATTTATTCCTGCGATGAGCCCCTGTCCTGCTGCCTCTTCGTAACCAGAGGTTCCGTTTATTTGTCCAGCCAAAAAAAGACCCGAAACCGTTTTGGTCTCAAGTGTTGTTTTAAGTTGTGACGGAGGAAAAAAATCATATTCGATAGCGTAGCCAGGACGCAAAAACTCAACACCCCCCAGCCCAGGTACTGTTTTTAGGGAAGCTATTTGCACAGACTCAGGGAGGCTTGTAGAAAACCCGTTTAGATATATTTGATCAGAATTAAACCACTCAGGTTCAAGGTATAGAAAATGTCCGTCCCGCTTAGGAAAACGGTAAATTTTATCTTCAATTGAAGGACAATACCTAGGACCCTTTCCGCCAATATCTCCAGAAAACATTGGAGAACGAGAAAGATTTCTCCTTATAATTTCATGACACCGAACAGTTGTTTTGGTGAGGTAACACGGGACGTTAGGAGGAGAAAACGGTGAGGTAAAATGCGAAAAGGGGGAAGGGTGTTTGTCTCCTCCGGAAACAGAACACTTTGAAAGATTAATTGAGGCTGTTTTTATACGAGGCGGAGTTCCTGTTTTTAATCTGGAAAACGAAAAACCAAGGGACGACAAGGCTTCTGTTATTCCCTGACTATGGTTTTCTCCCATTCTCCCTGCGCTTATTTTTTGGTCACCAACATGAATAAGGCCGTTGAGAAAAGTTCCACAGGTTATGATAAGAGTTTTGCAAAACAGCTTTTCACCAGTCAACAAAGAAACACCAGAAACACCACCACCAGCAATAAGGATGTTCACTGCCTCCCCACGAAATATCTTTATTTTATTACACTGAGAAACCAACCTTAAAACTTCTTTTTCATATTTTCGCTTATCAACCTGTGCCCTTGGGGACCAGACAGCACGACCCTTAGATTTATTTAGCATTTTATATTGAAGAGCCGAAAAATCAGCAACCCTTCCCATAACCCCACCAAGAACATCTATTTCCCTAACGATTTGCCCCTTTGCCAGCCCACCAATTGATGGATTGCAAGACATTCGACCAATAGCTTGCGGGTCAAGAGTTACAAGAGAGACGTTCAACCCTAATTTGGCACAAACAAGAGAAGCTTCTATCCCAGCATGCCCCCCGCCAACGACAACAGTATCATAATTAAACCCGGATAGTTTCACGTGAAACTATTTTCCAACACAAAAACTACTAAACACACCATCGAGAATATCATCAGTAACTGTTTTACCAAGAATAGAGTCTAACTGACCCAGCGCATCACGTAACTCAAACGCCACAAGCTCAAGGGGAACAGTGGGAGAGCTGGAAATGAGGTTCAGAGCGCTTTGAGTGTGTTTAAGTATTTTTTTAAAAATTAAATTTTGTCGGCTTGTAACTACAGATACAGAAGTGCTAAGAGAGGGGGAAATGCCGACATGCTCTCTGATTTTTTCTAACAGTGCTTTTGTTCCAAAAGAAGTTTTTGCTGATATAATACAGGCATCAGGAAACCGTTTTTTTAATTTATCCACCTCCCGCTTGTTGCAAAGGTCAGCCTTATTAATAACATGGATGAAGCGCATGTCTGACAGATTAAAACCCCCAACACTTTGTTCTTCCTTTGCTGAAGACAAAACAACCACACAGTCAGCGGCTGACATTTTCTCTTCTGCACGAGACACGCCCTCTTTTTCAATTTCATTATCTGACGACCGAATCCCCGCAGTATCTGACAGGGTAACGGGAACACCTCCAATTAAAATTGTAGATTCAACCACATCTCTTGTTGTTCCGGGGTGAGGACCCGTGATTGCCCTGTTTAACCCGGAAAGACAATTTAATAGAGTTGATTTTCCTACATTAGGGAGACCACAAATAACAACATTTGCACCTTCGTTTAACATTCGGAAATAATTATTGTTTTTTAAAACCCGCTTAATTGTGTCTATACAGTCAGCCAGGATTTCCTGCGAGTCATCTAAAAGTGTGGGCTGAAGACTGTCCTCACTCACATCAAGTTCAAATTCAATTTTAGAAAGAAGAGTTATTAAAGATTTTTTAATATTTTTCGCCAGCCTCGACAAATTACCGTGAAGCATTTTAAAATTTAACGATACGCTTTCATCAGTTTTAGAACGAATTATAGAAGCAACCGCCTCGGCTTGGATTAAGTCAATTTTTCCATTAAGAAAGGCACGCCTTGTAAACTCTCCCGGCTCTGCAACCCTTGCTCCTTTTATACAACAGACCGATATGATTTTATTAACAATTGAAGGATTTCCATGACAAGAGATTTCAACAATATCTTCACCGGTATAAGAGCTAGGTTTCTGGAAAAAGGTTACAAGACTGTCTTCAAATGGGATACGATTCTCATCTATGAGTTTAACAAAAGAAACAGTTTTGTGTTTTAGGTACACTTTTTTTTTGTTCTTAGCAGGGATAGAAACGGACAGGATAACATCTTTTGATATAGGTCCGCTCATTCTTACAACAGAAATACCACCAAAACCATGGGGAGTGGCGGTAGCCACGATCGTATCCGGAAGGATCATGTTTTTTGAATTAAGTTCTTTACAGGGGAAGCAGGGGTAAGATATTTTTGCTGTAGGATCGTCAGCACATTAAAAAGCGTATAATAAAGATTTAAACCGGACGGAAAACCGTTAAATAATAAGACAAAAAACCCTGTCATAAAATATGACATAAACTTTTGCTGTCCAGAAGCCTGGGTGGGCATCATTTTTTGTTGAATAAACATAGTTACCCCCATTATTATTGGCAGAACAGCAACCCCATCTCCATATAGGGGGATAGAAAAAGGAAGCCTGAAAACGACATCTGGTGCAGAAAGGTCAGTAATCCAGCCGGTAAAATATGCTCCCCGCAGTTCAATAGTGGAACGAAAAACCTGAAAAAGGGATATGAGCAAAGGCATTTGAATTAAAATTGGAAGACAGCCTCCAAGGGGGTTTACCCCGTGTTCTTTATACAATCCCATTGTTGCTTGATTTAATTTTTGTGGATTATTTTTGTGTTTCTCTTTTAACTTGGCAATTTCGGGTTGAAGGGCTTGCATTTCTTTAGAAGATTGGTGGCTTTTTTTGGTTAAAGGAAACACCACAATTTTTACGAGAACCGAGAATAAAATTAATACAAAGCCATAATTTGGTATCCACTCATGAATAGATTTTAACAGCCACAAAACACCCTTGCTTATAGGTCGTATTAACGAAAAGCCAAAATTCATAATGCTGGGAATACCCTCATTTACCTTTTTAACAGTGTCATATTCCAGAGGACCAAGATACAATGATGTAGATGATGTTTTGTCCTTATTTAATCCTACCGCAAAGCTGTATTGAGGAACCGAGACGGATCCCGCCATTATTTCTTCGTGCCCAGCCCAACAAAGGTTGCTTCCATGTTCTGGCAAAAGAATGGAAACAAAATATTTAGAACGGATAGCGACCCAGTCAGTTTTTCCACGAACAACCTCAAGTCCAACCCCCTGTCCATTTTTTAGGTTTGGAGCTACCTTTTTAAATTCATAGGAATCACCGGCCTGATATACATAACCATTGAAATATGTGATTTCATCTTTAATGTTTGTTTCAGTTGGGGGAATTCCTCCATCCCACCCCAACAAATAAAAATCTCCGGAAATTTGATCTGATATTCTTGATAGATTTGTGGTGATTTCAATTATATAGGAGTTAGGGTCAATAACTAATATTTTTTCGATGAGTTTCTCATTATAATTATAAGAAAACTCCAATGAGTAGGAAGCATTAAAAACCTCAACATACCCGCTATTATCATTTACAAACCAAGGCCCTTCTATTGAAAGACTTTCACCATTAATGTTGACAAAGGACAAAGAGAGGTTATTGAGATTCTGATCAGAAATTAAATCAACAGAAGCGGAGTCCTCCCCCAAATAGTTTTTGAGTTTATAGCTTTTTATTGACCCACCGTTTCTTGTTGAAATTATAGCGGTATATAATGGAGTATCTATTGAAATATCTTTTTCCTCATATTTAGAACTTTTTTGGGGAACAGGGGTACTGTGTTCTAACGAAGTTGGGCCCTCTAATGTGTTTAAACTTTTTTCTACATTCCCCTTTTCTGTTTTGGTTATAGGAGGTGAAATAAGCTGAAAATAATATGGAGTTAAGATTAACACCACAGCGATCAAAAAAAGAGCAAAAAGAGAACGTCTATCCATTTTTACAAAGGATCGAAACCCCCAGGATGAAAGGGATGACACTTAGACAGTCTTTTTGCAATACTAAAAAAAGCCCTGCACGAAGAATACTTTTCCGTAGACTGTAACGCATAATCAGAACAGGACGGGTAAAACCTGCACTGTGATCCTAAAAGTGGAGACAGAAACAGTTTATATAAATTAACGATTACTCTTAAAATAAACAAAACAACCCTGTCGGCAGTTCTGAAGACACCCTTAATAAACACTTTTTATACGGTAAGGGCTTTGCGGCTGCGCTGACGCCTACGGGAAAGAACCCTCCTCCCGGCTTTAGTAGACATTCTTTTTCTAAATCCGTGAGTGCGATTTCTCTTTTTGTTATGTGGCTGGTACGTTCTCTTCATGAATTATCCCTCATATTTAGCCGGCAAAAATACACCCTATTATATAAACACACAAAATTTTAATGGATGGTTGCTGCCAGAAAAACAGTAAACTCGATATTGAGAAATATTTTAAAAACGAACATGTTGTGATAGGAAAAGATAAATAATTGTTTTTAATTTTAGCGCGAAATGGACAAGAGTACAAATGTGGATAACTCGTGGATAACCCCTGATGCATAATACAGTTTGGAAGGCAGTAAAAAAGTCCATAAAAACAGACATCCCAAATCATGCCTTTAATACGTGGATTTCTCCAATAAAACCAGTGGCTCTTAAAAGAAACGAATTGATACTTGAAGTGCCAAATCAATTTTTTTATGAATGGCTGGACACGCACTATATGGAGACAATTAAAAGTAAGGCAATAAATGAAAAAGGAATTCCTCTGAATGTAAAATATACGATTTCAACAGAAAAAAGAATAATTATAAACAATGCTAATGAAAAAAATGAGCAAAAAAGATTTAAACAAAAACCAACAACCTTTATAAATAAAAACCAAAGGTTCGAAAATTTTATAGAAGGGTCAAACAATCAATTTGCCAGAGCAGCAGCTATGTCAGTAGCAAAAACCCCAGGCGAGTCACGCTATAATCCTTTAGTTATTTATGGAGGTGTAGGGTTGGGAAAGACTCACTTGCTACATGCAATCGGAAATCAGATTTTAGCAAACGAAAAAAATAGAAAGGTGGTTTTAGAGACCAGTGAAAGATTCACACAAGAGTTTATAAACAGCATACAAAAAAACACCAATGATGAGTTCACCAAAAAATATAGAAGTGCAGACATATTGCTTATAGATGACATTCAGTTTTTTAAAGGAAAAGTGCAAACACAAGAACAGTTTTTTCACACATTTAATGAGCTACACCAATTAAACAAACAAATAGTTCTTTCTGCAGATACATACCCTGGAGACATGGCAGGACTTCAAGATAGATTGATTTCAAGATTTCAGTCAGGACTGTCTGTTGATATTCAACCACCTGATTATGAAACCAGGGTTGCTATTCTCTTGGAGAAAGCTCAACAGAACGGATTAGAACTCCAATATGATTTAGTAGAACTTATTGCAACGCATATAAAAACCAACATTCGTGTATTGGAAAGCATTATTATACGTCTTCTTGCAAACTCATCCCTACACGGCAAGGAGATAGACAGAGATTTAGTTGAGGAGGTGATCAGGGAAAAACTGGGCAAAGAAATGATTTTAGAGTTGAACCTGGAAGACGTAGTAAAAAAAGTTTCAGAAACGAGAAATGTTCCCCTAAAATTAATAGTGGGACCGTCCAGAAGGAAAGAATTAGTTAAGACAAGACATTTAGCAATGTATCTATGTAGGGAACTGACCAACAACACGCTGACATCCATCGGACTGTTTTTTGGAGGAAGAGATCACTCAACGGTGTTACATGCATGTGCTCAGGTGGAGAAAGTTTATAAAAGGAAAACCGCCGTAACAAAGTTTATAAATCAAATGAGTAAAGATTTGTCAATTGCAAATTTTTAAAGAACAACCCCCCCCCCGAGTTAATCACTAATTATTTTATACACACTCCCACTATAATCTAAAAAATAGAGTTCCCCTAATCCGTCTTTTCCAAATGAGGACACATAAAACTGTTTTTTTCCAGTTCCTTTTCGAATTTCTTCGGTTCGACTTGTAAGATGAGTTATTTCTAAGTTTTTATAAACAAAACTCCAGAATTTTCCTGTGCAATAATCTGCAAAAATATAATGACCCTGAAATTTAGGAATTAATTTACCACGATAAACATATCCTCCGGTTACAGAACACCCCTGAACCGTAGCTTCTCTCTGTGCAAATCCAGCAAGAGTTTTTATATAATTTGCATCATTAGGATATTCAAAAATCGGCATGGTTAAACCGAAAATATCGCAGTCTTGTTCAGGTGAAAAACAATGATTTCCTTCCATAATATTCCACCCAAGATTTGATCCACCGCCCCACGGAGAAACAACATGAATTTCTTCCCAGTTATTTTGCCCCACATCTCCGATGTAAATTTCTTTGGTTTTAGGGTCAAAAGAAAATCGCCAGGGGTTTCTAAGTCCGTACAGCCAAATTTCCTTTTTAGTGTTCTTTATGTTAATGAAGGGATTACTTTGAGGTATTCCATAGGGTGTTCCGGAATCCACATCAATTCTTAAAACAGAACCCAAAAGTGAATTTTTGTTTTGCCCGTTATTTTTAGGATCTCCTGCAGATCCTCCATCCCCAAGCCCGATGTATAAATAGCCGTCTTCGCCAAATTCTAATTGACCGCCATTATGGTTTGAATACGGCTGAACAATATCCAACAAAATTACTTCACTTTGTTTTAATGAATCAGGTGGACGGTTACAAAACCTCGAAATTATTGTATGCTGTTCCTTTGAGACATAATTTATATAGAAGAAACCATTCTCATTAAACTTTGGATGAAAGGCTATTCCCAAAAGCCCCCTTTCGTCACCGGGAAACAGGGGATTGTGAACCCTGTCCGAAACATTAAGAAAGGGTGTTTTTAACAGCCGCCCGGATTTTATTAATCTGACTACCCCTTTTTGTTCTAAAACAAATAACAGTGAATCTCCCGTTTCAGCAGGAGCAGTTATATAAACCGGTTTATCTAAGCCAAATGCAATTAACCTGGAGGCGATTGAAGCATTGCTGCAAAAGGCGAAACACACAACAGTCAAGAATAAAAGAGAAAGTCGGAGCATTGTCTCTATTTTAATTTTAGTGAAAGAGTTTCGCTAAAATCAGCAACAACTCTATTAGAAATGGAGGGTACTTTTGCAATGATTTTTATTTCTTCATTTTCCCGCTCGCCCGATTGAATTGCACGGCGAACCAGGCGGTATATTTTTTCTCCATCCATACAGTAAAAATGAACATCTCCTTCCGCCCTCAGTTTAAAATCAGCATGAAAATCTTTAAAAATTAAAATAATCTTTTCTTTGCTTTCACGTATCCTTGCCATTGCTAAAATCCCTGCGGTTATATCAGCTCCAACAGCAAGGGCACCAAAATACATTGAATTAAGGTGGTTTTTTGTGTGTCTTTTAAGAGGAATTTTTATTTCTGAATGAGTTTGGCTAATTGAGATAACCACTGGACGACAATAATGTATCATTGGAACCCTCCAAAAACCAAGCATTCGGATCATCCAGGTTGCTTTAAATTCAGCGGAAAACATATTTATCATAAACCACAAATAAAAACTTCAATCTATTACAGTAGAAAAATTACACTAAGTAAAAACAAATATACTCAATTATTTAAGAAAAGTAATTATAAAAATGAGTTCTGGTATGTTTTATAATTTATGAAATAGATTTAGGGCTTGACAGCAGGGAAGGAAACACAGAAAAATTTATGAAAACAAAAAAAACATTATTGGTTATGGGCACAGTACTTGCCTTAGGCTTATTATTTCCCCTTTACCAGTCCCTCTATAGTCAAGGAAAAAACGCTTACGGATCATTAAAAGAAAAGATGCAGGTTATGAACCAAATAATCAGATACATTAATGAATTCCATTTTGAGAAAGTAAACATGGCAAAATTAATGGACGGTGCCTTTGATGGCATTATGAAAAAACTGGACCCACACTCAGTTTATATTCCCCCAAAGGAATTGGGAGAAATAGACGAAAAATTTAAGGGAAAATTTCAGGGTATAGGAATTGAATTTGACATACTAAACGGTTATATTACCGTAATAACACCCGTAGCGGATAGCCCATCAGAACGTGTTGGTTTACAGCCGGGGGATCAGATTATTGCAATCAATGGTGAAGATGCATACGAAATAAAAAAAGAACAAGTTTTTGAAAAACTAAGAGGGAAAAAGGGGACATCGGTTAATGTCACAGTCAGCAGAATAGGTGTTTCGAAACCATTTGAAGTTACTATTGTCAGGGACAACATTCCCATTTACAGCGTATGGGCTGAAACAATGATAGACGACTCTACCGGATATGTACGCCTCACACGATTTTCAGCAATGACAAAACAAGAAGTAGAAAAGGCAATACACCGGCTGAAATCTCAAGGGATGAAAAGACTTATGCTTGATCTTAGAAATAACAGCGGTGGTTATTTGGAACAAGCCGCAGGTATTGCGGATTTATTTATTGCGGAAAAAGATACAATCGTTTATACTAAAGGGAAAAAAACAAACACAGGTCAAGTCTTTCTGGCGGATCCCATAAGAGGCGAAAACGACATCCCTTTAATTATTTTAGTAAACAGGGGTAGTGCGAGTGCCAGCGAAATTGTATCCGGGGCAATTCAAGACCTGGATAGAGGTCTGATTGTTGGTGAAACAACATTTGGAAAAGGGTTAGTTCAAAAACAACTTCAACTGAGAGACGGTTCAGCCATTCGGATTACAATAGCAAGGTATTTCACCCCCAGCGGCAGATTGATTCAAAGACCTTACGAAGAAGGTAAAGACAGGGCATACTATCTGGAACTCTATTCAAAAAACAGAGAAACAAAACTTGATTCTTTAAAAGAGTTGCGCCCAAAGTATAGGACTAGAATGGGAAGAATTGTTTACGGAGGAGGAGGGATCACACCGGACATACATATTCCCTACTCTTCAAAAATAAGTAATTCAATTCAAAAAATACTGGGACACACTAAAAGACCCATATTTAACTGGGCTTCCGCTTATACAACTAAATATAAATCAAATGAACAATTTGAAAATTACAAGTCGTTCAAAAGTACATGGACACTTCCGAAGGAAGATTTTATAGATTTTCTCCAATACCTTGAAAATGAAGACATAATAATCGACACAGCTTATGACGATGAAGAAACAAAGCTTTTATCTTTACGCATAAAAGCTGAGATTGCTGGAGTTGTGTGGGGAAGAAACGAAGCGGTTGGCGTTCGTATTTTAGGAGACAATCAAGTACAAGAAGGAATAAAATATTTTGATGAAGCCTCTGTTTTTATCAATCAGTCATTTTAAATTTAACCCCTGTATGTATAAGGTTAACATAACAACAAAAACACACTTAACTCGCAACAATGAATTTCGGAGGAATATATGGTAGAATATTTTGTTAATGGCGGTCCATTTATGTGGCCCATTTTAATATCACTAATTTTCGGATTAGGATTTTCATTTGAGAGACTTTACTCACTGTTAATGTCATCAGTTAACTCAAAGAAGTTTTTTCGGGAAGTGTCAGAAAAGCTGGACACAGGCGGTGTTAAACCCGCACTAGAATTGTGTGAAATCACAAGGGGTCCAGTTGCAGCTATTTTTCATGCTGGACTTGCCAGGAGGCACAGAGGTCTTTCAGAAGTTGAAAAAGCAATTCAGAATGCGGGACCGGTGGAAATGGCTTTCCTTGAGAGAAACATGATATGGCTTAATGCTGTAATAACCATCGCTCCCATGATTGGATTTACCGGAACAGTAGTGGGAATGATTGGAGCTTTCGATGCCATAAAAGCGGCAAATGACATTTCGCCGGCAGTAGTTGCAGGAGGGATTTCGCAGGCGTTATTAACTACTGCTTTTGGGTTGATTGTTGCGATGATAGTTCAAATATTCCAAAATTTTTTTGTAAATAGGATTGATGGGCTTATTCTTGATATGGAAGAACATTCGGTTCAATTGGTAGACCATTTATACGAACTGGAAGCAAAAGAAAAATAGGAAGAAAATTCCATGTCCATGAAAAAAAGACGCTATAAAAGTGGGGAAATCCCCACGTCTTCCATGGCAGACATTGCTTTTTTGCTACTCATATTTTTTCTGGTAACCACTACCATTGATATGGACAAGGGGCTAGGCATTGTCCTTCCACCGGAAGGGGACACCATTGAAATCAGGAAAAAAAACATTTTAAACTGCCTCATAAACTCACAGGGAAAAGTGCTTTTAGGAGGAGATCCGGTGGAAACAAAAAATATCAGCAGGATTGTAAAAGAAAAAATGAGAAAAAACGAAAAACTTATTATTTCTGTGAAGTCACACGAAAAAACTCGATACAAAGACTATGTCGCTGTCATAGATCAACTGAAGATAGCAAATGCTAAAAGGATTTCCATTGCAGAAACAGACTGATGTCATTTAATAAAAAAATAAAACTAGATACTGAAATTCCTACAGCTTCCATGCCAGACATTATTTTTATGTTGCTCATTTTTTTTATGGTGACAACTGTTTTAAGAGAATATTCGGGACTTCCAATAAATCTTCCAAAAGCTAAAAGAATTGAAAAATTAAAATCCAAGAGACACACAACTCATATTTGGGTTTCCAAGGAAGGATTGATTTCCATAGAAGATAAATTGTATCCGGTAAAAGATGTGCGCCACGTAATGTATGACAAGAGATCTGACGACCCTCAAATTGTTGTATCATTAAAAGCAGACGAAGAGGCACGAATGGGATTGGTTTCGGGGATTCACAATGAATTAAGAAAAGCAGACGCACTAAAACTCAACTATTCAACAAAAACCGCAGTAGATTAATGAATGTTATCGAACATATCGGTTCACTAAGAACCACATATTCTTTCATTGTGAGGATAGCATCACTCATCTCTGTTACTCTGCTCATTGTTTTTCTTCTTTTATATCCCCGTTTTGGCGGAAAGACGACATTAGAAGAACAGGCGCAAATTATAATTGAACAGATTGATATTCCGCAAACTCAGCAAATAAATCGCCCACCTCCACCGGCAAGACCTTCCATCCCTATTGAATCAGAAAGTGAGGATATTTCCGATGACCTTACCATGGACGAACTTGACCTAGAAAGCTTTGAAGCATGGGATGCTCCCCCTCCGCCACCTGAAGGCCCTCAGGTAAGATTTATACCATACGATGATCCTCCGGTTCCCAAAACACCCATTAGACCAAAATATCCCGAAATTGCTCAGGAAGCGGGAATAGAAGGAACGGTTTATGTTGAGGCGTTTATCGACAAAAAAGGGCGAGTAAAAGAAGTAAAAATAATCAAAGGAATTCCAAACACAGGGCTCAACGAAGCGGCAATGGAAGCAATTAGAAAGACCCGGTTTCACCCTGCGAAACAGCGTGAAAGGGCTGTGGGGGTTTACATATCAATACCGGTTAATTTTAAACTGAAAAACTGACTAGAGTTTTTCAGATAAATCTTTTAAACAGCTTTCTAAATAATATTTTTAGGGGATCATAAAACCGGTCAACCACCCGTTCTTTAAGGGGGATAATTCCGTTGTCAGTTATCTGAATATGTTCGGGACACACATCTGTACAGCAACGGGTAATGTTACACATACCGGAACCAAATGAATTTTTTATACTGGGGATTCTGTCAGCAGTGTCAAGAGGATGCATTTCCAGGCTCGCAAGTCGAATCATAAAGCGTGGACCGATAAAATTATCTTTGCTGTCATGGTCTCGAAGAACATGACACACGTTTTGACACAAGTAACACTCTATACATTTTCTAAACTCTTGAACCCTTTCTATATCTTCCTGCATCATCATATAATCACCATTCTTATCTTTTGCTTTTGGATCAAGTGAAAAAGGAGTGATTTTTTTATTTTGTATGTAATTCCACGAAACATCTGTGACGATATCTTTTATGATGGGAAACGCTTTGAGAGGTCTAACAAAAAGCGTTTCATTCTCAGAATATTCATTCATTCGAGTCATACAGGACAGCCGGGGCTTTCCGTTGATTTCTACACTGCAGGAACCGCACTTACCGGCTTTACAGTTCCACCGTACTGCTAAATCCCCTGCCTGCTCAGCCTGAATTCGGTGAATGACATCCAACACGACCATTCCTTTGGTGACCTCAATTTCATATTTAACCATTTCACCTGCAGTTTTATCACCACGGTATATTTCAAAATGTCTTAATGACACCTTATGTTGCCCCTGCCCGTTCTGTATTTACCTCAGATTCCAATTCTTCAATAGATAAATCTGCTATGCGCCTTAATTCTGAACTTGGATCACCCCGCAACACCTTTTTAATATCCATTGAACCATCGTCGTTTTTCTTAACAATAACATTATATTTCAACCACTCATCCTGTTCTCCGGGGAAATCCACCCGTGTATGTGCACCTCGGCTTTCTTCCCGCATTAAAGCAGATCGAGCAACAGCTTCGGAAGTTATTAAAAGGTTTTGTAAAGCAATAGCCTCATGCCAACCAGGATTAAACTGACTGGCACCATCCGCTTTCACATTATTGTAAGTCTCCCAAAATTTTGTGAGGTTTTTTATTCCATCTGTTAGTAATTCCTTCGTCCGGACGATGCCCACATTATTTTGCATTAATTTTTGAAGTTTTTCATGAAGCAAATAAGGGTTTTTTCCTGTTTCTCGATTAAGAATATCTGTAGCACTTTTGATAATCGTTTTAATTTGTTCTTCATAAGACTTAGGCATTTTTTCATTTGATTGGACATATTTAAATGCCCCTTCACCAGCGAGTTTTCCGAAAACAAGTAAATCCGAAAGGGAGTTTCCACCTAAACGGTTTGCGCCATGTACACCCCCGGAACACTCACCGCAGGCAAACAGTCCAGAGACAGTTGTCATTTGTGTGTCTGCGTCTACAGATATACCACCCATAAAATAATGAAGTGTTGGACCCACCTCCATGGGTTCTTTCGTAATATCTAACTCTGCGAGAACCTTGAACTGGTGGTACATGGAAGGGAGTTTTTGTTTGATGTCATCCTCGTTTCGTTGGGTAGCAATATCCAGAAAAGCACCACCATGAGGTGACCCTTTTTCTGCCCTTACCTCTTTTCGAATGGCTCTGGCAACCACATCTCGTGTGAGGAGTTCCGGAGGTCTTCGAGCATCTTTGTCTCCCTCTAACCACCGTGCCGCCTCTTCTTCCGTGTCTGCTGTTTCGGGAGCAAATCTTTCCGGGATATTATCAAACATGAACCGCTTACCTTCACTGTTTACCAGAATGCCTCCTTCCCCCCTGACTCCCTCAGTAACTAAAGTTCCCCTCACAGATGGAGGCCAAACCATTCCGGTAGGATGAAATTGAGTGAACTCCATGTCCATCAATTCTGCCCCGGCTTCATAAGCCATACCATATCCGTCACCTGTGTATTCCCATGAATTAGATGTGATCTCCCAACATTTTCCTCCTCCTCCTGTAGCAAGAATAACGGCTTTTGCTTTAAAAATAACGAAGGCACCGGAATCTCTCCACATACCAACCATACCGGAGATACGGTTCCCTGATTTCAATAAACCCAAACCGGAACATTCCATATAAATTTCAATCCCCTGATGAACCCCCTTATCCTGAAGAGTACGAATGATTTCAAGTCCTGTACGATCGCCAACGTGTGCTAGTCGGGGATACCGATGCCCACCAAAATTTCTCTGATTGATAAGACCCTTTCCTGTTCTATCAAAAACAGCTCCCCATTCTTCCAGCTCTCTTACTCTATCTGGAGCTTGTTTTGCATGGAGTTCCGCCATCCGCCAATTGTTTAAAAATTTCCCCCCCCGAATTGTATCCCGAAAATGGACCTTCCAGTGATCTCGGGAATCTACATTTCCAAGTGCTGCTGCGACACCGCCCTCTGCCATGACTGTATGCGCTTTTCCCAACAGAGATTTACATATCAACCCTGTACTGATTCCACGCATGGAACACTCAATTGCAGCTCGAATGCCAGCCCCCCCGGCCCCGACGACAATTACATCGTGTTCTATTGTTTCAATTTCTGAAATGTCCAGCATTAGGATCCCCAGGTGTTAAGATCAATCCACTGACCGCTGGAAACCATGCGGACGTAAATATCAGAAAACGCAACCCAAACCATGCTTATCCATGCCCAGAACATATGACGCCCATTTAGCAACGAGACACCTTTCCAAAGCCTGTATCGGATTGTTGGATTTCCCTTTGGACAGGTAAGGCAATCTTTATTTCCACCAACAAGGTGCCTAAAGGCATGACAACCAAAAGTATACCCGGCGAGCAAAACAGGGTTTATTAATAGAATAATTGAACCAACCCCAAAACCAAACACACCACCCCTGAAAAGCGACAAAATCCCATCATAAGTAAGTATAACAATAATTAAAAGAGCAATGTAAAGGGTATAACGATGGAGGTTCTGAAAAACGAAAAGAGCGGTTTCTCCCTTATATTTTTTTCTTGGAATTCCTGAAACGGCACATGCCGGGGGTGTTAAAAAATAGGCTCTGTAATAAAATTTTCGATAATAATAGCAGGTCATCCTGAATGATAAAGGTCCCGCCAGTATTAATATTGCAGGGGTAGCAGGAATAAGCTTGGGCCACCACCCGGGCCAGGAACCAAACCAAGCATGATCAATGGGCGCTGAACCGGCAGCACTTTGTTTAATGAACAAGAGGGGCGAATAAAAAGGAGAAAGATATCCTCCAAATCCATCCTGAAAGGCACTCCACCAATAATAATTGCCCTGTAGCATTGCCCATGTTGTGTAAACAACAAAGGCTAAAAACCCCAAACCTGTCCATATAGGCTCTATCCACCAACGGTCATTTCTGTCCGTAGACATAAAACCCGCATTTGTCTGAATATTAAAATTTGTCATTTTAATTGGTGATGATTAATTTATGCAGATAAGAAGACTTATTATAAATGTAGTTAAAATTAGACTAAATATCAGATTAATTAAAAGTAAATGCATTTTACAATTTATCAAACTCTTCCTGCTAAAACAGCCCCAAGGTGACTTCCGTAAAAAAGCAATCCCACTGCACAGGCACCAAGTGTAAAATACGCGATTGTTTTATTTAGAGGTTTGGGTATTTTTTTATACAATCTCCACCTCCAAACAATCATGATCGTAAATAATAATACTGACAATAATTGAGTAGATCCGTGTGTATCAAAAACAGGAAACGGGTTTTCAAAATGTCCATATTCCCAGTCGGAAATAAAGCCAGTGAGTATAGTAAAGAGGGAAGAAACCATTCCCAGACAAAGGTTCCACCACCCTACAGATTCAAATTCAGCTTTTTTAAAAACGACAGATAAAATATCAAAGAAATATCCGACAGAAAGAAGTGCAATGGGAAAATGAACAAATAAGGGGTGTACTTCAGTTAATTCCATTTAGCCATCATGGTTTAATTTTATAGAGCCGTAAATACTTACCATTAACAATAAAACAATTCCATGAGTAAGCCACAAAAAGGGTGTTTTGGGGATGAAAAAATATTCGATACAATATAATCCTGCAAGAATAATAACAGTTGAGAAATGTAGGCTGTTTCGGGCTAATCGAGTCCCCATTTTTGTCACTAAAACGTAAACAGAAATCAGCAGTCCGATTGACACCAACCACCAACCGAAAAATCGATACATTAATGTTAAATAAGCAGGCAGATGTTGGTTTACCTCTTGAGTAAATAGAGTTTCGTAGCTCACTCTCAAAAGGATTTCATTTGCTTTTTTATCCAGTAACCAAGGCTCACCTATTGTTACATAAATCACACCTAAAGATAATGCACTTATTCCAATAATGAACATTGGAATCCAAGTCAGATTATGATAACCCTTATCATCCATTGGTTAAACTTAACACTGTATTTCAATGAAGACAAAAACGAATCCGTTTTAAGATTATAATTATATGTTTGTTGTAATTTATAACAGGAAACACTATCTTATTTACTGTAAAGAGAATATGACGGAACGGAAAAAAATACAGACAGTGAAAGGTATTCAAACAACAGATGGTGCCGGAGTGAACATTATCAGAGTCATTGGATCACCGGAACTAAACATGCTGGATCCATTTTTACTTTTGGATGAATTTGGGAGTGACAACCCGGATGATTATATTGCCGGGTTTCCTTCACATCCTCATCGTGGCTTTGAAACCATAACCTATATTCTGAAAGGGAAATGGCACCATAAGGACTCTGCAGGAAACGAAGGGCTTTTAGGAGATGGTTCTGTCCAGTGGATGACTGCCGGAAAAGGAATTATTCATAGTGAGATGCCTATTCAGAAGGATGGTCTCGCCCGGGGATTTCAATTATGGTTAAACTTACCAAAACGATTGAAAATGATAGAACCAAAATATCAAGATATTCCAAAAGAGAAAATCCCTGTCGTTGAGGTTCCGGGCGGAAAGGTGAAAATAATTTCAGGTACTTTCAATGGGACAGAGGGACCCGGAAAATCGCACACCGGATTCCTTTATTATGATATTCATCTTGAACCCAAAACATCCATAACTATTCCGGTTGAAGATGGGTGGAATTGTTTTAGTTATATTTATGAAGGAAGCACAGAAAGACCCGAGAATGGCTTTAAAGGAGAATTGCAGGTTTATGAACAAAAAGGATTTATTGAATTTGTTACCGGTGAAAAAGGACTTAAAACTATTTTGGTTGCAGGGGAATCATTAAATGAGCCTGTGGCTCGGGGAGGACCTTTCGTAATGAACACCAAGGGAGAAGTACTTAAAGCGTTTGAAGATTATCAAAATGGAATTTTAGGGTGAAATGTCAACATCTCCACATAATGTATTTTAGATTATTTTATTGTGATTGTTTGTGAACTGCCTCACTACAGACCCATTGAAACAGCTTTAACTGATCTTCATCATCTGTCATAATTTCCGGATGCCACTGAACGGCAATAAAAGAATCTGGGTGTTCGCTATCTTCCACAGCTTCAATTAGTGAGTCCGGAGCCTTACCTGAAACAGAAAGCCCCTGTCCTAAACTTTTTATACCCTGATGGTGTGTGCTGGCAACTTTAATTGTACGCTTTCCAATTACAGAATAAATATGGCTGGCTTTTTCCAGTTCCACATCGTGATAGGAAGCGTCTCCGTTGAATTCACCATGGTCAACAGACGTTTTTGTCAGCGTTTTCAAATCTTCATATAAATTGCCTCCGTAAATGATATTTATGTGTTGAATTCCGGCACAGATACTTAAAATGGGTTTATGTAAATGTTTCATAATTAGAAATATATTTCGGTCAAATAGTTCTCTTTTTGGCAACATTACGTCATCATCAAGAAGATCAGGATTCCTACCTCCATACACATTACAAGGCAGATCTGGTCCGCCAACCATTACAAGTCCGTCAATGCTATCTGCAGACTCATTTATATTTTCTTCGTCCAGAGGATAATGGAGAGTTACAGGAACACCTCCTGCTTTCCAGACAGCATTGTAATACTTTTCTCTGGTTGCATTCCAAAAAGAATCTTTGTAACTAAAATAATACGGGTTTATTCCAATCAGGGGTTTTTTCAAAAAGAACCTCTTTCCTTTATTTTAGATATTTTTTTTGTAAACATGATGTAAGGTTATCTCCACTTTCTTTGAATGAATCTTGAACCCTCAAAGCATAGGGTCGTTCTAATGCTTTATCTAAAAATGGCTTCAGAAATTTTCCTTCGGACTTTATCCCGAAAAAATTAATCCGCTCTTCTAATCCCTGTATTGCATAGTCAGAAATAATTTTGAGCCACCTCCCACAGGAAATTCCTTCAGGTCCAACCTGAGTTAAATCCAGAGTTTCTACCGATTTATTTAGGGAAATTCGCTCTTTTAGTGTCCATTTACTCACCCTTTTAAAGAGGGTTTTCCGTACACGTTCTGCAGTCAAAAGTCCGCACCAGAACGTGGCCGGTGCCAGCTCATATCCAAAAGGAGGACGATCAGCCCCACGAACTTCTAAGACATGCTTGAATCGTACATGGGTAAAAATCTGGTGCAGTGCTGATTGAATATGTTCAGGTAATAATTTTTTCCTGTCGTTCAATGAATTCAACCACTCTCCCAACAGTCCTTCATAGCCCGTTACCTTTGAATAGTTATTGAGAATAAAAATCGCCGGGACGCTTAATAAGTAGTCAATAAAAGATTCAATCAAATTTTGACTCTGACTCATTCCATGATCAAATAAATTCCCGCAACGAGAATTATCGGTGTTGTTCCAAATTTTAAGACGATAATTGGTTTTTTCTGTACATTTTCCGCCAATAAAAGGAACATGTGAAAACAACAAAAAACAAAATGGCTGAAGGCAATCAGCGACAAAAGCCATTTCTTCGCCATCGTTTTTATCGGTCATGTCAATATTTACCTGAACACTTGCAGAATTTCTCATCATCCAATGCCCACGGCTACCCAAAGATTTAAACCGGTCATTCATGAGAAGATACTTTTTTATGTCAATTAAATCAATTTCCATAGGGAAATAGATAGGTTCAAGCGCCAAATCAATTGGGAACAAACCATGCTCCCTGCACAGTTTTTCAAGACATTTAATATGAATATTCCATTGGGAATTTATATCATGTAGAGACACAAAGGGGGAAGATGCCCACTCAAGTTGTCCCCCCGGTTCTAATGAGTATGTACTTAGACACTTTTCGTTTTTCTGTGATGAGGTAAGATCATTTATTAGATCTTGAGCAGAATATCTACTTCCCAAATTCACAGGAATACGCTTCAACTGGTTATCGTAAAAAATTGTCTCGATTTCAACGCCAATCCGTCTTTTTGTAGGAGGTTGAAGATTAGATAAAACAGTATCCAGAATTTTTATCTTCAGAGAATTATTAGAAAAGCTCATTTTTTAACACCAATGTTTTCTCTACCATTCTTTGAATGGATGTTTCGGGATTTAGTTCGGCAATTTTTTCAATGGGAATCCATGCCACATCATGGGACTCACTACTTACGACAATAGTTTCATTCACCGGGTCAGCTTCAAATAAAAACCGAACATCGTAATGTGTATGGACGGATTCGCAGTTTCTCTTTGGAATATCGTGAATATCCAAATCAAATATTTTTTTAGTCACAACCCTGAATTGTTCAAACCCGGACTCTTCTTTAACTTCCCGGAGAGCCACTTTTAGTAAATAACTTTCACCATCAGCATGTCCTCCCATTTGTAGCCATTTACCTATTTTTTTATGATGTGTCATGAGTATTTTACGTTTATCGGGACTCACAATCCATCCCGAACCGGTGAAATGCCCATTTTTATTATCAGTTGAAAAAACATCCTTTTCATCCCTAAGGAAATTTAACATTTCATGAGGAGCTTTTTCAAACGGATAATCACACATATAAACTTCAATCAATTTTTCTAATGGTTTAATCATTTGCTTGACTCCATTTTGGGGTCAAAATAATCTCTCAAACTGTCACCAATAAGATTGAACCCCAAAACTGTCATGGCAATTGCAACTCCCGGAGCGATGGAAATCCAGGGAGCTGTACGGATAAAATCTTTTCCTAAACTGATCATGGAACCCCAGCTTGGGGTGGGAGGTTGTGCGCCTAATCCCAAAAATGACAAACTTGCTTCAGTCAAAATTGCAGACCCAACACCAAGCGTGTAGGTTACAATCACAGGTGAAAGACAGTTGGGAAAAACATGTCTCCATAAAACTCTCCCTGAATTCATTCCCATAGTACGAGCTGCTAAAACATATTCCTGTGTTTTAACAGAAAGAACCTGCCCCCGAACTAGACGGGCAATACCTGGCCAGGTAACAAGCCCAATCGCAATAAACACCACCATAAGGCTTGGTTCAAAAATGGCAGTAATTGCAATCAGGAATAGAAGAACGGGAAAACCAAACATGATATCGGTTACACGCATTATTAAGGTCTCTATATGTCTGCCAAAATAGCCTGCAATTCCCCCCAAGAGTACACCAATCAGCATGGAAAGGGTGCTGGCACAAACACCAACCGCAAGGGAAATCCTGGCACCGTAAATTATTCTTGAAAAAACATCCCTGCCAAACTGATCCGAGCCTAAAAAAAACGTAAATGAATTTATCCACTCTTTTTCAAGTTTTTCATTTGGAAGAAAAAATTCCCTTTCGATAAAATCTGTATAGTGTACACCAATCTCTGTCTTTGTGTAAGAATGTACAGCTACAGACTGCACAGGCAGGTATTTTCTGTATCGAAAATATATAACATTTCCTGTAAATCCTGGTTGTTTGTTTCTAAATTCTAAAATTTGAGTATTAGGAGAGACAGGAGAAATGTGAGGAGCAAACAATCCGGATATGATTAAAAGACAAACAAAACCACCTCCTAAAATGACAGGGAAGGACAACAGTCCTTTTAAGGATTTTACTTTATCATTTTTTCCCATCAGGCGGAACTTTCTGCTCTAATTCTTGGATCAATAATTCCATATAAAATATCGACAACAAGGTTTACACAAATAAACATCAATGCCATAAACAAAACAGTTCCTTGGATGACAGGAAAATCCCGCTTCAAAATAGATTCCAGAGCTAACCTCCCAACTCCTGGCCAACCAAATATGGATTCAGTGAGCACAGCCCCAGATAAATAGCTTCCAAAATCTGTTCCTATAACCGTCAAAACAGGAATCAACGAATTTGGCAGGGCATGTTTCACCAAAACTTTCCACCAAGGTAGTTGTTTTGATTGTGCAGTACGAATGTAATCTTGGCTTAAAGTATCCAGCATCGCAGATCGGGTAAGACGTGTAATTTGAGCGGCAGAGCGAAGCCCAAGGGTAAATGCAGGAAGGATAAGGAATTCCAACCCTCCGTATCCCGTGGGAGGAAGCCATCCTAAATAGACTCCGAAAATCAGAACAAAAACCAATCCGGTCCAGAATACAGGAGCAGAAATCCCAGCTAAAGATAAGACCATTATTGTTTTATCAATCCACGAACCGGGAACAAGAGAAGTGCCCATCCCAAGAGAAACCCCGATTAAAACAGCAACTGTCATTGCACCCACAGCAAGGATAAAAGTGTTAGGGAATTTATCTAATATTTCTTCAATAACAGGTCTGCCTGTAATGAAAGAATGTCCTAAGTCCCCACTGAGAACATCACCCATAAATATTCCCATCCTCACCATTAACGGTTTGTTCATGTTTAGCTTTTCCCTCATAATTTCTACCGTATTTTCATCATACCTTTCTCCAACCATAGATAATACAGGATCTCCCGGAAGAACAACCATTAGCATAAACGAAATGAACAGCACACCAACGATGACAGGAACAGCTTGAAGGACTCTATTGAAAATAAATTTACCCATCTTTTTTCTCCCAAGTCACAAACCGTTCGGCATTGAAGACGAGTTTCGGACGATATCCCAAAAGGGTATTTTGAGTAATGGTATAATTTCCCTTATGCCACAGAAATACCCAGGGAACTTCATCATGTAATATTTTATTTGCTTTTTGGATCAAGGTGTTTCTTTCTATTCCGTGTGATAAAGATTGAATTTTGAGAATAATCTTGTCTATAACCGGATTTGAATAACGGTTTCTTTTCGTCATGGATTCTGTCGAGTAGAATAGCGGATATAGAAAGTTTTCAGCGTCGGGATAGTCTGCTGTCCAGTTTAGATAATACATGGGAGGTTGTCCGATGCGTACAGCGGACTTGAAGACATTCCAATCACTGCGGATAATTTTGACATTTATGCCCACTGCCGCCCAATCGGATTGAAATGCTTCCAGAACATGAAACATTTCCGAACCCCCCCCAACCCACAATTCGGCTTCCAATCCGTCAGGATAACCGGATTCTTCCAGCAATTGAATTGCTTTTTCTGGGTCATAAGGTAAAGGTTTAAAACTATTGTTTCCTAAAAAAGCAGGAGGAACAGGACCGGAAGCCAACTCTCCACCCGGTATTAAAAGACGAAGGTGTTTTTCTCTGTCTAAAGAAAGATTCATTGCCCGTCGTATACGAATATCATTAAATGGAGGCCTTGAACAGTTTAAACCTATATACCAGATATTTAACTCATCAGCATGAACAACACGGTCTTCAAACTCAGGATATGTGGACCACCGTTGAATTTCTGTGGAAGGAATAGTTAGAAAATCGAGGTTTCCTGCTTCAAATTCTGCTGACCGGGTCATAGCTTCAGAGAGAATTCGAAAACTTAATTCTGGTTCCTTTGGTTTTTCTCCCCAATAATTATCATTACGTATTAACTGTATTTTTCCGTCTCTTTCCCATTTGGCTAATTTCCAGGGACCGCTTCCGGCAGGAATTTCTTGTATTGTATCAATGTTTCTATAATTAATAATTGCCGAAGAAGGCATGGCTAAATATTGAATAAAGGGAGAAAAGGAAGACTTCAATCTTATAGTCAGCGAACTGTCATTTTCTGCAATTAGTCCACTCACGAAAGGAGAGGTTCCCTCTATAAATTCTGCAGCGCCTTCAATCCTTGTAAACATCCAGCTTTGAGGTGAAAGGATTTCCAGATCCAAAATCCGTTTAAACGAAAGAACAACATCTGTTGCTGTCACAGGATTTCCATCATGAAACAAAATATTTTTTCTCAGGAAAAACCGATATTCTTTTCCATCACCAGAAATGTCCCACTGAAAGGCAATTCCCGGAATTATCTCAGTACTGTCTCCAAAATGAACCAGATTATCATAAACCAGAGATACGATTTTTCCCGACCGCACATCTACAGCCTGAGCAGGATCAAATCCCCTAATATCGGATGAAAGTGCTAATCTTATTCCCGATTCAGGAGGAACATTTCCGCATCCCATGATGAGATAAATGGCGGAAACAGTAAAAACCCGATTAAAATAAAACCTCATGTAAAGATGAAAATACGATAATTAAACCCCTTTTTCTTAGTTATAAACCCTATCTTTTGTTGTGTGTATTTAAAATGGAAATCATTTTCTCAAAATAATTATGACTATACAGTTACATCCTTAAATTTTACGCTAATTTTTAATTGTTTTTAATTTAATTGGAATATTTATAATGAATAAGAACGTTTATTTTTTCGGAAATACTAAAGCCGACGGAAACGCTAGAATGAAAAATTTATTAGGGGGCAAAGGGGCAAACCTTGCTGAAATGAACCACCTTGGAATTTCCGTTCCCCCGGGATTTACCATTACAACAGAAGTTTGTACGCACTATTACGACCACGATCAAAACCTTCCAGATAAATTGAAATTTCAAGTTGCACATGCCATAACACAAACTGAGGACATCATGGAAGCAGGATTTGGAAATGCAGTAAATCCTCTTTTGATGTCTATTCGCTCTGGTGCTAGGCAATCCATGCCCGGAATGATGGAAACGGTTCTCAATGTGGGGCTAACCACAGCCACAATTCCGGGGTTGATTAATAAAACCAACAATCCCAGATTTGTATATGATGCCTACCGCCGTCTCATTACAATGTATGCGGATGTGGTTATGGAAAAAGCAGCAGGAATAGAGCCGGTAGAAGGACAGGGGATCCGACAAAAACTGGAGTCTATTTTAAACGAATTTAAAGAGAAAAAAGGATATAAAAATGATACAGAAATTTCTGCCGTAGACTGGCAAACGCTTTCTGATTTGTATAAAAACGAAGTAAAATATACCCTGGGGTCAAAATTCCCGGATAATCATTCAGAACAGCTTTGGGGTGGAATTAAAGCAGTGTTTCAAAGCTGGAACGGAAACAGGGCTATCAGTTACCGTAAGATTGAAAACATTCCGGATAAATGGGGAACAGCGGTCAATGTGCAGGCGATGGTATTCGGAAACATGGGAGAAAATTCAGCAACGGGTGTTGCCTTTACCCGTAACCCCGCTACCGGTGAAAACCAATTTTACGGTGAGTGGCTGGAAAATGCTCAAGGCGAAGATGTGGTGGCGGGACTCCGCACACCCAACCCCATGAACGAAGCCACAAAGACAACTGATAGCCAAAATCTGCCTTCCCTGGAAAAAACAATGCCAGAGATTTATAACCAGTTAGCGGATATTAGAAATATCCTTGAGACTCACTACACAGATATGCAGGACATTGAGTTTACCATTCAGGAGGGAAGGTTATGGATGCTGCAAACTCGTGTGGGAAAACGAACCGGTTCTGCGGCAATTAAAGTGGCAGTAGATATGGTAAGAGAAGGAATGATTAATAAAAAGACAGCCATAAATCGCGTGAGACCCGATCAACTGGATGAACTGCTTCACCCGATGTTAGACATTAACAGCGAAAACAGAGCTGTAATTCTGGCAAAAGGATTGCCGGCAGGTCCCGGTGGCGCTACAGGAAGGCTTGTATTTACAGCAGACGATGCAGAAGATTGGCACAATAAAGGAGAAAAAGTCATTCTTATCAGGGAAGAAACCTCCCCGGAAGATGTTCATGGAATGCATGCTGCAGAAGCCATCCTAACCGCCAAAGGAGGAATGACATCCCATGCCGCCCTGGTTGCCAGGGGGTGGGGGAAATGTTGTATTGTAGGATGCAGCGATCTTCACATAAACATAAAAAACAAAGAAGTTTTTATAGGTGAAACCATTCTCAAAGAAGGGGATTGGATCACCATGAATGGTACGAGGGGAAACATATATGAAGGACAGTTGAGACTTATCCCAGCTGACCCTGACACTCACCCGGAATATAAAATTATTATGAAGTGGGCGGATGAAATACGACAATTAAAAATTCGCACCAATGCAGATACTCCTGAAAACGCTGCTCAGGCTCTTAATTTTGGCGCTGAAGGAATTGGCTTATGCAGAACTGAACATATGTTTTTTGAAGAATCTCGAATTATAGCCATTCGGAAAATGATTCTTGCGGATAACGAAACAGACCGTCGGTCTGCTGTAATGGAATTGCTTCCCTTTCAAAAGGAAGACTTCAAAGGAATTTTTAAAGTCATGGGAGAGAAACCTGTAACTATCCGCTTTCTGGATCCGCCTCTCCATGAATTTATGACATTAACAGAGGATCAAATACTTGGGCTTGCAAAACATATTGGCAAGGATTCTGCCACTGTAAAAAAACGAATTTCAATCCTTAACGAGGTCAATCCAATGCTGGGACACCGTGGATGTCGACTTGGAATTACCTATCCTGAAATTACAGAAATGCAATCAAGAGCCATTTTTGAAGCAGCCGCAGAACTCACAAAAGAGAGCATAACTGTTTTTCCTGAAATCATGATTCCGCTGGTAGGAACAGTCACAGAGTTTGCAGACCAGGAATCCATTGTACGAAAGGTTGCAAAAGAAGTATTTAAAGAAACCAATGTTGAATTTAATTACACAGTGGGTACTATGATTGAACTTCCGAGAGCCTGTATCACTGCAGATGAAATTGCGAAACGTGCGGAGTTCTTCAGCTTTGGAACAAACGACCTCACACAAACGACATTTGGATTCAGTCGGGACGATATTGGTTCATTCCTTCCTGATTATTTGGATAGAAACATTCTTTCTCAGGATCCATTTCAGTCATTGGATGTAGCCGGTGTTGGAAAACTGGTGTCCATGGCAGTCAAGCTTGGACGGGGGGTAAATCCAAAATTGAAGATTGGAATTTGCGGGGAGCATGGTGGCGACCCGGATTCTATTCAATTTTGCAAAGAAAACAGATTGGACTATGTGAGCTGTTCACCTTTTAGGGTGCCTATTGCACGACTGGCAGCAGCTCAAGCAGAATTATAATTTAGGGTAAAGTCGTAAAACAGCCACTAAATGTAAGGTACCTATCAATAAGTCTATTTATCAGAGAATAAGACAGTTAGATAAAAATTAATGGAAATACGGGAATTATCATGATGGAACAACTTTTTTAAAAAGAGAAAAGCACCTCTATTTCAACCAACAAAAATTTTTCAACTTATTTAACCGAAATAAAACTTTAACCAAAAACTTTCTATGTGTGGAATATTTGCTTATATGGGTACAAACCAGCCCTGGGAGTGCATGAAAAATGAGTTTGAACGAATAAAGTATAGAGGCCCAGACAACACCTGTGTAAACATACTGGACGGAGGAGGGATTCTTGCATTCCATAGGTTAGCAATTATGGGAATAACCGAAGAGGGTAATCAGCCCATGAAACACCCGGAAGACAATTCTCTGACATTAATTTGCAACGGAGAAATATATAACTATTTTGAATTGGCGGATAAATACGGATTTCAGCTTCAAACCGGTTCAGACAGTGAAATTATTCTATTCATGTTTAAGCAGTTTGGAATTAAGCGAACGGTTGAAGAGTTAGATGGGGTGTTCATTTTTGTAATCCATAATAAAAACACGAGAGAATATTTCGCAGGAAGAGATCCCTTTGGCGTCAGACCCGGTTTTATCGGTTATGCAAATCAAGATGTCTATATTGCATCGGAAGCCAAAGCACTCACAGGTTTGTGTGATGTGGTCAATCCGTTCCCCCCTGGCTGCTGGTGGAGTTCAAACGCACCGCATACATTTAATCGCTATTTTTATTGCGAGAATTTTGTGGACAATACTGACAGTGAATCAAAAATCCATGAACGTGTACGCACACTGCTCACAAAAGCAGTACAGAAACGGATGATGGCTGAAAGGGAAATTGCTTGTTTACTTTCAGGAGGGCTGGATTCAAGCCTAATTACGGCACTGGTTTCCCAAAACACACCAGACGATAACTTGCAAACGTTTTCAATCGGAATTTCAGGAAGTGTTGATTTGGAATATGCACAATGTGCTGCTGATTATATAGGCACAAGACATCATCAAATAGAATTGACTAAAAAAGAATTTTTAGATGCCACAGACACTGTGATCTACACCATAGAATCTTTTGATACAACAACAGTTCGTGCAAGTGTGGGAAATTATCTGGTGTCAAAATATATTTCAGAGCATTCTGATTCTAAAGTGATTTTTAATGGAGACGGAAGCGACGAAGTATGTTGTGGGTATGTTTATCTAAAAAACGCACCTTCTCCTACCGGGTTACAAAAAGAGAGTGAACGGTTAGTGAAGGAACTTTATTTTTTTGACGTTCTTCGCTCTGATCGGTCTATCAGTTCAAATGGACTGGAAGCCAGAACACCATTTTTAGACAAGACTTTTGTAAAATATTATCTTTCTATTCCTCCGGAATTAAAAATGTTTGACGGAAAAGAAAGATTGGAAAAACACATATTGAGGGAAGCATTTTCAGAATTAAAAACTCTTCCGGATGAAATTCTCTGGCGTCGAAAATGCGCATTTTCAGATGGAGTAAGTAATCCCAAAGAATCGTGGCATAAGATAATACAGAATTACGTGGACACAATTATCTCTGATGAAGAGTTTATGCGTGAATCGAAAAAAATAAATCATTGCAGACCGCTCCTAAAAGAAAGTTATTATTATAGAAAAGTGTATCAACAACATTTCAGAGGGTATGAAAATTTAATCCCCCATTTTTGGATGCCGCAATGGACAGATGTAACGGATCCTTCAGCACGGGAACTGAAGGGTTATAAAGAATAACATAAAAAAAAAGCCTCAATAATACTAAGGCTTTTTAAATTGGATTAATTGAAATATTTTTATTCTATTGATGCAGTCTCGGTTTCCACAGCTTCTTCAATTTTAGGACCCATCACATCTTTCATAGTTTTCTTGGGAAACAATATTTCTACCCGCCTGTTTTTTGATCTACCCTCGGGACTGTTATTTGTTTCAGCAATCCATGCCTGATCTAACAATCGGGGAAAGGGTGGTTTTTCTCTGGGAGAAAACTGAGCTACTCCAGTAGCTTCAAGCCTAAGTGGGTCTACGTCCATATTTATGAGTCTGCGTACAACCGATGTTGCCCTGGCAGAAGACAACTCCCAGTTTGTTGGAAATATCCTTTGAAGACGCTTTGGAATGGGCCTGTCATCTGTATGTCCTTCAATTAGAACAGGATGATAATTATTGGGGGTGTTAATTATAGGGACAAGTTTGTCTAAAATACCTTGAAATTCAGGCTTGAGATTAGCAGATCCGGGATCAAAACTGGCTTCTTGAGAAATGGAAATAACCAGACCTTTCGGTGTTGAAAAAACCTCCATTTTTTCTTTTATTTCTTTATTTTCCTGTTTTTCCAACATAGCCACCACTTCAGATTTAATATCTGCAAGATCCATAGCCCCTTCCATTTTTTTCTTTGACCCCATAGATTTCCCCATGGAGTCAGCCATTTCCTGAAGCTTTACCGGATCAAGGGTTGACATAGCGACCAAGAGAACAAAGAATGCCATTAAAAGGGTCATCATGTCGGCGAAAGTTCCAAACCAGCCCGGAAGACCCTCGTCAACGGAGTTAACCCCCGCTTTAAACCCTTTCTTATAATTAGCAGTTTTTGGCAATTAGCCCTCTCTTTTCCATTCTTTTGGAGGGATAAAGGAATTCAGTTTTTCTCTTACAATGATAGGGTGCTTCTTTTGATGAATTAATTTAGCGCCTTCAACAAGCAGTGCTTGAATGGTGGAAGTAAACAGTATTCTGCTTCCCACCTTTGCAGCCATCGGAAGAAAAAACAGGTTTGCCAGAACAGAGCCGTAGAACGTTGTGATAAGAGCAGCAGACATACCGGCACCCAGTGCATCCGTTCCCCCGCCTTCACCGCCAAATCCAGCCAACATAATAACCAGACCAATTAACGTACCTACCATCCCCCAGGCCGGGGCCATGGTTCCCATTGTTTTAAATAGATCAGACTGTGCTTTCTCCCTGACCTCCCTGTAATCTATTCGGGTGTATAAAATGTCAGAAATTTCCTCTTCAGAATAACCATCCACCACCATTTGAAGTCCGTCTTTAAAAAAGAAGTTTTTAACCGAACCAAGCCTGCCTTCCAGTTCCGTTGTTCCTTTTCTGGCGACTTCGGCCACTTCCACCGCTTCGTCCACGTAGGTTCCTAATTTATCACCGCTTCCCTTAAAGGTTGCACCGATTGCTGCACCCAATGCCATGATATCATTCAAGGGGAAAGCGACAGCTACAGAGGCTATCATTCCTCCAAACACAATAACAAAACTGCTTGGCGAAATAAACACCACAGGACTGGCACCGGCGGCGACGGCATTCATAAATATTCCGCCCCCAATCATACCTAACCCTGAAATTATTCCAATTAATGTTGCAATATCCATAAAATGGTTACTCCTTTAGATTTTTCACATCCTATTATCTAATAATCGTATGTGAAGCACAATTTTTTAATTTTTTCTGAAATCATACAGTTAAATTTAAACAATGACTCCGTTAGAACACACGGAATAGTAAATTTCTTTATTCATGTATCAACACTTTTAAGTGGGCGAATTCGAGGTTCAGGTTAAGATCCGAGGTAAGGGGGATGCGGATTCCCATTTTGATACCTTCTCCACAGAACTCACCCACTAAATTTATGTTTAATATCATTCCTATTAAGTCTCCCGTTCTTTATTAATGAAAAACAAAGAGATGTTAAAATCTAAACAGATTCCTATCAGAAGGAATGAAAACACTTTATGAATTATGAAAACACTTCTTTCACACATAATAATCACACATTTTAAAAATTTTCCTTTTACCTCGGGTATATCGATAATGACAATTCCTGTCATTTTTAAATATTACTCCAAAAAAAGTACGGATGTCAAGAACATTTTCAACTATCCGTTCAATTATTTTGATTTAGTATTATTTTAAAAGATTCACCACAGCCAGAGATAAGTTACAGCACGATTTTTCTGTCCCAGATCAAGATCATTAGGGTTTCCACAATCCGCTCTCATTTCTGAGGTGTCTTTATGAAAAATATCGTAATCTTCACCAAAAATAACGGAGCGAAATCTTCCCTCCTGTTCTTTACACCAACTTCTCACTACTTTCCGTAATGTTCCCTTTCCGTGTCCATGGATTATTTTTAAGCACCCTGTGGTTCCTTCATATTGATGCCGGCTAACCTCTGTTTCAAGCAATGTGAGGGCGCTATCCAATGATAAATTTTTATGTCCAATATCAAGAATTTTAAACATTCCTCTACGTATAGAAATTCAAGTCAATTATTAAAATATTCATTGATCACCCATGAGATAGACCAGTTATGACCCAACCTTGTTCCCTTTGAACTATCTGGGAGTTGGATAACAACACTTCCTGCAATCGAAATTTTCTGAGGGTTAATAGTCAGGTTTTTAAATGCTCCATCCATTTTATGTTGTGTTCTCCACTGAGTAAGGGGGTTTCTTAATTTTAAAACTTTAAAATCTGGAAAATCCGGACACTCTTTTTTAAATTTGGGGTGACCGGAAAGCGGGGCAGCTATACTGTGGATTGCTATAGATCCAATCTGGTCATCCATCAAATTTGCCGTGATAACTCCGCCATAGCTATGTCCGAAAAGGATGATGTGTTTTATTTCTAAATTTTCTTTTAAAAGGTTTTTTAAAGCAATTATTAAATCTCCCGAAGCTCTTTTTGGACACTCATTCCAATCCCAGCGATAATAATAAGTCTGTTTCATAGATTCAGCCATTAATTTTAATGGATAAACCCACTCGTATCCTTCAGACCCATATCCGTGAACCGCCACAAACATGGTATCTAAACTGGCTAAATCATAAATTATTTTATTGAGACCAAGGGGTAGTTTCTGGATTAAAATCCCTGTTTTTTTTACATCACTGCCTGTTTTTAAAAATGAATAATGTATATCATATTCAAGCTTTTTACTGCAGCACACAAAGAAAAACATAAGAACCGGGAATAAATACAGCTCTATTTTTGACATATTTTTGTATCGTTCAGCTGTTCTCATAATTTAGTTATGTTACATATTGTTCTTCATAAATTTATATACAAAATAAATGTTTATCATTTCCGGGATAAAATAATTTACGTTTTAATAAATTAGATTTTTTTAAGTGGTAGAAACAATCACATCAATAAATCTTGTTGCACAGAAAACAATGGTGGTTTCCCGTATTTAATTAAAAAATTGGTTTAAAAAGATGTTTACGTTTTAGTACGGAAAAATATTTTATTCACCTAAAACTCTTTTTTTATATTCAAGCCTAAGATCCAAAACCGCCATCACATAATTATCGTGATGATTGTAAGCATAAACTGAATCC
>CAZSIH010000002.1:0-58207 GCA_964606925.1 uncultured bacterium
AGCAAGGCTACCTGTGTCTACTGCATACCAGTTGTACAAATATCCATATGTATATGCATTGTTTTCGTTGTCATCGTAAACTGCATAAGCACCTATTGATAAATTTCCCCATTCTGAATTACTGTGTCCTGTATCTATATCCATCCCATCATTGTAAGAAGTAACCTTAAGATTCTCTTTCATCCATAATTGTTCACCAATCTGGACAGTCTCGTAAACATTACCGTCTATATCGGTAACAACATCATGGTAGCATGAGCCATCATCTATTGTTGCATCTGGGTTGTAGTTTATTGCTGTGGGGTCTGTACAGCCGTAAACTCCATTACTTTGACTATAAAAAATTTCTAAAGTGTAATCAAAATCAATACCATTCTCATCCTGGCTTACAATAACAACAAAGATTGATTCTACTTCATCAGATGTATAAAAAATATTAAGAGAATCACCAGAAAATATTTCATGTTCAGTATCTGAAAATTTTATCACAGAGTGAAAACCAAATTCTGAAAGTGAACCATTCTGAGTATCCAATGTAACTGTTACAGGAACATCATTATTTATCCTAATATACTGACTTGCATACTGGTTTAGTGATGTGCTTTGAATGTACTCAAATCCATCCTCTTCAGAAAAATTGACTGTACTATAGATTGCAGGTCCGTCAACCGGGAAATCTTCTGCCTCATCATAACTATACATTTCAGCATCTGGTCCAGGATCTGGGGACATAACATGATTGGCAATAACCATTCCGTTCAATGCCTCCTGAAATGAAGAGCCATTGTTTGAAAGGGCATCATCAATAGCAGAAATACTGTAGTCTCCATTTTGACTATTTGTATTTATTCCCTCTTCAAAAATATTTTTAATTGTCCCTGATCCACCAAGATGTTCATCAATATATTCAAAGAATATCCATGAGCCGTACCAATGTGTTCCTCCTGCATGGTCAAGAGACATATCCGGATTATTAAACCATAAAGGCATATACTGATAACAGTCATTAATTTCATCAAAAACCTCTTCTTCCATCCATACTGCTGTTGCTTCCAATAACCAGGGTCTTTCATACCCATCATATCCATACTGAATTGCATGAAAAAATTCATGTACTGCTGTAACCTGGACACTTTCAATTTCACTATTTGGAAACCCATTATAATTATTTCTTATTGCCATGTAACTGGTGAGAGCATTTTGCTCATTTACATTGGGAGAGAATTCATTATTCCCTGTGTTTTGCGCCGTCCATTCAGATTGAACATAACCATAGTAGTTAGAAGATAATTGACGAACATATACATCATAATGGTTTGATCCTCCATAATCATAATCACCGGGAAAGCCTGCTAGCCATGCATCTCCTGGTGGTCTGGTGTATCCCATTTCGTTGACTTGTTCATCATACACATGAACAAAATTTTCTGACATTATATCAATATAATCAGGAATAAAATTTGCATTGTCATCGGTAGCATCAACTCCATGATTTCCTTCTGTAGTATAGTGGAATCGGAATATTCCTGAGTCATAAAATTGGTCTAATCCTTCTGCTTCATTTCTAAGGTCTCTTGTTCTATTTATTATTTCACCAGAGAAATTAAATCCCAAATCAGTCAATTGATTTTTTATTTCATCTGGCAAAGAATGTCCATGTAAACTTAATTCAAGTAGATAGGGAGAAAGATGGGCTGGTAAGTCGTCTCTTTTCTCATCACCACTGAAAGCAGATATGACAATTTCAGCAGCCTCTATTGTTAAATTTGATTCAGACTGGCTATTAGCTGATATAAATTTCGGGGAAATGATAAAAACGAAGAGCAGAATTATAGGCAGTATCTTTTTCATAGTATTCAATTAATACTTACAAGAGTATACACCCAAATTCTCAAAATATCAAGAAATGGAAAGGGTGTGGTTTTGGCAACCTATTTTCCCCTGTTTTGTGTGAGAGGTGGCTATATATGAAACAAAGGGGGTGCCCCCCAAGGTCTGGGTGGGTACACCCCTACCCTGTGTATCCCCAATTCGCATTCATTTGACTTGTATTTGATCTTAATTGACATTTTCAACCTACATCAATGGGTTAGAAAATTGATAATTTAATTCCCTCATAAAATTGACGGTTATATGACGAGAAATCAGCATGTACCCGGGGACGGACTCGAACCGTCACGGATTATACATCCGAGGGATTTTAAGTCCCTTGTGTCTACCAATTCCACCACCCGGGCAAAAAAAAATCTGCCAATCATAGCAGAGCGAAGATTGGAGGCGTCGGCCGGATTCGAACCGGCGAATAACGGTTTTGCAAACCGGCCCCTTAAACCACTTGGGTACGACGCCAATTAAATATAATTGTGAATAATTTGCCAAAAAAAGCGCTGGAATTTACATTTCGTTTTTCTATTCTCACAAAGAACACATAATTATTTTATCTGAATTATTCCCTCAGTAATTTTATTCATGGAACTGAACAAATTAAACATGTATCAGCGTCTCAGGGATTATGAAGTTCCGGCGGTTTTCCTCGATGAAATATTCAATAATGACAAAGACCTGAACACATTATCAGATGCCTGGGACTCCCTTAAATCTACTGGACTTTCTGATGATGAAATCGCACAGGAAATTGCATCAATTATTTTTGATCTCGATCTATTTAAGGATCCGAAGATCACAGAAGCGTTCAATTCAATTAAAAATGGGGATGATCTCTCCAAAAATTGAGCGTTGTTCTTTTAGTTTTCCCTCGTTTCCAACCACACATATCACTTCTTTTTCCAAAACGGCTTCAATCATTTCTGAAATATCACGAATGTGTCCCGGTTTTGCGCCCATGACTTCTTCCCGATGAGTTTGAATCAATTCATTATCCATTTTTTTAAAATAACGGACAGTCCCGACAGACCCTTTCATGACCGGTGTTAAGGGTTTATCCAGAGCAGAAATAGAACCGATTATATATTTTCGCATTTCCCGATCCGTTGGATTAAATTTAGTTAAATAGTCCTTAATTCCATGAAAAGCCCTAAGTGTCTCCTTTAAATTAGGATCACGATAGGATGAAAAGACCGTGTCGCCATTCCTTCCCATGGAAACAAATGAACCGTAAGCTCCACCCTGAACTCTCACTTTATTCCATAAATAATCCAATCCCGCAATCCGGCTGAAAACCGTCAATGCTCCGGAATATTTAAATCCCAGTTTTCTGAAATTATATCCCTGTGTCACATACTGTACACGGGAAGGAGTTGAGAGCCCTTCATTTAGAATTTCAGGTGAAAATTGATATGGGTTTATGGAGATTTCATAATCCGGAACTGTTGAGAGAAAATCTTTCAAGTTTGATTTTGAATTATTTAACCCATCATTTTCTGTAATAAGTCCAACCACCATATTTCTTTTATTAAAAAGTAATTCAGAAATATTTTTAAGTATTATTTTTAATTCTTCAAATTGATCATCAAAGTTTTCATCAAGTTGGGAAACAAAGCGGTAAAACTCAAGTCCCCCTGTAATTTCATGATACATCCCCAATGAACTGAGGTATGATAATAAACGTATTGAAGCCACTTGGTGTCCGGAATGCATGATCGTCATTTCAATTCGGGATTTCAATTCTTGGATGATTTCCCTGATTCTTCCCCGGTCGTCAAATCTAGTCCGGGACATTATTTCCGATATCAACCTGTTGGATTCACTAATTTTAGGATTCAACGCTTTTGTATAAACCGTCAATTTTGGGTGGAATTCTTCCCCGTTTATTGGCTGAAAAGTATTCAGGGAAAATCCGATTCCACCTGTATGGAGAAGCATTTCATTTGACAATTCCCCGTAGGAATAATTTGTTGTACTCACCTTACCCAAAAGAGAGATAAGGAGGGACAAATATGGCAATTGTTCCTGGGGAATCATCGATGCATCAAAAAAGTATTTCACATAACTGATTCCCCGGGTTTCTCCGGTGTGAAGAAGTGTCAGATTATCCTCTATATTTTCATGAATTAAATTGATATCCTCCGACCTTTTATTTAAATCCGATAAATTGAGCAGAGGAATTGTCTTCAGATCCTCTTCCGAATCTTCCTTGATTTGCCTTTCCTTTAATCTGCTGGTTTTATTAACATAGGATTCAATTTCATTTTGTGTCAATTCAGCCTTGAATTGTTCAAGATGAACAGTTTTCTCCTTAATCCTCTTCTCGGTAAGACCCTTTTCCGGTAATAATGTGACTGTAATTTTATGAGGATTATCCAATAAATAATTTTTGATCAAGGATTCAAAATATCCCTTTTTCACATTTTCTTTTATTGTCTTCAAAGGTGTTTCAAATTCCAGGATTTCAAGAGGATTATCAGAATACATCCAGTGTGACAGTGCCGTGAGTGTAAAAACCAATCCCTTTGGAAATCCGCCAAATTCCGCTTCTCTCAGTTCAAATTCTTTAATATTCACAGATGCTTGGACGACCTTCTCATTCAACCCATCCTCAACCAAAGAAGTGAGCGTTTCTCTGACAATTTTCTCAAATTCACCTCGTTTCTCCGGATCAGCATGTTTGACTGTAATGGAGAAAATCGGTTGTAATAATTCTTCGTCAAATCGCCCGAAAATATCCTTTCCTATTTTAGCTTTCAGTAAAGCATTTTTAAGAGGAGCTGCAGGAGTTCCCAATAGAATATGATCGAGAATTTCTAATCCCAAAATTGTTTCCGGTTTTAAATAGCTTCCTGTAACATAACTGAGATTCAAATAGGCTTTGTTTTTCTCAGATTCTTCTTCAGATAAAGGATAAATCAATTCAACAGAATTATTTTCCGTTATACCGTCCTGGATCCATGAGCCATGATTCATCTCTTTCCGTTGAAACTGATCAAGAAATCCTTCGTTCAAAAATGCTAATTGTTCTTCGATTTCTCCATCACCATATAACAGAATTTTACAATTTGAGGGATGATAATATTTTTTATGAAATGCAATGAATTCATTATAAGTTAATTTGGGTATTACATCAGGATCCCCGCCGGACTCATGTGAATAGATCGTATCCGGGAGGAGGTTTTTTCTCACGGAACGAAACAAGATTTGTTCCGGAGAGGAAAAAGCACCTTCCATCTCATTATAAACAACACCTTTAATACTCAATATTTCTTCCGGATCATTCAATTCATAATGCCAACCTTCCTGTCTGAAAATATCCGGATTTGAATAAATATTGGGGAAAAACACAGCATCCATATACACATCCATCAGATTGAAAAAATCCTTTTGATTAGTGCTGGCAATAGGATATACCGTTTTATCAGGATAAGTCATTGCATTTGTAAATGTTTGCATGGATCCCTTAAGCAATTCGACAAACGGTTCCTTACAACGGAATTTTCTAGAACCGTTTAAAACACAATGTTCCAAAATATGGGGAATTCCATAACTGTTGTCCGGTGGAGTTTTAAATCCTGCTACGAACACTTTATTATTATCTGTATTTTCAAAGTGAAGCAGTTCCGCTCCGCTCTGGTCATGAATAAACCGGCGTGACAAAGATGAAATTTCTTTTATTTTCTTTTCATTCACCATTCTGAAACCGTGTGTTAATTCACTGATTTGCATTTATTTCTCTTTTTTTTTATGATAATATAAAATTACTGATTAGTATACTTGGAAAATGTCAATTTATTTTCAATCTCATCACTTTTACTGTACGACAGCCATTCTTGTCTGTCGGTGTGCAGACAAGAGTGGCTGCACTACACAAGATTGAGGAGGCAAAAACAAACTTCCTTTACGAAGCAAACTCACTTATTGAATTCCCAGACTGGTTAAAAATGCATCCATTGTAGGTTCCCTTCCTAAAAATTCCTGAACCAGTAATTTAGGATGAACTGTGCCTCCCGGTTCAAAAATTATTTTACGAAATCGTCTTCCCGTTTCCGGATCGAGAATCCCTTTTTCCTTGAAGACCGAATACATATCCTGGGCATAAACTTTAGACCATAAATATCCATAATAAGCCGCTTCGTAACCCACCAGATGTCCAAATGACGACTGCATGTGGGTTCCATCAAGATAGGGATATAAAGTCAATTCATCCTGGAGTAATTCCGCCATGTCTGTTGTATTAAATTCACCGAATGGGTCGAACCCGTCATGGAGAGTAAAATCATACACACCGTAAAATATTTGTTGGAGGGTGTTTAATCCGGAATTCACATTTTTTGCGGCAATCATTTTATTTAACAATCTATCGGGTATTACTGCTCCTGTTTTATAATGACGGGCAAATAATTTTAATACCTCTTTTTCCCAAACCCAATTCTCAAGAATCTGGGATGGCGCTTCCACAAAATCCTGTAAAACAGCAGTTCCGGAATAAAAATATAAGGGAGAAACGGTGAGAATCCCGTGAAGAAGATGCCCGAATTCATGAAAATATGTTTCCACATCATCATGGGGTAATAGGGACGGTTTTCCTTTCTGTGGAGGAGGAAAATTGCATACCAGCGCCATAACAGGAATTTGATATTCATTGTCCAATAATTTACCCATGGAAACGCTGAAAGCCGCTGCGTGAGAATATTTATCTTCCCGGGGAAACAAATCCAAATAGAAACGACCCAAAACCGTAGTGTCTTGTTCATCATAAACTTCATACATCGTGACATCTTCATGCCATACAGATGGATTTTTAATACGATAAAACCCAATTCCAAATAACCGATTACAAATGTCAAATAAACCATTTATGACCTGGTTTAATTCAAAATATTCACTGATTTTTTTACTGTCCAACCGATATTGTTTCAGTTTCAAAAGATGTTCATATCGATCTGATTCCCATGATTCAATGGTGGTTTCATACTTCCCGGTTTTTTGAGATTTTATTTTCAACAATTTTTCATAATCATCCAATGCTTTAGGCATGACCAACTCATGAAGCGTTCTCTCAAATTCCCAAACTCTGTCTGCACTTTCCGACATGAGTATTTCTGTTCCATAATCAGCAAAAGAAGGGTAATCCAATAATTCAGCGATTTGATTTCTGAGCAGGATGAGGGAATCCAATACCTGAAGATTTTTATCCGCTGCACGATTCCAGTACAAAAAGCGCAGGGCTTTTCTTGCACTGTCAGATTCTACATATTTCATAAATGGATTATAACTCGGGTAAGACAGGTCAATACCAAATTTACCATCATCTTTTTTTCGATTTTCAGTGTAATCCTTCGAAAGTCCATTTAAATGGTGTTCCTTTAGAAAAAGCGTATCTTTGGATTCGGATATATTTTTTTCAAATTTTAATCCTAAAGAAGTCAATTGATCCAAAATAATTTTAACACGAATTCTCACTCTTTTTCCCTGCCCAAAGCCATTGCGATTGAAATCCCGGAGCGTTTCTACCATAAATTTTTTCTCCAAACCCTTAAGCGCTTTTCCATTGGCTCTCTGTGAGAAAATTTCAATTGCATTATATAGTTTTTCATCAACGGATATTGAATTGAGAAATTCCTCTATTTTCTGACTTGCTTCCAGTCCTGCCTCCCTTATGTCTTTATCCGGATGAGTAAATGCAAGCAAACCAACTGGACTCCATACATTTTCTATAACATTTCCTAAATCGTCCAATGGAAGCAGTGTGTTTTTAAATGTTTTTTGAGATGGTCCAATTTTGTAAATATTTTTTAATAGTCTATTTGCCTTATAAATGACATGGTCAGTTGCTTCCAGAATATGATCTGCAGTAATTGAAGAAAAATCAATAGATTCTTCCCTGGATTTTAACAAAGGGTTTTTATTTTTTTCAGAGCAACCGGAGAAGATCAATACAATAATGGAAAAAATAAAGTACTTTACGAGTATCTGGTTTGAGAATTGTTTAAACATCAAAATAAATAAAGAAAAAATGCGCCGGTCAGGGTATTGAGCGAGAGACGAGGTTCGAACTCGCGACATCCACCTTGGCAAGGTGGTGCTCTACCAGCTGAGCTACTCTCGCAATTTAGGGCTGAAAGTTAAAGTCTTATTAAGTTCTGGTCAATCTGATTTAGGAAAAATTTCAAACAAAGTTGAAGGTCTGTTCATAATAAACAATCCCATTAAAAAGAGAATTGAATTTTCCAATAATTTTTGTGTACCTACCAATTCACCTTCTTTCAATCCGCATCCGCATTCAATGTTATATCCCCGTAAAATTGCGGAACTTATTGCAATGATAAAAACAACCAACAGACCCATGGACATCAATGCCGCCCCATCTACCATACAACCGATTACAAGCCCCAATCCGATCAAGAGTTCCAACCATGGAAGAATGATTGCCATTGTATTTTCCATTCCGAATGGAATGATATGATAATTATCTATACTTCGAGCAAAAGATTGAGGTTCAGTTATTTTATCAATGCCTGCATAAAGAAATAAAACTCCTAAAATTAACCGAATTACTAAAATGAATAATGAATTTTGTATTATAGATTTCATTTTTCTATTTCGAATCCTTTTTCTTCCCATTCCGACCAACCGCCCATATAAATATAAATCAATGTAAATCCGCTTTCCTGCAAGCCGTAGGCAAGGTCTTCACTCTTGGCACATTCTCCGCCACTACAATAGGCAACAATTGGGGCTGTTTTTTCCTGTTTTTCTTCAATTGTAAAGGTGAGATCCATGAAATCTTCAGAAGACAATGCTCCGGGAATATGTCCTTCTTCATATTCTTCTATTTCACGGGAATCCACAAAAAGAACTCCTGCATTAAAAAGTGATAACGCCTGCTCCGTTGAAATGGATTTTACATCGCTAGTTTTCGATTGATTGGATAACAAATTTTCATCGGTTGCCTGTTCAATCTGCGGAGCCCGAAATGGAATTGATCTTGAATCGGTTCTGATCCCATTAGCTGAAATACCAACCAAAAGGGACAAGACGAGATAGATTCCCCCTTGCTTTAAAGGGGAATCAAAGCTCATTTTTTATATAATGGTGAAAATGATTTGTCACGCAATTCTTTATCTTTACTTAAACATTGATCAACGAAAGCCAGCATTTCCGGATCATCCTTTATTTTTCGACTCATAGGAATCAAATCAAATTGAATCTTGTTTGAAGCATGTGCAATATTGGTATTTGCTTCCTCTAATTGTTTTTCCAATGTTACAATTTGACGATAAACTGCTTGATTGTCAGCATACAAATCTTTTAGAGGTGTATCAGGATCTTTCTTTTGGTAATTTGCCAGTCTTCGTTCAGAATTTTCACTGAGTTTATTGTAATAACTAATATCCACAAAAGGTGAGTCAATATGAGAAATATCCAATTCCAGAAATGCCATATATTTTCCCTGTTTTCCGGGAATAAAAAGCGGTGGACGATCTTTTGGTTGAGGTTGTCCCTTCCGTGTTCTGGATATATCCCTGCTCATCACAATGTAATCCGCATCCCTGAACTCATCCTGTAAATCCTGTTTTTCTTTTCGATCAGCATTAACCAGCATAACAACTAAATCAGCTTTTTTACGAATTTCTTTAATGTACTTTTTCCCCGATTCGTAAATATCTTCCATTTCAATAGTTTTGTTCCCATCCAGCAGAAGACTCGTGAGTCCTATGACACCAATCCTGAATGGTTCACGGTCAACAATCACATACGGTTCAGCAAATAATTTTCCCGTAGATTTAACACGAAGATTTGCGGAAATAAATGGAATATCCGTTGCATCCATTATGCTCCGCAAAAAATCAACTCCTCCGGCAAGTTCATATCCTCCGATATTGATGGCAGCACATCCAATTTCCTCATATCCCTTGATGATATTTCTCGCTTTATATTCATCGGCAGACCGAGTGTTATCCAATACCAGTGACGATGTGAACAACACCTCTCCCGCATCCAGAATGATCGGATCTTTCCCTTTCTCCCTTATCTCATCCACATATGTTAATTTTCTTGACAGACCGCCAAGAGGATTTTTCTTTCAGCCACAGGGGTCGAGTTGAGCCCTGACATTAGCAGATAAGACAAATGACAAGGTTCCCGTAGGGTTTCGTTTTTCCTCACAGGAGAAAAGTAACCCTGAAACCACAAGAGTAAAGATCAATCCGCTCTTTTTTTTCAATTGATTCATAATTTCCTTTTAATTATTTTTTCTATTATCCACCGCTTAATTTAGCGTTATATCCATTTTCAATTAAAAATCGATGTACTTGTTCCCTCACATTTCCCTGTATCATGATTTCACCTTTTTTCTCTGTTCCGCCCACATGGCATAAAGATCTTAATATTTTACCTAATTTTTTTAATTCCATTTTCGGACCGTTAAACCCCCGCACTATGGTTGCTTTTTTCCCTCCCGGTTTGTTTTCCAGCCAAATCCTCAAATCCTGATTGGAATTAGACACTTTTTTTTTCTTTTCAGTTCCCTCTAACGACATATTGCGGTCAGTGGAATAAACCAGTTTTGAATTCTCACTCATGTATCATTCGATAATTTTCTACTTTCATTAAAAGTAATCAGTGGAGCCGGACGGGATCGAACCGACGACCTCCTGAATGCCATTCAGGCGCTCTCCCAACTGAGCTACGGCCCCAGAATAATTTATAGAATCTCTGAACAAGTCAATAGTTCACGAATAAACAAAAACAGGCATAAAAGTTATTAGTGTTTTCTCGTCTCTATCAACCGATATTTTCTGGCGAATACTTTTGATCGAACTATCCAAGCTGTATCAAATCCCTGCTTGACTATACTTATTTTCATTTTTTCAGCTTCATTCCGGGTTACAAAATTTCCTATTCTTACCTTGTAAACTGGTGCATCAAATGCAATGTAAACATCCTCATTCCATTTTTCTTCCAATACAGTTTTTATACTGTCAGCAGAACGGGAAAAACGGGTAGCGAACACCTGGACCCTGAATCCGTCCAATTCATGGAGAGACGTATCCAATAATGCAGAGTCAGCAATGGCTGGTTTATGTTTCATGAAAGAATGGTTAATTAGAGGCCATTTCGGTGGAATATCCTTCAGTTGGGACGGATCAAATTTTTCCTTTGATTGACAAATTATTGTGGATACAACCAATAACATCATGCTCCATTTCAATAAAATTGGTTCTGATCGTATCATAAAAACCTCAACTGATTGGTCTTGATCCACCCTTTTTTTCCGTCCAGTAATGATATTTCTATCCAATCTCCCTGGTCATGGTCAATGGAAACCTTTATCCCTTCGTGAATTTTGAATAAAACTGCATCACTTCGGACAAAAGGACCCGAAAAGGCTTTCACTTCATATTCAGTGATAATTCCTTCATTTCTTTCTGATATATCCCAATATTTATCCAAAAGAATACCATGTAGAATTAACGCTGAGAATAAAAATATTTGCAGGGGAATCCAACTGATATCAATCCGGAGAACTTTGATCACAAGGTAATATATCGAGGATAACAGAATAAATAAAGCTGAAATGGATATAAATTGGGAAAAGGTCAATGATGATTTTATAAATCGGTACCATTTGAGAATGAAAAGGGTTTCGGGGACATGAATCCTATCTTTTACGTGAGTATTTGCAAGGGCGAGATTGAATTTTGTATCTCCATCCAGAGGATTTAATTCCATAGCTTTTTCATAAGCCCAAATTGAATGACCATAGCTTCCTGACCTGAAGTATGAATTTCCCAAATTATAATAAAGATCTTCATGAAAAAATCCCTGATTTAAAATCGTTTCGAACATCACAACTGCTTTTTCATTCCTCCCTCCCTCCAAATAAGAACTGCCCTGCATAAATAATGAATCTGCATTTTGGCTCCATCCTAAGGATATGACTAAAAAAATGATAAATTTATTTGCCATATTTATCAATCTTCTTTAAAATAGAAATTGCGGAAGGGATAATATCACTTTTAATTTCTGCCGTTTGGGGAGAAAAACGACCTGCATCGCATCGGTTTAATATTTGAATCAATTCGTTCATTTCTTGTTCGGGGATATGATTTTTCAGGACATTCTGAACCATGGTTGGATCCAAATTATCAGTTTGGAGATAGAATTTTTCTTTTAAATAAGTATATAAAACGGAAGCACCCATTTCAAATTCATTCTTTCCGCTTTCTTGAAGGGAAATTATCGCTTTTTTAAGTGCTTTTTTTGATTTGCGTACATCCATACCCGCAAATTGTTTTCTCTGGTACTTGTTTGCTATACCGGGAAAAATAAAACCGCAAACAGCTAAAGAATAAAATAAAACTGCCACAACAGGTAAACGATTATTCTGATTCCATTCGGGCACTGTTGTTCTGTGATATCGAATGTCCTTCCCCAGCAGTGCTACTTCCTGTTTTGTCAAACCCTCCGGAATTCCCATGGGAACAGACCCGGGAGAAACTGAAATTTGAATGGAGTGTGCTTTCGCTCTTTTCCACGCAGCGGTCTTTGGATCAAAGAAAGGAAGTTCAACCCTGGGTAGATTGAATCTCCCGGTTTGACGGGGAATCACCACATATTCCCATCGTAATGTGCCGGTGATCTCATCCCGAAATGAATCTTTATTTATTTCACTTACCGGCGGAAATACCTCCAAAGATTTTGGAAAGGATAATTCCGGTAAACTGAATAAGGAAAGATTTCCCGTTCCTTTCACTTCGATAAAAAAAGTGACCGCTTCATTCGCTTTTACCTTTTGAACATCTACGGATGTCTTCACTGTATAATTCCCCACTGCTCCTGTAAAATCAGAAGGTTTTCCATCAGGGTATGGAAGTACATTAATTATTTTTGTTTCAGATTTTAATGCTTTTCGAATCGTCTGTCTGGAAGAAAAAGAATCAAATACATCAAAAAAGGGATCTCGTCTTCGTGATTTCTTCTTTTCCACATAAACCTTGGAATTAATCGTATAAGTATCCAACGGAATTTTTCCCGTTTTTGTCGGGAATAATGCTACTGTATACAATTTTGCTTTTTTATATCGTACTCCGTCATAGGTTACTTCCCGCATATTAATCTGTCTGGGAGAATACAAACTTTCAGTCCAAAACCCGACAAATTCAGGTAAATCAACACTCTCTATGGATAAATCCGTACGGGTGAACAATTGATAGGTAACTGTAATCTGTTCTCCTAAATATGCTGTATTCTTATCCAAATCAACTCGAATAAAATGAGATTGGGCATCTCCGGTTTTTGAACTGACAGGATTTTTGGAAACATGTATTTTTATCGGGTTTGTTTTGAGTTTAGATTTTCCTGAGGTTACTGTCAATGAAGGAACAACTAACGATCCTGTCTTCTTTGGCGATAGTGTCCATGACAATCCACGTGTTGATGTCATTTTTCCATTTACCCAAGAAATATTGGTTTGCTGGCTGGGACCATTTACTACTATAAAATTTTTCCTTAATGGCGATATATCTACCTGCGGAGAATCATTGCCGTCAATAGCTTCAATCTTTAATTCAAATACATCATCTAACGTTAATTTATTCCGGTCAATCGTTGCATGTACCGTTAGCCCAAAAGCAAGGTGGACACCAAACACTAATGGTAGATATTTAAAAATATATTTCAAAGAATAAGTCAATGGTTTCATAAATGGTTACCAATCCTTTTCCATTTTTCTGGATTTCACTCTGTTCATTTGACGTCTTTTATTGATTTTTTCCTTGTCTTTCAACGCATTGAGAATGGCTTGCGCATTCATTTTATTCTTTAATGAATCTATTCTTTCTTCATTCTTTTCAGCAGGGTTTAGCTTAGACTGATTTTGTCCCTTGGGTTGGTTATTTTCATCTTCATTTCTGGAATTATTAGTGTTTTCGTCTCTTTTTTGTTCCTTATTTTTTTCTGTTTTTTCCTCTTTTTCAGATTGATTATTCTGGGATTCCTCATTTTTCTGTTTTTCTGAATGGTTTTCTTTTTTTTCTTTTTTCTGCTGATCATTTGATTGATTGTCCTGTTGATTTTTCTCGTCTTTGTCCTGAGAATCATCCCCTGATTGATTTTTTTTTGGGGATTGTTCCTGAATCATTCTTTGAACTAATTCATAATTCCACTTTGCTTCCGAATCTTCTTGGTTTAATTCAATTGATTTTTTGAAATGAGCAAGACTTTCTTCCAGTTTCTGTGAATGAAAATATAAATTCCCCAAATTATAATGAGCTTTGGATTGGAGTGATACATCCTCCGTTGATAATGCTTGTTTAAAGGCTTCCTCCGCTGTTTGAATATCCTCAGTTTGAAAAGAAACCGCACCCAAACCAAATATTGCTTCTTTATTTTCAATTTGCTTTTTTAATACCGTTTCATAAAAATCAATTGCTTTTTCGTATTCCCCATTTTGAAATAATCGGACGCCTTTATCTTCAACAGCCATCACCTGTTCATTAAAAAGAAAACCAAGAAAAACGATAAATATCTTACTGATTTTCAATATTATTTCTCCAAATCACTTGAGGTTTTTCTTTTTGTGGGAATAAAAAATGCAGCTAAAAACATGGATAATGCCATGACTCCAAATAGTTGAAATTGATCCTCATATTCAGAAAATTCATGAGTGCTGATGGTTTTTTTCTCCATCTGATTTATAGCTTGTGTGATCGTCTTATAATGCGCTGCACGATTATCAAATCGAACGTACACTCCATCACCTGCACGGGCAAGTTCCTGAAGAATCCCTTCATTCAATGTGGAAGTAATTAATTTTCCCTGACGATCTCTCTTGTACGAGGTATTCCCTGTTTTTTTATCAAATACGGGAATAAGTGATCCTGAAACGGATCCAACTCCCACTGTGTGGATGATAATCCCGGTTTGAGCTGCTTTTTCAGCAATTCCGATAGCTTCCCCCTCATGATCTTCCCCATCTGTGATCAAAATTAATACTTTGAATTTTTCACTTTCATCTGAGAAAGCTGAAAGTCCCGAATTAAGAGCAGAACTGATAACGGTTCCCTGGGTGGGAATCATTTCCGTATCTATTTGGTCTAAAAATAAATTAGCTGCTTCGTAATCAGAAGTAAGGGGTAAATAAAGGTGGCTGGCTCCTGCAAAAACGATGATTCCAACCCGGTCTCCTTTGAGCTGCCGAATGATTTGGGATATCTCAAATTTTGCTTTTTCAAGGCGATTCGGTTTTACATCTTCTGCATTCATACTGACGGAAACATCCACTGCAAATATTAAATCAACTCCTTTTCGCTCCACCGGTTTCACTTGGGTACCGATCTGAATTCCGGAAGCAGAGATTATTAAAAACAGGAGTCCGATGACACGAAATCGGTTTTTCCAATTCGTTTTTTTAAAGTCCACATATTGGAATAAATGATCTTTTAAATGGGTATGCTGGATGTGCAGTAAATTTGAAATAGAATTCCTTTTTTTACTAAAAACCAGAATAATTCCCAATATAATCAATAAGAAAAAAACAATGGGGTAACGAATGTCCATTAAAATGACCTTTTAAACATGAATCTATCAAGGATTTCATGGAATAATCCTATGAGCAATGCCGGGATAAGAAAAAATCCATATAATTCTCTGTACTTTGTATATTCCTTCACTTCAATTTCTGTCCTTTCCAACTGGTCAATTTCTGAATAAATATCTCTCAGGGATTCCTCATCTGTCGCACGGAAATATTGCCCCTTCGTTCGGATGGCAATTTCTTTAAGGGTTTCTTCATCAATTTCATTTTTAACGTATCCTTTATTTGATATAAACGTATTGGATTGATTTGTTCCGGCTCCGATCGTATAAATTTTTATATCAAATTCAGCGGCAATGTCCGCCGCTGTTAATGGATCAAGTTCGCCGGCGTTATTACTGCCGTCCGACAGCAGTACCATGACCTTGCTTTTTGCCGTACTTCCCCGAAGTCTGTTCACTGCATTAACAATTGCCATGCCGATTGCAGTCCCGTCAAATTTTCTTTCTGCAACAGTCACTTCACTTAATAATTTCCCTATGACTTCCGTATCAACTGTAAGGGGACATTGAATGAATGTTTCCCCTGCAAAAACCAGTAATGCTATTCTGTCACCGGAACGACTTTCGATAAATTGCGCTGCTGTTTTCTTGACCGCTTCCAACCTGTTCGGTTTAAAATCTTCTGCCAGCATACTGCTGGAAATATCCAAGACCATCACAATATCAACCACATCCACTTTGGATTTCTCCAATGTGTCCACTTTTTGAGGTCTGGCAAGACCAAGAATGATCAGGAATAATAGAAGAGAACCTAAGACTTTTAAAATCAAATGTCTGTATTTTCCGCTGGTGATGAAAGGGTCAATTAATAATTCTTTTGAAGAAATTTGTACGACACTTTCTTTCTTCTGACCATATTTTCGATACCAGAATTCTAATATCGGAATGAGAACTAAGGTGCATAAATACCAGGGATTTGCAAATTTCATGTCAGGAAGTTATATGTTAAAAAAGTTAAGTTATATTAATGAACACCTGATCCATCAATATAAACAAAGTATGTTAATCAGACGATGGACTTTTTTCCTTTTCACTTTCTGAATTGGGGTCCCCATCAGTTGTAGCATCTTCGATTTCCTGCTTGGCATTACTCATAGCGCTTTTAAATTCTTTGATTCCCTGTCCTAATCCCTTTGCAAGTTCAGGAAGCCGTTTTGCTCCAAACAGCAGCAAAACCACCAATAAAATGAGGATGATTTCCCAGGGTCCGAGATTAAACATTGCTTGTACTGTATTCATGAGACATACCTGCTCCTTTAAATTATTGCTTCATTTTTAATAATATTTCTGATTCCCATTATCGGAAATACCGTAAAAAATAATATGCGGTTGCCATACCGACCAAACCAATAAAATTCAGCGAAACTGTCAACCCAAACTTAAGAGTTAATACGATCAAATTCAGGACAATTACTCCGGAATCAATACCTGCTAATCCAGCTAAATCTAAATGTATTCCGGTGAGAAAGAATTGTTTTACAACACCATCCGGCATCATCCAGCCAATGAACTCTCCTAAAACAGAGCCAATGACTGCACCGCTGAAAAGTACAATAAAAATGAATCCAAGTGTTCGTTTATTCAATGGGATCTGCCTGGTTTTTGAAATCCTTAATTTCAGACGAAGTAAGTCTATTATTGATAACCCAATTCATGATATTATAAACAATATAACCCATCAGAAAAGGAAATAATATCAATCCCTTCCATATGAGAAGAGAAAGAATTAAGATAGCAAGCCCAATCAATCTAAGGGAATTAATTTTTCCTTTTTTGAATGATAAAAGTGGGAGTTTATTGAATCGCAGCGGACTGATCATGAGAAAGCCAAGAATAACCATCAAAACAAGAATGACTCTTGGGTCTCCCATCGTCCCATTTAATTGGTAATGAAACAGCATAAATCCGTAAAGGGATAATGCATTCACCGGTGTAGGAAGTCCTGTAAAAAAAGCTTTTTCTTCTGAATAATCAATATTGAAACGTGCCAATCTTATTGTGCCGAACATGAGTGGAATAAAACTGATGAGTCCGCCTAAAAGAGGATCTATCCCATGGACATAAACTGTATAGATCAATAATGATGGTGATGCACAAAATGAAATCGTATCGGCAAAGGAATCAAACTCGGTGCCGAACCTTGAAGGAATATTTAACAGTCTAGCTATTTTACCGTCCACCGCATCAAAAGCGCCAGCAATTAGGATAATCCATCCCGCATGAATCGGTTTTCCATTAATGAGTAATCCAATGGATAAAAATCCAAAAAACATGTTTATCACCGTTAACAAATTGGGTATTACCCTTTTGTTAAACCGTCTTCTTTTCAGGCGATGTGGTTTACGTTTTCGTCTCATTATTTTTCCCTATGATGGATTCTCCACCCTTAACTTTTTGTCCCAATTTCACCCTTAAATTTATGGATTCGGGAAGAATAATATCCACCCTTGATCCAAACATTATAAATCCTAATTTATCTCCAGTATTTAATTGGGTTCCCTTTTTCACATAACAACGGATACGGCGGGCTAAAAGACCTGCAATTTGTTTTACTTTGATCAATCCTTCCCTTGAATGAATATGAATGTTCGACTGTTCATTTTCATCAGATGCTAAGTGATTGAATGCAGCCAGAAATTTTCCCTTTTTGTAATGTACTTCATTGACTGATCCTCCAACTGGTGTCCGATTCACATGTACATTAAATACATTCAGGAATATTGAAATTAAGTTTGCTTTTCCAATATCAGGGTCATCAATGGATTTAATTTGAACTATTTTTCCGTCTGCAGGAGAAACAAAGATTCCTTTTTCCTGCGGGATTTTCCTTTTTGGATCTCTGAAAAAATTCAGGCAGAATAGCAGTAATAAACTAGGAATAGCAGCACAATCCATTATGATTGTGGATCCTGAAATATTCCCAACAACTCGTATCATGATTGTTAAGACCACTAACCCAATAATAAACGGAAATCCTTCTTTAGCAATCATTAATAAAAATAAGAATTGTTTACTTTTTCTAATTTTAATTTGAATAGTTTTGTTTCCCCATCTCTGTAAATTTTAAGAGTTATCTTATCTCCAGACCTAATATCCTGATCTAAAATGATATTTTTTATATCCTGCGCCTTGGTAATACTGAATCCATTTACCGCCAGAATAATATCCGCAATTTCAATTCCTGCTTTATCGCCTGAACTGCTCTTTTCTACTTCAACGACAATGACACCTTTAACAAATGGTAAATTCAGATAACGGGCTACCCGTTTATTCAGTGATTGTACTTGAAGTCCCGTAGAATAATTTCGGTCAATTTTTCCTTTATTTTTCAGCTCTTCTGCAATAGTTTTTGCACGATTAATGGGAATAGCAAAACTGATACCAATAGATCCCTGAGAATAATTTGAACCGGTATAAATAAACGTATTGATTCCCACAATTTCACCTAATCCATTGACCAATGGTCCGCCGCTGTTTCCCGGATTTATTGCTGCATCTGTCTGGATCATATCCTGAAATATTTGTCCTGATTCCTGTTGACCAAAATCCATATTCAAGGCGCTGATGATCCCTACAGTTGCTGTGGGCTGATCACTGACATCAAATAGTCCATATGGATTTCCTAAAGCGATTACCCATTCACCAATAATTAGATCATCGGAGTTTCCCAAAGTAGCATACGGAAAATTGGATCCGTTCATTTTAATCAACGCTAAATCCGTATATCGGTCTTTTCCAATGACTTCCGATTCGTATTCCTCTCCTCCGGGGAGAGTGACGATAATTTCATGTGCATTTTCGATAACGTGGTAATTCGTAAGCACATAACCATCAGGACTTATCACAACACCAGAGCCTGAACTTTTTACTTTTTGCCGATGCAGTTCATAGGGGAAAAAGAACTCGAAGAATGGATCGGAGAATGGAGATCTCCGTGCAATTTCCTTTAGCTGTGTCACATTCACACTGGCAACAGCGGGAGAAATATTTTCAATTGCCCGTGTTATAGCATTTTGCCGTGATTGAGATACATTTTCCTGACAAATCAATACATTCCCGAATAGAAATAATATAGTAAGAATTTTATTGATCATATTCCACTTTTTCCAAAATAAGACCCTGTGGAGGCGCTTTATGCAAAATAACATTTTTTTGGGGGTTTGATAATAAATGAATAAAATCTTTTTCAGAATATTTATTTTGATTTACTGCGATCATTGTTCCTGTTAAATATCTTACCATGTGATGTAAAAAACGGTTTCCGGTAATAGTAAAAATTACCATATAATTTTCTTTTGTCCATGCAGATTGAAAGATGTCACATTCGGTGTTATTTAATTTTTCGTTCCACTTGGAAAAGGATAAGAAGTTATGAGAGCCCAATAGTTTTTGAGATAAAGAATTCAGACTATCAATATCTATATCCGGCAAAAACCAACTCTGGTTTTTATAGAGAGGATTTGTACCGGTATAACACTGATATCTATATGTTCTTCGAACAGCAGAAAACCGTGCATGGAATTTTGGTGGAACAACATTACATTCAATAATCGTAATATCTTTCGGACATTTTGCATTCATAGCTCTCAATAATGTACAAGTATCTAAATCCGTTTTTAAATCAAAATGAGCAATTTGACCCAAAGCATGAACACCGGAATCTGTACGTCCGGCACCTATAATTTTTATGGGTATTTTGCCGTTAAAACTACCAATTAGCTCTTCCAATACCGGTTGGATGGCTTGACCGTTTTGTTGTGTCTGCCAGCCGCAATATCGGGTTCCGTCATACTGGATAGCTATTTTAAATCGAGGGATATTGAATTCCTTCTTCTATCCAATCAAAACGAAAATGAAAGATTGAAATGAACACTTCCTTCCGGAGATGGATTAATTGGAAAAATTGAGAACTGGATTTCATTTCCCGAAAGTTTCCTGCTGATATATAAAACATCAATTCCGGAAATAATGTGATTCAATACAATTCCGCCAATTAAAAATTTTCCCATGAGTAAAAGTCGGTCACTTCGGACTCGTTTTGATTCAAATTTATCTTGTTGGGAGTCGGAATTCCAATGCCAATTCCACTGTGGATCTTCATAGGCTGCAACTGCATCAAAATCTCTCCAGCGTAAATGTTCTGTAATGAAGTCCTCCCGACTATCATAATTTCCTATATCAATCCAAAATTGCCGTGGTTTATCACCCGGACTAATTCCTCCGTGTTCCATGGCTATGGCTTCATACGTATTTTTTTCCAAATTCGAACCTAAAAAACTTCCACCCATCCCAATCCAAATAAGAGATTCTGTAATGACAAATAATTTCCCTCTTTTCTGCTCATTTAAGGAATATTCACCCCATCCGGGAATCATCAATGATCGCCAAACATAATGAGAAGAACTTTTTTCTTCAACCTTCTGTGCGGTTATTCCTGTGAATGGAATAATCAAATTAAATAAGCAAATATAGGTTATAATCTTTTTGACCATGAAATTATTCCTGTAAATAAAATAATAATTATTGCACTGCATTTTCCTAAAATATTTCCAAATTTTGTATAAAAAGTTAACTTATCTGATAATGAAACATTCCCTTTAAATACAGACCTTTCTCCGATAGTTTTTTTTTCTAAAACTTTTCCCGATGGTAAAATAATCCCGGAGATTCCTGTATTGGCACTTCTCACGACCGATCTTCGATTTTCTATAGCTCTCATTTTTGCAATTTCAAAATGTTGATAGGGTCCGGATGTTTTTCCCAGCCACCCGTCATTTGCCTGAATGGTTAAAAATTCTGCACCTTGTAATACAAAAATACGCACAATATCCGGTAAACTTGACTCATAACAAATCAGGTTTGAAAATGAAAAATTGTCAAACTGAAATATAGTAAATTCTTTTCCAGCTGTAAAGTTCCCCTGACCAAAATTTAGATCATTCAATGATGGAAAATAACCGGATAAAGGAACATATTCAGCAAAGGGTACTAATTTCACTTTATGATACATTTCAGAAGGTTTATGCGGTTGAAAAAAAATTGATCCATTAAAATATAGAGGTTTTCCATCCTCAGAATTTTCTCTGTCTATTGTTCCGGTAAATAAAGGTATTTTATATCTATTCACTTTTTCCTGAATTGGAGAGCGGTCTTTTCCGGACAATCGCAAATAACTGGGTAATGCGGTTTCAGGCCAAACAATCATGTCAGGATCTAATTCCACAGCTTTATCCAAGAGCTGATGCATAAGTTCAAACATTTGTTTTTGATTGTCTCTTTCCCATTTTTCATTAGGGTCTACTGATGGTTGGGTTACAGCGACATTAATAGATTTTTTAATGGTATCATAATCAACAGAATTCATTTTTTGTGATCCATATATCCAAAGAACAGAAAGTAAACCGATGGCAGTAATAGAAAAAATCTTTTTCCTTCTACCCAACGTTAATGCAAAATACAATAGAACATTCAAAATCATAATCCAAAGTGAAATTCCGGACGAACCTGTTACATCCATCATTTGGATGAGTGGAATAAAACGAGACTGGGTAAGGGCTAAATCCATCCATGGAAACCCTAAAGTTCCAATACTACGAATCCATTCCATTGCTATCCAAATCAGCGGAGAAAACCAAAGGAAGAAGGGCTTTTCCTGCAAAAAAAATTGAAGCATGACAGCAAACAATCCCCAGAAAAGAGATAAATAAAAAACCGCACTTATTAGTGAAAGAAAAACGGGTAAAAATCCTGCTCCGCTGTTAAACCCAATCCAGTATAAAGCGATAAAATGAGCTGTAATTCCCGCTGAATAACCAAGTTTAAATGATTCTTTATAATCGCATCCTTTCAAGGATAAGAATAAAGGAATGAATCCAAACCAAGCTAAAAATCCTAATGGAAGAGGCGGATAAGATAATCCGATAAATAATCCGCTTAAAAGTGCAAGGAATAATTTTTTATGAATTATGGTATTCAAAATACCGTATAAATATTATTTGACGAAAAGGGATTTTTTCCTGTCGAGATAGCTTTGCAAAATCAAGGCAGCTGCGGTTTGATCAATTAGAAATTTGTTTTTTCCGGTATTCATGTTTTGTTTTATAATTTCTTTTTTTGCCATAACTGTCGTTAACCTTTCATCTTCAAGCATGACTTTATAATTATTTTTTTCCAGTGATTCTGAAAATAATTTCACCGTCTCAGTTTGTTTTGTCTCTTTCCCATTCATACCCAAGGGCAATCCCACAACAATGGACTCAATGTCATATTCCTTTACGATGAGACCAATTTGTTCCAGAAGGTCTTGGATTGACTTATTTTTTATTGTTTTTAAGGGAGTGGCTATAATATGGTACGGATCCGATACAGCAAAACCGACCCGACTGGAACCGTAATCTATACTGAGAATTCTACCATTCATAAAAAAAGATGAGTTATCTTCCTACTCTTTCTATTGAGTCTATCCCTTTTATGAAGGATGCTTTTTTTATCACTCTGTCCAATTGTCGGAGGTTTCGAACCTGGATAATCAACATCATTTTAGCTAAACCGTGCACGACTTTTAGATCCATACTTGTAATGTTGATATTCAACTTGGAAATACATTCGGTTAATTCTTTTAATGTCCCTTTTTTATCTACTCCGGTCACTTTTAAGCGGACATTAAAATGATCCTTCCGACCCACATTCCATTCTACAGGAACGAGCCTGTCTGATTCTCCCTGAAGTAAAGGAAGACTTTTACATGATGATTGATGAACTGTAATTCCCCGTCCACGTGTAATAAATCCTACCATTTCATCTCCGGGGATAGGATTGCAGCATTTTCCAAAATGAACCATTAAATCCGTGATACCCTGCAATTTAATTCCCCCGGATTTTGAACGGGCATCTTCGATGAATTTCTGGTTTGATTCAAATTCTTCCTCGGAAACTTCCGACACACTTTTGGGTTTCATTTTTCTAATAATCTGCTTCACTGTTATTTTACCATTCCCGATAGCTTCCATCAAATCATCCTTGGATTTATAGCCAAAATCGGTATGAGCATCCTTTGCTTTTTTAAATAAGGAAGTTAACTTATTTCTTCTTAGGGATTTTTCCAAAATTTCCGTGCCTATATGAATACATTCGTCTCTTCTAATTGACTTTAAATGCCGATTTATGTGAGTACGTGCCTTAGATGTTATCACAAATTTCAACCACCCATAACTGGGTTTTTGGGTTGAAGAAGTCAAGATTTCTACTCTGTCCCCATTTTTTAACACGGTATTAAGAGGAACCACCTTATGATTTATTTTCGATCCTAAACAGTGCAATCCAACCTGAGTATGAATTTGAAATGCAAAATCTATGACTGTGGAGTTATTTGGCAATTGCACCAAATCACCCTTAGGTGTGAACACGAATATTTCATCATCAAATAAATCAATTTTTAACAGGTGCATAAATTCATTTGGGTCAGCAGTTTCACTTTGAAGCAAATCTATTAATTCTCTCAACCATTTGACGTTACCACCTAAAATAGTTGATTTATTTTTACCTTCTTTATACCGCCAATGGGCAGCAATACCGATCTCTGCTGTTTTATCCATTTTTCGAGTACGGATTTGAATTTCCACCCTGTTACCGTTGGGACCGATAACAGTGGTATGTATTGATTGATATCCATTGGATTTAGGTGTAGCAATAAAGTCTTTAAATCTTTCCTGAACAGGTGAATACAATTGGTGAATTGTTCCAAGGATTAGATAACATTGTTCAAGTTCATCCACCAAAACACGGATTGCATATAAATCATGTATTTCTTCAAAAGACTTATTTCTTTTGATCATTTTTCCAAATATTGAAAAAATGGATTTTGGTCTTCCAAATATCTCAGCATTTAAATCAAATTTCTTTAATTCGTTTTGAATGGGAGTGATAACCTGATTTATCACTTTCTCCCTTTGTCGCCTTGTCGCTTTCAGTTTGGCTTTTATTTCCTTATGTTGTTTAGGATGAAGAGTTGACATGACCATATCTTCTAATTCCCACTTAACAGAAGCCATCCCCAGTCGGTGAGCAAGAGGGACATACACGTCCCTTGTTTCTTTTGCTATACGATGCTGTTTTAAACGGCTCATATATTGAAGAGTCTTCATATTGTGAAGTCTATCAGCAAATTTTATCATCACAACACGCAGATCCTGAGCAACCGATAACAGTAATTTCATAAAATTTCCCGCCTGTTTTTCCTGCCTGCTTGTGAATTTTATATGCCCCAATTTGGTAACTCCATCTACCAATTGAGCTACATCTTCACCAAATTGCTTTTTTATTTGATCAATTGAAATATCAGAATCTTCAACTGTATCATGAAGCAATCCGCCTATTATGGTGTTATGATCCATCTTCCAATCTGCAAGGATGTTGGCAACGCTCACACAATGGTCTGAGAAATAAGGTTTACCGGAAAGACGTTTTTGACCTGAATGACATGACTTCCCAAACTCAAAAGCTTTCCAGAGAATTAGTTTAATCTCATCTTCAGAATTTGAAGTAGAGATGGAAATTTTATTAAAAAGTGTTGTAAAAGACTTTGGATAATCTCCCATAATTTGGGGTATTAAGCGGCTGATTGGATTCGCCATTAAAAAGGTGCCTGGACTTCTTCTTCCTGATAATAGGATAAATTCTCAAAGCTTGTATAGCGGGAAATAAAAGACGCCATAACCGTCCTGACAGGTCCGTTTCTTTGTTTTGCAACAATTATATGTACTTTACCATCATCTGATTCCTCCTGAGTATAAAGAAAAGGTCGGTAAAGAAAAATTACAACATCTGCATCCTGCTCTATCGCCCCGCTTTCCCGCAAATCCGAAAGAAGCGGTCTCCTGTCACTACGGTTTTCCACTGCTCTGGAAAGCTGAGACAGTGCAATGACAGGAAGATTTAATTCCTTTGCCAAACCTTTCAAAGATCGGGATATATTTGATATTTCCTGTTGCCGGCTTTCAGAAGCTGGACCCTGCATCAATTGCAAATAATCTACAACGATAAGTCCTACATCTCTCTCTGCTTTAATTCTTCTGGCTTTTGCCCGTAATTCCAAAACTGAAATTCCTGGGGTATCATCAAGATAAATAGGTGCTTCCGCTAACGTCCCTACATTGGTACTCAAATTAACCCACTGGTTTTTAGGAAGATTTCCCGTTCGGACCAAATGGCTGTCCACTTTTGCTTCCGTACATAAAAGCCGCATAGCTAATTGATTATTTGCCATTTCAAGACTGAAAAACCCGATTCCTGTTTTATGATCAATTGCTGCATTTCGTGCAATATTCAGGGCAAGTGCTGTTTTCCCCATGGATGGTCTTCCGGCGATGACAATAAAATCTCCGGGATGGAAACCTGCAGTCACCTCATCCAAATCAGTCAATCCCGAGGGAACTCCTATCACTCCACCCTCCTTGGATGCTACTGAATCTAACTGTTCAAATGATTCATGTAAAATTTTGTCTATGGGCTGAAAGCCACCTCTTAAACCTGATTGAGTGATCGAAAAAATTGATTGTTCAACCCGGTCTAAAATGTCCTCTGCTTTTCGATGATCATCATAGGCTTCATTTGATAATTCCTGAGCAACTTTAATTAATTGTCTTAATAAAGATTTTTCCAGTACGATCTTTGCATAACTTTCTACATTTGCCGTAGTTGGAATAGATTCTACCAATCCCGTGAGAAAATAAGCTCCTCCCACCGATTCAAGTACTTTTTGTTTTTTTAGAATATCAGAAACAGAGATGGTATCAATTTGTTCGCTGTCGTTAAATAATGAAACCATTGCAGAAAAAATCTTTTGATGTGCTGTTTTGTAAAAATGATCGGGTTTTAACCATTGTAAGGATTTACTCACAGCTTCCCTGCTGGAAAGCATGGCTCCTAATACAGCAGCTTCCGCTTCCAAAGATTGGGGAGGTGCCTTTAATGTAGTGGATTGGTTATCTGCTGCCATTAGCTCTTTTTATTAATAAAATCACGGATAAATTGAAAGTCTTCCCAAGTATATGGTTTTAAATTGGAATTTCGTAAAAGTGCTGCGGGATGATAAGTTACCAACAAAGGAGTACCGTGATAATCGTGTAATCTCCCTCTCATGGACTTGAGAGTGTCATCAACCCGTAACAGGGTTGTTCCGGAAATTCTCCCTAATGCAACGATCAGTTTTGGTTTGATCAAATTGATCTGATGCAGGAGATAGGGTTCACATTTTTCAACTTCATCCGGTAGTGGATCTCTGTTTTGAGGAGGTCTGCATTTTAACACATTGCAGATATATACATTTTTATGGCGAGTCATTTTGATAGCAGATAATATTTTATCCAGCAATTTTCCTGCCCTCCCTACAAAGGGTTCTCCTTTCAAGTCTTCCTCTTTTCCCGGTGCTTCTCCCACAAGCATTAAATCCGCATGAGGGTCACCTACACCAAATACAAATTTATCTCTGTGCTGTCCTAAATTGCATTTCTGACAACCGGAAATAGAATTTCCAAATTCATCTAATCGAGCTGGAAAGGAAGTATCCAATTGTGTTATCCCCATTTCATTCATTGTTGATTTTCCGTACAATGTAGAACCAAACAGTTCTTTTGTCTGTTCTAAAAAACGGATCGAATCCTTGATCAAATGGGATTCTGCCACTGCTATGCGTCTTCCTCTTCTCCAGGTTTTCCCCAACTTAGATCACCATTTAAAAATTCTTCCACTGCGACGCTGGATGGTTTCTCTAAATGAACTGTTGATTCATAATCAGGTATTTCATCCAATACACCAAATTCTTCTTCAGTATTTCCCCTCAACATTTTTTCAACCAGCCTGTCATGTAAAATCTGACGAGCCCTTTGAGAAATAACCACGACAGCTTCGTAGATATTCTTTGTTTTGGATTCAATATTTTTAAATGAAATTGATTTAATATTCATGTATTTTTCCTTTTAGTTCTGTTAATATAATATGTTTTAATTCTTTGATTGCCGTGCCCAGATCATCATTTATGAAACTGACATCAAACATTTTTCCATACTCAAGTTCCATATGAATTCGGGTTAATCTTTTCTTAATTAGTTTTTTATCATCTGTTCCACGACTTTCCAATCTTAATCGCAGTATATCTTCACTGGGAGGTTTTACAAAAATTGACAGGGTTTGATCAGGGTATAATGCTTTTATAGACATCGCTCCTTTCACATCCAATTCCAGCAATAATGGATCTCCTTTTATTATTGAATCTTCCAACGAAGATTTCAAAGTACCGTAAAACTGCCCATGTACATCTTCATATTCGGCAAATTGATCCTTTTCAATCATTGATTGAAATTCTGAATGTCTGATAAAATTGTAATCCAATCCATCTATTTCTTTTACTCTTTGAAGTCTGGTCGTATATGAAACTGAAAATGATAGCTCAGAAATTTCTTTCAGAATTGCCTTACATAAAGTGGATTTTCCGGTTCCGGATGGAGCAGATATCGTGTAGATTAATTTCATAAAATATTTTGGACGTGCTCTCTAATTTTTTCTATTCTGGATTTTAGGTCTATGACATCCCGACTCACAGCAACATCGGCGATTTTTACACCTAAAGTGTTGACTTCCCGGTTTAATTCCTGAGTAAGAAAATTCAATCGTTTTCCAACCGGTTCATCTAACTGCATCAATTGCCTGAATTGATCTACGTGGCTTAAACTGCGGGATAATTCTTCCGACACATCCGATTTATTTGCTAATATCCCAATCTCCATACTAAATCGAGATTCTTCCAATGGCATTCCTTCAATCATATCCTTAATTTTTTCTCTATATTTAATGATTTTCTTTTCAATCAATATTTTAGTTTTTTCTTTTAAACCTTCAATGAATTCAACTATTTCATTCAATAAAGATGTCAAATGTTCCCCAGTTTTTTTCCCTTCTTCAATTCTCATAGAATCTACCTGAATCAGTGCAAGGTTGATGGCTTTTAGAATTGCCGAACTGTCAATTTCCATTTCAGGACCATCCATAAATAAATCTTTTGACGTGATTACATCAGCCATATTCATGTGCCTGCCGTATTTTTTTTGGATGGTAAATAATATTTTATCAATTTGTTCAAATCTATTTTGATTAAACTGGATATGATTCTTTCCATTTATTCCGAGATCTAAATTCACATTGAGTTGGACGCTTCCTCTTTCCAATTTTTCTCTTATTTTATTTCGTATTGAATGGTCTAAATCCGGATACCCATCTACACCAGATAATTTTATGTCTAAATATCTCGAGTTTAAGGCTCTTACAGATACAATGCATGTTCCCTTTTTCATTTGGGCAGTTCCCTGTCCAAATCCTGACATACTTTTAATCATTTTTCATTCCGAATACAGTCCACAAAATTATTAAGATAATTCGACCCATTCAATCGTTTTTAATTGTCATTAATCAAACCATTTTTTTATCGTTTCAACATCCATCAAAAATGTAAAAACATGACCGGTAGAATGTACACCCCATTCCTGAATTGTGCTTAAAGTATAATTAATTGTGTATTTTTCTGAATTTACACTGAAGCCCATAGATAGTTTTCCTTTTCCAGATCTGCCAATTCTCAATGCAAATATTTCATCTGCATTCAATTCAATTCCGTACCGAATTATACCGCCATGACTGTAAAAATGAAAATCATCATCAAGGGTTCGTTCTTTGAGTCGGAGTCCTCCATCAAAAAAGAGATTAATATCACACCACGAATATTGAATTACTGGTGTTATACTTCCCCCTATAAAAATCTCCAGTGGCCAGGATTCCCGATATCCGGTGGTCCACTTCATTGGTAAAATCTCAATATTTTTTATTTCCAATCCCACGGAAAAGGATGAAGTCCATTGTCTGAATATCCCGCTATTGATTGTAAATCCATAACCATTTTCATCTAAAAGTGACGTGATGTATGATTGAAATCCCAACCCAATCATCCAATCATTCCATTCAACCCCACGTTGGAGCATCAAACCGAAACGTTGTTGGTTGAAATAGGAAATTTGATGGGTAATCAACCTTTCATTTCCGTTTATTACACCATCACCATTCCAATCTTCTAATGCAAAACGTGTGTCGGGAATGTCATAAACTCCTTCATGTATAAAAATGAATTTAAAAGGGTGTGAAAGACTTCGATAAGCGAATATTTCTCTGGATAATGTACCGGAAAATCGAGATTCACTTGAAAATGAAAAAGCACCCGGTTTGAATTGATTTATTCGTGCAGGGTTAGCTAATCCGGAATCATGGGAAAACCGTGCACCTGTAAGTGCATTTCCTACAGCAAGAGCCGGCGCATCAATGACGGTGTGAAATACAGAATTTCCGGCATTTACAGGTGATATAAAGGGCAAAATATTGAGATGTGATAACAAAATGATTTTGTTGAAAATTTGTTTTCTCATCAGGACTTATATTTGGATTTTAAATCAAACAGCATTTGCAGGGCTTCTATGGGTGTCATGGAATTAACATCTACACTACTCAATTCTTCTTTTAATTTTTTCTCTTCAATATCGAATAAAATTTCTTGCGTGATTGTACCGGATATGTCACTTTGAAACTGGTTTCCTTTCGATTGATTGATATGTTGTAAAAGGATTTCATTGGCACGCTGAATTATTGACTTTGGAAGTCCTGCCATTTTTGCCACATGAATTCCGTAACTCTTATCTCCTGCTCCAGAGATAATTTTTCGAAGGAAAATGATTTTATCTTTATACTCCTTAACCTCTGCATGATAATTGGACAATCTATCCAAAGAATCTTCCAAAACGGTTAACTCATGATAATGTGTTGCAAACAGTGTTCGGGCAGCTACATGTGAATTCTCGTGTAAATATTCTGTAATCGCCCAAGCGAGGGACAAACCGTCAAATGTTGCAGTCCCTCTGCCCACCTCATCCAGAAGAATCAGACTGTTTTGGGTTGCATTATTCAGAATATTTGCTGCTTCGATCATCTCTACTAAAAAAGTACTTTCTCCTCCGGCTAAATTATCACTGGCTCCTACTCGGGTAAACAAATGATCAACGATTCCGATCTCGGCTTCTTCAGCAGGGACAAAACACCCGATTTGAGCCATAATCACAATGAGTCCAACCTGTCTTAAATATGTGGATTTTCCCGCCATATTCGGACCGGTAATTAAATGAATTTGATTTTTTTCCGTGTCAATTGCAAGATCATTCGGAATAAACTTTTCGGTGACAGGTAAGAGTTTTTCCACCACGGGATGGCGTGATTTTTTCAATTTCAGAATGGGTTTTTCCGTAAAACTGGGTTTCACATATTTATTTTGAATTGCCAGAATTGCAAAGGTAGTTAAAACATCCAGTTTATTCAGGTTTTCAGCATTTTTCTGTATGGAAAGAGCTTCTAATATAATTTCATCGCACAACTCATAGAATAAACGGTTCTCTATCTCTGATAATTTTTCTTCCGCACTTAGAATTTTCTCTTCATATTCCTTTAACTCGGGAATAATGTATCGTTCTGCATTTACCAGAGTTTGTTTTCGAATATATTCAGGAGGGACTTTTTCCGAGTGAGTTTTCGTCACCTCAATATAATATCCAAATACCTTGTTATATCCTATTTTCAGTGATGAAATACCGGTTCTTTCCCGTTCAGAATTTTGTAATTGAGATATCCATTCGGAACCATCTTTCGCCAGTAATCGCAGTTCATCCAATTCAGAATTAATTCCCTTAGCAATGATCCCGCCATGTTTTAAAGTTGCAGGTGCTTCCTCGTTGAGTTTGGATCTGATGGTATTTATCAACGGTTCAGTATCTCCAAACCACTCATTAATTTTTAGTGGATTTAACACCTCCGATTCTTTGAGTTTTCTCAATATTTCACTAATAAACTCGTATGTATTTTTTAGTCCCAATAAGTCCCTGGGTGAGGCTTTGGACCGATTGATTCTCCCCAAAATTCTTTCAAGATCAGATGTTATTGCCAAAAGTTCTCTCAGAAAATGAAGAATAGATTTTTCCTTTGTGAACGAATCAACAATATTGACCCGGTTATTCAATCGCTCCATGTCAGTCAACGGATTGTGGAGCCATTTTTTCAACAATCTTCCACCTCCCGGTGAAGCTGTTTCATCCAGAATACTTGTTAATGTTCCGTGTGTACCTTGAGTGGACAGGGAGTTAAATATTTCCAGATTCCTCATTGTAAAACTGTCCAACCCCATGATTGAGTCTTTTAAAATGGGTTTTATGCTTGAAATATGATTTAATGGTGAATTGAGGTTATGCTTCAATTGATACATCATCGCACCGGCAGCGCATATTCCTAAACGATACTCCTCGCAACCAAATCCCTTTAGAGACGGGGTTTCAAAATGATCTGACAAGAGCCTGTATCCGTGATCGTAATCAAAAACCCAATCATCAACTCTGGAAATATACGGTTTTAATTTTTTGTACCAATTTGATGTGATATAAGCTTGGGACTCCGCTATTATCACTTCCCTTGGTGCAAATTGTCGAAGGGATTCACTTAAATTGTCTCCAGAAGATTCCCCCACATAAAACTCTCCTGTAGATTGATCCAGTACCGCATAGCCAACATTATCGTGTGAAAAAGTCAGGGAAACAATAAAATTATTTGACTTTTGTAGTGACTCTTCATCCGGTGCCAAAGTACCGGGAGATACAACTTCAATCACCTCACGTTTTACAATGCCCTTTGCTAATTTGGGATCTTCCACTTGTTCGCAGATGGCTACTTTATGTCCTGCATTAACAATTTTAGGAAGGTAATTATCTAAAGCACGATGCGGAAATCCAGCCAAAGGAACATCAGCAGCAGCACCGTTCGCCCTCTTCGTCAATACGATACCCAAAATTTTTGATGTTATTTTTGCATCTTCATTGAAGGTTTCAAAAAAATCTCCCATTCTGAACAACACGATACTGTCAGGATATTTGGATTTCACCTCACCGTATTGCCGCATGAGGGGAGTACCGGTAAACATGTTTTGTGTATTATTTTCTTTTATGTCCTGCATTATCGGTGAATCATTCATGGCAAAGTTTCTGTTCACACCCGTTCGAATTTTGAGGGAAATTTCGATCCCTGAATGCGTTCATTTCCTCTTCGGAATGTAATACCGGATTTATCTAAATATTCCAAAAGAGGAATGGCAGTTTTCCGTGTAAGATTCGTCATTGATTTAAACTCCCCTACACTGAGAATTTCATTTGAATTATAGTGATCATCAAGTTTTTCAATCAACTGATCCAAATCCGGTTTACTCATCCACAGATGGTTGGAAATGTCCAGTGAATTCCCCTGTCGTTTTAATACATGCAGGAATTCAAGAATTTGTTCCGGTTCACACCGGATTTTTTCTCCAATTTCTTTAATAGAAACCGGGACAAATTTGTTTTGGAGTAAAAGAAGTTTGATTTGATCAAGAGTATTCTTATCCTGATTTTTCAATTCCATTTTGTTAGTTTTTAAAGCCAAACCTCCTTTTTGAATTGTAATTTCCGTTCCGTCTAATTTTGCAATAATGTAATCAAACCATGGTCGACTGAATTCCAACTCATTCCGCACAGATTCCGAATTAATAAATGCACGATATGGATTTTTCTTATGAAAAGTTGTTAAAAAATTATTAATCGCTTTTTGTGCATGACCTACTCCTATTTCTGAAAATACCATATTTTTTTCGTTTATCAACTGATTAGATTCGATCAAGGAGAGCATGTACTCCTTGGATCTTGAGAATTTTTCCGCCCAAAACGTTACTGATCTTGGTGCATTTTCTGAGTAAGTAATAAATTGAGGAAATCGTTCTGTTTGCTGTTCAGATAGTTGATGGCATTTAACTTTTATTTTTTTCCAAGTCCCTTCCGGATCTCGATCCAATATTTTCCCTCCACCGATTGTATCCATGGGAGAATAAGCCCGGATAATAAAACGGTCATCCAATGCTGTGGATATCGGTTTATTAAATTCCAAAACTGCGTTTATGGATTCCCCTGCAGAAATTGTTTTAGGTATATAAACAATTTTAGCCAATGATTCCGATGTTCCTAAATGAACTCGAATTCGCTGATGCGCTTTTATTTTCCATTTTGTAGTTTTAATTAATTTTATATGGACAATGGCTCGCTGAGCAGCTTGAATGGACTTGGGCGTCACAAGTTCTGATCCACGCCAGACATGAACCAATTCAACTCCAGTCAAATTGACCGCTGCCCTATCTCCCTTAGATACAAAATCAACCGGCTCACCATGACTCTGGAGTCCCCTGACTTTTCCACTTTTATTTGATGGTTGAACTCCAACTGATGACCCAATTTTCAGATTTCCTGAGAGTACCGTCCCGGTGATGATTAATCCATATCCGGTTTTTTGAAAGACTCGATCAACCTGTAATCTGAAAGTTTCATCATCTTGGTTCTTTTCCTTAACTCCCTCCAAAGAAGTCAATAAATCATGCAATGACTGAATTCCTTCATTGGTCTGAACTGAGGTCTTAATGATGGGTTTACCTTCTAAGATTGTTCCTTTTGTTTTTTCTCTGATTTCTTCCTTAACCAGATCCACCCATTGATCATCCTTAATCAAATCAGATTTGGTTAATACGATGACACCATCGGGAATTCTTAATAAATCAATAATGTGTAAATGCTCCATCGTCTGGGGCATGATTCCGTCATCCAGAGCAATCACCAAAATGACAAAATCAATGGTAGATACACCCGCTACCATGTTCCGTATAAAGCGCTCATGACCGGGAACATCGATGATGGTAATACGGTCATTTAAAAATGCAAATCCCAAATCGATGGTCATTCCCCGTTTCTGCTCCTCAACCAGTCTATCGGTATCAACCCCGGTCAGAGCTTTCACAAGGGCTGTTTTGCCGTGATCAATATGCCCTGCAGTACCGATGACGATCTGATTCATGAAAGGGTATTCTTAATAAGCTGAATGATAATTTTGTCCTGTTTTGGAAGAACAGATTTAAAATCAATATAATATTTATTCCCGTGAATGAATCCGATCATAGGAGGATCACCTATCCTGAATTTTATCGCTAACGCCGTAGATTTTATTTTTTTTGTTGAAAACACCAGAGCAGCACTGGGTAAGGATTTTACGGGAAGGGAACCACTGCCAGCCTCAACCTTTGTTTCAACAGCGGAAATACCAAAGGATCGAATAAGGTTTTTAGGGAGTGAATCCAACACACGATTTACCCGCAGAAATAATTGTTTTCTGGAAGTTGCCAATAAAGACAATGCTAAATTGTGTTTCACGTGTTTTTTCCTTCCAAATAATTTTAATGTTTCTTCTAACAGGGAAATCGTGAATTTATCGCATCTTACCGTTCGGTAAATGGGATTTTGATTGCATTTTTGTATGAGTCTTCTGGATCCTAACATGATACCTGCTTGAGGTCCTCCCAATAATTTATCTCCTGAAAAAGTAATAAGTTGAGGTTTTATCTTTACAATTTCCTGTACCGGAAATTCCATGGGAAGCCCCAACTCTGAAATATTCTCAAGAGCCCCACTGCCTAAATCCGCCATGACAGGAATCCGTTTTTTCTTCCCAATTTCCACAAGAGTTTCAAGAGATAAATCTTTTGTAAATCCATGGATTTTATAATTGGATGTGTGTACCCAAAGCAAAAGTCCTGTTTTGGAATTTATAGCATTTTCCACATCTTTTCTGTGGGTTCTGTTGGTTGTTCCGACTTCCCTCAATATTCCCCTGCTTTTTTCTATGATGTCTGGGATTCGAAATGATCCCCCTATTTCCACTTCCTGCCCTCGGGAAACGATCACTTCCTTTTTTTCCGCCAATGTGTTGATACCCAATAAAACTGCTGCAGCATTATTATTCACAATCATAGCAAATTCTGCACCGGTTACAGCTCTTAAATAATCCGTAATATGAGACTGACGATTTCCCCTTTTACCAGACTCCAAATTCAATTCTAAATTTGAATATCCTTCCAGTGATTTTGAGGCTTCCCTAATAATTTTCTGGTGGATGGGTGCCCGTCCCAATCCTGTATGAAGAACGATTCCCGTTCCATTAATAACAGGTCTTAAACTTCCTTTCGACTTTTCTATTACTTTCGAAACGATATCCTGAATAATTTTTTGTCTGTCAATTTGTAATTTCCCTTTTTTTGCAGAGGACCTGAATTCGGCTAATATTTCATTAATCCAAAGTGTTAATATCCTTTGATCAATATCTGTTAATCGCATTACCTCAAGTAATACTTCAGAAATAGAGGGCAAGGTTTTTAATTGTATTTGATTCATTCTAAATTAAGGGAAAATTCCCACCAAAATATGTCTATATTTCTTCCACTTTTCCAATTAAAATCCAACTTAAAATTAAAGCAGGTAACAACACAGCACCCATCACGGGAAATATATAAGTTACTGCGAATTTCTCTGCAATGAATCCACCTATTGCAGCTGCTCCTGCTCCGATCCCGATATTCAGGAAAAAATTAATTCCGTATCCCAATCCCCTGTGAGTTGAATGGGTAAGATGAGCAATGAGGGAATTCGCAACGGGCTGCCAGTTAAAATGGATAATTCCCAGAAGTAATGCTGAACCGATAAGCCAATAATTTGAAACCAACCCCACTAAAATTAAAAAGGGAATGTTCAATAAAACAATCCAAAACAAATATTTTGTCAATGAAAACCTTTCTCCAGCCCAGCCTCCCATTGCCTGTCCGATAATTCCTGATAAAAGAACAAGGCTGGTAAACATCCCGCCTCTCAGTGTATCTGAAAAACCTTGAATAATTGTTCGGGTTTCAATAGCAAAATGGGTAGGCATAAACGTCGTAAATCCTGTAAAAGTAAACCCCATTAAAACTGAAACCATATAATAATACTTCAGAGCTGGTTTATTGGTTTTATTCTTGATTATTTCATCCTTGGGAATTGAATGGGGTGTGTCACGCCAATATTTTAAAGATATTAGCGTAAAAATAAATAATAATAAATTCACAATTGAAATCGTAATATAGGCAAATCTCCAGGAAACAAGTTCCGTACACCCGGCACCGATCAAAGGTCCCAATGCAAGCCCCACCGAACCGCCAATTCCATGAATCGCCATTCCTTTGGATAATTTCTTAGAGTGATGGGAAATCATGGTCAGTCCAGCAGGGTGATAAATACTGGCAAAAAGTCCTGCAAAAATCAACCCTATGGTTAATGTTACCAACGAATGAGAATTGGCAATGAAAAGTGTAGAAATAATAGTTCCGATTTGATAGACTAAAAGTAGAGTAGGAGCACCGTATTTTCTTTCCAGAAAACCGGTGGGTAAAGATCCTAAACCATACATAAAAGTACTGATTGACGCAATTAATCCCAAAGTCGCCAGTCCTGTGGAAAATTCATTTTTCAAAACCAGCAAAATCGTAGGAAAAATGAGCATCATACTGTGAACGCTCATATGGGAACCAGTTGTGATGCCTAAAATTATTTTCTCTTTATGACTCAATTGTTCATTCCGGAATCTATATTAAAAATAAAAAACCCTCACATAAACAAAAATTGTGAGGGTAAATTTTACGGAATACTCCGGTTATCTCAGTTCTGATATCCGGGCAGCTTTTCCTTTTAATTTTCTAAGATAATTTAATTTTGCCCTGCGTACTTTTCCTCTGCGTAACACTTCTATTTTAGCTATCATAGGCGAATGAAGCGGGAATATTCTTTCGACTCCCACACCGCCTGAAATTTTCCGTACGGTGAATGTTGCTTCTAAATTCCCACCTTTTTTACTGATCACATCTCCTTGAAATTTTTGTATTCGTTCTTTTCCACCTTCAATAACACGGTAGTCAATTGAAACCCTGTCCCCTGCTCTGAATTGTGGAAGGTCATCCTTTAAATACTCTTTTGTTGCTTCATATATTTTGTTCATGTTTTTCTCCATTACTTCTCTCGGAATTATATTTTTCCCATAAATCTTTCCTTCTGGAAGCAGTACGTTCTTCCCTTTTCTTTTCCCGCCAGGAATCAATTTGTTTGTGGTTTCCGTTTAACAAAACTTCTGGAACCGGTATTCCATCAACCTCTCTTGGTCTGGTATAATACGGCACATCCAGCAGTCCATTCATGAAGGAGTCAGACAGTGCTGATTCGAATGAGTTTAAGACTCCGGGAACCATACGGATAATGCTGTCCAGCATCACCATTGAAGACAATTCCCCTCCTGATATGACGTAATCTCCAAGGGAAAACTCATGAGTTACATATTTTTCAACTACCCGTTCATCAATTCCTTTGTAATGACCGCAAAGAAAAATAGTGTTCCCCTCATTACTAAATTCCCGAGCAGTCTTTTGGGACCAAAGTTCACCTTGAGGTGTTGGATAAATAATCCGAACATTATCAAATTCCTTCCATGAAGAGATGGTATGATCGATTGCTTTAAAAAACGGTTCTGCCATCATCACCATTCCTTCACCACCGCCATAAGGTTCATCATCAACCTGACGGTAATTTCCTTTTGTGAAATCTCGTAAATTAACCACTTGAATCTCCGCTATTCCATTTTCCACCGATTTTCTTATAATTGTTTCCTGAATTATTGTATTCACAAGCTCCGGAACCGGTGTTATGATTGCAAATCGTTTCAATCCAGAAGTCCTTCCATGGGAGAAATGACCAAAACCTCACATTCCCAATCAAGATGTCGGACGATCTCCGGTATGACCGGAACCAGGAATTCCCGATTTTCTTTTTGAATAACATATACATCATTTGAAGGAAGCCAAAGAATTTCTTTTAGAATTCCCACCCATTTGCTTTCTGTGGTCACGACTTCAAATCCAATTAATTCCTCAGATATCCAATTGATTTGATCATGTTCTGAAACTCCTGCAAACACAAATTGACCAATTAAAGATTGAGCTGATTTTGTCGTATTCACACCGGAAAAACGATATCTTGGGTGCTTCCCTGATGGAATAACTGATTCTAATTCAATCGCTTTATTTGTTGATTCAGAAAATCCCAAAAAAAGAGGTTTTTCATCAATATACTCATCAAAATATCGGGATAATGGTTTACACCTCACTTCTCCATTGAGACCTGACACTTTAGTTACTTTTCCAATTGCAAACAGTTTTTTCATTAATTCTATCTGTCAATTACATCCAGTCTTGCACGTTTACCGCCTTCCTTGGCATTAATTGCGAATATGAGAGACCTAATTGCACCAATATTTTTTCCTTTTTTTCCAATGACCTTGCCGTAGTCGCCTTCACCAACCATCAGTTCATAGATAATTCGTTTTTCAGATTCAACAGCGTTGACTTCAACTTCGTCCGGTTTATCCACTAACTGTTTAACAACCATTTCAATAAAATCCTTCATATCGTATGTCTCCTTTTGGTTTAATTCCTTAATCCCTATTGTTTAATCTGACGATTTTTCATTCTTTTTGGAATTACCTTTTTCATCATTTGAATCTGCCTTTTTTTCCTTTTTACTCTTCTTCGAATCTGAAGAACCATCATTAGTATCAGAAGAATCTCCTGCGTCAGTTTCACCTTCTTCTTTACTCACTTCATCGTCAGAATCATCTGTTGATTCTATTTCATTTTCAGATTCTTTCGTTTCAGTATCTCCTTCAGCGTCATCCTCAGCGTTAACCTTATCTTGACCCTCTTCTGAGTCTTCATCATCCGAATCAACATCATCCGTTTCATCCGTAGTTTCATCATCGGCAACATCCTTTTCTTCTGTCACTTCATCTGTATCTTCCTTTTCCGATCCTTCGTCAGTATCTTCACCTTTTGAATCTTCATCCGTAGTTTCATCATCAGAATCAGAGGATTCCCCTGATTCGGTTTCACTTTCTTCTTCACTCACTTCATCGTCAGAATCATCTGTGGATTCTATTTCATTTTCAGATTCTTTCGTTTCAGTATCTCCTTCTGCATCATCCTCAACGTCAACCTTTTCTCTACCCTCCTCTGAGTCTTCATCATCCGTTTCATCCGTAGTTTCATCATCGGCAACACCCTTTTCTTCTGTCACTTCATCAGCATCTTCTATTTCCGATCCTTTGTCAGTATCTTCACCTTTTGAATCTTCATCCGTAGTTTCATCATCAGAATCAGAGGATTCCCCTGATTCGGTTTCACTTTCTTCTTCACTCACCTTTTTATCAGATTCATCTGTTGATTCTTCAGTAATTTCTTCAGTTTTTACATCGGAATCAGTTTCCTGAGACTCACTCTCTTCAATTTCTGTTTCAACAACAACCTTCACTTCTTCGCCTACTTCTTTCTCTTTTTCAGATTCTTTCTTCTGTAAAGCAGATTTTTCCATTGCTTTTTCTGCACGGCGTTTCAAAGTTAATTCTCTGTCCAATTGCCATTTTTGCATATTTTTTTCTATTTCATCATCACTTAATCCCAATTTCATTAAGTGCCACTTATGGGACAAACCTGTTTTTGACATCATATTCTTCACAACATCAGAAGGTTGTGCTCCCTGAGAAAGCCAATGTAAAATGCGATCTTCTTTCAGGGTAAAATTCTTATCATTATTTATAATTGGATCATACCATCCAACTTCTTCAATGGCAGCACCGTCACGTCTTTTTCTTGAATCAATGATAATGATGCGGTAAAAAGGTCTGTTCTTGCGTCCTAATCGTTTTAATCGTATTCGAGTAGCCAAAATCGTCTCCTTAATTAACTGTCATAAAATGTGATCCGGATTTTCTCATCTGGGGAAATGTTTTTCTGGTCATCTTTTTCATCATTTTTTGTATTTGAAAAAATTCTTTTATTAACTGATTTACTTCTTGAACGGACCTTCCTGATCCTTTTGAGATCCGTATTCGTCTACTGCCGTTAATTAATTTTGGTTGGGTTCGTTCTTGAATTGTCATGGATTGGATTATTGCTTCTGTCCAAATCAATTGCTTCTCATTCACATTCATCTTTTTCATCATTTTTCTGTTCACTCCCGGTAACATTCCAACAATTTGTTTTAGTGAACCCATTTTTTTTATTTGTCTGAGTTGGGATATAAAATCATTTAAATCAAATTCTTTTCCCGAAACTATTTTTTGAATGGATTGTCTATCCTCATTATCAATGGAGGTCTGTGCTTTTTCCACCAATGACACTACATCTCCAAACCCTAAAATTCTATCTGCAATCCTTTTCGGGTCAAACACTTCCAATCCATCAATTTTTTCTGAAACTCCAAGAAATTTTATCGGTGCTCCTGTTTCTTCAGTCACCGAGACGGCTGCACCGCCACGGCTGTCTCCTTCCATTTTTGTGAGAACAGTCCCTGTGAGTGAAAGTGTTTCTGAAAATATTTTAGCTGAATGTACCGCATCCTGACCTGTCATACCATCTACAACAAATAATGTCTCATCCGGGTGTGTTTTTTCCTGGATAGACTGAATTTCTTCCATCATTTCTCCGTCCACATGTAAACGTCCTGCAGTATCCAAAATTACATAATCAAGACCAAGTGAATCTGCTTCAGAAATCGCTTCCTGACAAATAACGACCGGATCAGATTTACCCTTTGAAAAAACAGGAATATCTGCTTGCTTTCCCAGAGTTATTAGCTGGTCAATTGCCGCAGGACGATACACATCCGCACCTGCCATCAGACTTGTAAACCCCTTATTTTTCAAGTGCATTGCTATTTTTACCGCAGTGGTTGTCTTCCCGGATCCCTGCAATCCTGCCAATAATATTATTTTTGGTTTTTTATTTCCAGAAATTAACGGTGAAACTGCACCTCCTAATAAAGATACCAATTCGTCATGAATAATTTTAATGAACTGCTCACCGGGTTTAATGGATTTGATCACTTTAGTTCCTTCGGCACGGGATTTCACCTTTTCAATAAATGATTTTACGATCCCGTAATTCACATCCGCTTCCAATAGAATGATACGTATGTCCCGAACCGTGGATTGAATGTTCGTCTCTGTGATCTTTCCCAACCCTCTTAAAGACCGGAATACAGCGTCAAATTTTTTAGTAATTTTATCAAACATATAAAAAGGATTTGTGTATAGCCTACAATTTTACTGTTTTTTTTATATGTGTTAAAAGATTTTCTAATTATGATTTTTATGTCATTCCCTCACCTTCTGTCATCCTTCCGCAGGAGGGAATCCAGTTTACAAAAATTGTTGGAATCCAAAAAATGTTTAACAAAAAACTCAGGTTCTCTGGATTCCTGCTCTCCGCTTCGCTCCGGCTGGAATGACAGTGTTTATTCATAATCCTCCTCGATTCGGGGAGGATTACAGGTGGAGATTTAATGTTGATAGAGTATAGTGAACTATGGAAAACATATTGAGTTCTATTAGCACAGTGACCGTCACGGGTATGACAGTGGGTGTTTTTCATTGTCCTTCCCTATGCGGAGAGGATTACAGGTGGAGATTTAATTTGGATTTGTTCCTTTTTACTATCCCATTTTTGTCAGAATAAAAATACAATTATTTTCATTCCTGTCATATCTATCACTCATTTGGAGTTGAGTTTTTCAGTTTTTAAAGCATTAAAATTATTTTATCCGATTGGGATTTGAATTGTAAAACAGTAAGAGGTTTTTTCAAGTCAATAATTGCTTGTCATTCTGGTTTATTAAAGCTTGTCCAACGGTACTAAACAAAGGCGGAGAATCCAGTGGATGAATACAGGTATAATCCTAATAATATGTGTCAGAGGAAATTAAATATTTTCTATTTTGTCATAACATCATTTACATATTTACTGTTGAGATAAACAGTTTAAATTCCCCACTGAAATTATGTCCGATTTTTATAAAATACTCAAAGACACACGGCTCCAGCAGGGGATTGAACTAGAAGAAATTCACAATCGGACAAAAATAAATATTAAATTTTTAAAAGCAATTGAAAATGGACAATTCGATCTTCTTCCTGAACCTTATATTCGATTATTTTTACGAGCTTATGGAACTGAAATTGGTTTAGATCCGGAAAAATTATTAGATCAATTTGAACAATTTAGTGATGGGGAACCTTCAAAAGTTAAGGGAAGAAAAAGACATAATAAACCTGAAAAACGACAAACAGAACCGCTACCCAAATCAGAAAAGGAGATCATTCACCCCAAAAAATCTCCAAAAATAAATCGGGAAAAAGTCATCAAGAGTATTCTACTTCTCTCCTTCTGGATATTTGGATTGATCATCATCCATAAAATTACAAATCCAGCTGATAAACCTGATAATACCGTCGTTAAACTAACACCAACAGAATTTATCAATAATTTAAACACCAATTATTTTGAGATTTATAAAGAAGAACAGCAACTTGATTTTATTCCTCCCTATTCTTTAGTTGTCAAAACTGTTAGTCAGTTAACTGTAATGGTTTCATACGATACAACTGGTTTTTCAAAGGTTTTATTAAAAAGCGGAGAAAAAAAATCATTTTACACTGACAGCACATTAACTCTTATACTCGAACATACCCAAAATGTAACTCTTGCCATCAATGGAGAATCTGAAAAAATCACTTTAGATCAATTCCAGAATTTCCTGGATCCCATAAAAATAAAAATTACTGCTGATCCCCCTGCTTATTCTGTTAGACAGTATACTCAAATACAGTAATACCTCTTTTTCTTCTCCAACATTCTGAAAGGGATTAATTTATGTAAATCAATCTTTTTTTGTACCTCTCCTTTTTTTTACCAAATTTTATTATTTATTTTTAAAATTTATTTTGATTTGAGTGGGTAATGTTATTAGACTTGTGGGTAATAGTGGGTAGTTATCCCTTTCGTTAATCCATAATGTCTCATAGTCCAAATACATTTACAGGAGAATACTCCTACACTGTTGACCCCAAAAGCAGGGTCAATATACCGGCTAAATTCCGGCAAACATTATCACCGGAAAATGATAATTCATTCGCTATTACCAAGGGAATGGACCAATGTATTTGGGTTTACCCACTGATAGAATGGAATAAAGTTCTGGCGAAACTTAAAGAACAGGCATCATCTCAGGTCAGCCGTGCATTTACTAGAGAATATTCTCGATTTTCCTCTACCGTAACTTATGACAAACAGGGGCGTATTCTTCTCACATCTGAATTAATAAATTATGCTGAAATTGACCGCCATGTGACCATAATCGGGATGATAAATAAAATTGAAATTTGGGATCCGGGTCTATTGAAAAATTTTGATAAACAAGTATCTTCCCAGAATAACGAAGCATTTAATGAATTGGCTGAAAAGATCATCCTGTAATGCACTCAATACTTCATCATGTTCCGGTTATGGTGGAGGAAGTGTTATTTTATCTGGATATAAAACCCAATCTCATTTATGTAGACGGAACTATCGGTCAGGGAGGACACACCGGACATATTCTCTTCAGCTTATCCTCAAATGGGAAAATAATAGGAATTGACAGAGATGTTGAAGTATTGGATATGTGTCATCAGAAATTCTCCGTATCTCATACTCAACTTTCTTTACATCATAATTCATATCATCACCTTTCTGATATTTTACAAAAGGAAGGAATACAATCTGTGGACGGGATTTTGCTTGATTTAGGATTATCCTCTTTTCAATTGGAATCTGAAAACCGTGGATTTGCATATTCTCAACATTCCCTTTTAGATATGCGTTTTGACCAATCCAATGGAAATCCTGCGGTCGAGTTCCTGAAAAAATTAACGCTGAAAAAATTAGAAAAAATCTTGAAAGATTTTGGTGAAGAACGCTACTCAAAAAAAATCGCTTACCATATCCATCAATCACCTAATTTAAAAACGACTTCCGATTTGATAAATATTATACGGAAGTCCACACCACCTGCAAATCGTACAAAATCTTTCTCAAGGGTGTTTCAAGCAATCAGAATCGCAATTAATAAAGAATTGGAGATATTGGACAATTTTTTAAGCTCATTCATTGACCACCTTTCCCAGGGTGGTAGAATTATTATTATCAGTTACCATTCCCTTGAAGACCGCCTGGTCAAACATGCATTTAAAAAATTAAAGCAAAAAGAGTTGGTCAATATTCTTACAAAAAAACCAGTAACACCCTCTCAGGAAGAAATAAGTATAAACAGTCGTTCCAGAAGTGCAAAACTTCGTGCGGCAGAAAGGACCTAAGTAAAAAAATGCTACATAAAAAACGTCGTTCTAAAAAAGTTCAGAATATAATTGATACCCTATTTTTCTATCTCATCACATGTTTATCTATCGGAGGATTGGTGTTATACCTTTGGGTATATACGGAAATTGATGACTCATTATATTCCCTTGATTTCCAAAGAGAAACAGTTGAAGAATTAAAGAATGATATTCATCTCCTCCAAAGTGAAATTGATGCATTGTCAAAACCGGATGTAATCGCTCGAAAAGCAAGAATGAACTGGGGAATGATATTTGCCAAACCCGAATCCATTTCCATTCATATCAATCCGGATGAGTTAAGCAGTCTGTGACAAAATCTTTCCTGAAATATCGGACAAGGATTACTGTACTTTCTTGTTTTGTGATTCTTGGATGGTGTGTGCTGAGTGCCAGATTATTTCAAATTCAGGTTCTTGATAATAAATTTTATATTGGCAACGGGTTTCTGCAGGGGCAACACAAAGAAATTTTAAAAGCATCCCGTGGAAATATTTATGATCGAAATAACGTACTTTTGACCAGGAATATTTCTCATATTACCTTATGCGGGAATCCCGCTGATATAACTGAAAAGAAGTCTGTGGCTAAATTATTGAGTCAATGTACGGAAAAACCCCGAGCATATTATATAAAAAAATTATCATCTAAGGATTCCTTTGTGTATCTTGAAAGAAATATTCTTGAATCTCAGTGTGACGAGTTATTAAGGATTGAAAAATACGGAGTGATCATTAAGAAAAATTATTTCAGGTATTATCCGTTTGGTTCTTCAGGAAGTCAGGTGATCGGCTTTACTGATACTGATAATCGGGGATTAAGCGGAATTGAAAAACAATATGACCCAGTTTTAACCGGAACACAGGGATGGATCATTAAAAAACGTTCAGGAACAGGAAAAAGTAAGCGGGATAACAGTTATCCATTTGTAAATCCCAAGAATGGATCCAATATTCAACTGACATTGGATATTGAATATCAATGCATTTTGGAAGACGAATTAAAAAAACAATTGGATGCCACAAATGCAAAAGGTGCGACCGGTGTCCTTATGAATCCGGAAACCGGGGAAATTCTTGCTATGGCTTCCATTCCCTGTTTTGATCCGAATCACCCAAATGACTTCCCATTGGAAAACCAGAAAATCAGAGCCATAACCGACCAGTTCGAACCGGGTTCCACCTTTAAAATTGTTTCAGCTACTGCTGCCCTGGATAAAAACATCGTGAATTCTGATGACGAATTCTACTGTGAAAATGGTAGTTTTTATTACAATGACATTCGAATTCGGGATCATGAGGAATACGGTCTTTTGACATTTTCTCAAGTCCTTGAACAGTCCAGTAATGTAGGAATTATAAAAATAACGGAACGTCTTCAAACTCAGTTATTTTACAATTATATTAAAAAATTTGGATTTGGGATTGAAACAAACATCAATTTACCCGGTGAAACCAATGGCTTCATTCGAGAATTGCAAAACTGGAGCAAAATTTCACCAGGGGTTATAGCTATGGGACAGGAAATCAGTGTAACTGCATTACAATTAGCATCGGCGTATTCTGCAATTGCTAATGGAGGATATTTACTCAGACCCGAAATTGTACAGCAGATTATGAGTCATGGCGGGATGATAAAAGAAAATAACAATTCTAAAGTCCAACGCAGAGTTGCCTCATTAAAAACAATGGAAACTTTAAAAAATATTCTTGTAAAAACAGTTAAAATTGGTACTGGGTCATCTGCTTCAATTCAGGGTTGGAATATTGCAGGAAAAACCGGGACAGCTCAGAAATACATTAATGGGTCGTATTCAGAAACAAAATTTATTTCAAATTTTGTAGGGTTCTTTCCTGCAGAAAAACCTATCCTATTGGGACTAATTCTTATTGATGAACCAAAATCCGGCTTTCATTGGGGTAGTACAGGTGCAGCACCGGTTTTTCGAAAAGTCGCCAAAAGAATTATAAACATGGATGACTCATTCCAAAATAAACATGAACAAAAAAATAAATTGCACGAAAACAATTTGTGGGCTTCGAACTCAACAGAATTATCCGAAAAGATCCAAAATCCGATTCTTTTCAACATTCCAGTAAAGGTTGAAAATATGGAATGTATCGTACCGGATGTACGTCAAATGAGTTTATTAAAAGCAGGAAGGGTATTAAAAGAAAGTGGATTTACCTATTCAGTCCATGGTTCTGGAATCGTGTACTGGCAGTCCCCGAAACCGAATATTAATAAAACCTGTGGATCAACCTGTGTCATTGGACTTAAATAAAGTGACGAGACAACTCACAGAGTTAGTAAAAGATATTAATCCACTTAATTTAGTAAAAGACGAAATCAAAATCAGCAGATTATGTACCAATTCTAAACAAGTAGTTAGTGGAGATCTGTTTATTGCAATCCCCGGTCAATCCGTAGATGGACATCAATTTGTACATGAAGCGATTAATAAGGGTGCAGCAGCTGTACTGATCAACGGAAGAGATATTGGTTCTGTTTCCATTCCTCTCATATCTGTGGCGAATCCCCGAAGAGCATTGTCAAAACTGGCATCAGAATTTTATGATAATCCTTCAAAAAAAATAAATATTACGGGAATAACGGGTACAAATGGCAAAACATCAACCGCATTTCTTTTGAATTCCATTTTAAGGGCTGATGGGAAAGATTCAGCTGTTTTAGGTACATTGGGATTAAAAACAAAAAAATATGAGGAGGGAAAAAATCTCACTACCATGGATCCTATCAATCTTCATGAAACAATGAACCAGTTAATCCAAAACGGTACAACTCATCTAATTATGGAAGTTTCCTCTCATGCAATTGATCAATTTCGAGTGGCTGATGTGGAATTTAATTATGCCGTTTTTACAAATTTAACGCAAGATCATTTGGATTATCATCATACTATGGAAGATTATTTTCAGGCAAAAGCTAAATTATTCAAAACACTTCCTCTTAACGCAACTGCTATTATTAATCTGGATTGCGAATATGGAAAAATGTTAAAAAAATTATGTCCTGCTCCCGTTATATCAACATCTACAATCTCACAGGACATGATCCAATTTTCTGAAACTCATTCCAATCTTGACGGTATCATTGGAAAAATAAGAGCAGGACATAAAACATATAAAATTGACTCTCCCCTGATTGGAAATTTTAATAAAGAAAATATCTTAATGGCTGTTGCAACTGCCCACAGTATGGGAATTTATCAGTCATCCATTGAAAGTGGCATTAAAAATTGTACACATGTTCCCGGGAGAATGGAACGCTTTAAAACTTCAACCGGAGGGACAATTATCGTTGATTATGCTCATACACCGGATGCGTATGAAAAAGTTTTTTCTACAGTAAAAACATTAATGGATGGACATATTCATTCCGTATTCGGAGCAGGTGGAAGCAGGGATAAAAGCAAACGGTCCATCATGGCTTCCATTGCCGAAAAATACTCAAATCACTGCTACATAACACCGGATAATCCAAGGGATGAGGACCCCGACAACATATCCGCTGATATTATTTCAGGATTTTCATCAAATTGTTTTACGATTTATCCAGATCGAAAATCCGGATTGATTCATGCAATTGAATCCATGAAACCTGAAGATGTTGTGGTTGTATTGGGAAAAGGACGTGAAAATTTTCAGGAAATAAAAGGGGAACGAATTCCTTATTCAGATGTGGAAACAGTAAAGGAATATATTTCATGAGAATTAACTTACCTGACCCGGTGGGGTTTGCAGAATGTTTTACCGAAGAGTCAGGTGTAAAAGTCAATCCTGTTGTGACGGGAATTACAACTGACAGCCGGGATATAAAACCGGGTGATCTCTACATAGCCTTGGTCGGTCGCAGAACTGACGGGCATAAATTTATCCCTGCTGTGGAATTGGAGGGCTGCAGTGCCGCTTTGGTATCGGATGTACAGGATGAGTGTAAATCCATTCAACAAATAAAGGTTTCAAATCCATTAGAAACTATCGGCAAAACTGCCAAGTTATGGAGAGAATATGTAGGGATTCCCGTATTAGGTATTACGGGAACAAACGGAAAAACATCAACGAAAGAATTAATAAAACATGTTTTGAGTGAAAACATGAACGTTCATGCTACGGAAGGGAATTATAACACTTCTATTGGAGTTCCTCTCACTATGTTAACCATAACTACATCTCACGAAATATCTATTTTAGAATTAGGTGCAAATCAAATGGGAGATATTCGGTATTTATGTGAAATAACAAAACCAAATCACGGACTTATTACCAATATAGCTCCTGCACACTTAGATGGATTTGGTTCTGTAGAGGAAATAGCAAAGGAAAAAGGAGAATTATTTCTCTCTTTGACAAACGGATTTGCGTTTGTAAATGATGCAGATGAAAAAGTAAGTACCCTCTCCTGTTCCGGAACAAAAATATCCTACGGATTAACACCAACCTGTGATTTTCCAGCAGACATCATCTCCGAAAATGACGGCAGTCTGACTTTAATTATTGATTCAGAGGAAATTCCCACAGATTCCAGAAATTTAACCTTTCTGAAAAATGTGATCGCAACGGCATCTGTGTCTATCACTCTTGGAGTAGAGTGGGATGTTTTTAGAGATCGAATTTCAACGTTTGATCCACCAAAAGGAAGATGCCAGGTGAAACAATTTAATTCTGTTACCGTCATAGATGATACCTATAATGCAAACTTGGAATCAACCATTGCAGCACTTGATTATTTAAAGGCTTTTGGTGGAAATGGGCGGAAGATTTTCATTTTTGGAGATATGTTTGAATTAGGTCAAGATACGGAATTACACCATCGGAAAATAGGTGAAAAATGTAAACAGACCGAATTGGACGCTGTGTATCTACTGGGAGAAAAAACTTTATATACCGATATGGAATTGAATTCATCCATAACCCATCGGCATTATTCATCAAAAAATGAATTGATCTCCTCATTGAAAGATTCGTTCGAAGAAGGAGATAAAATTTTAATTAAGGGATCCAGAGGTATGGCAATGGAAACGATAATACAGGGGATCTTTGACTAATGCTTTACCATTTTCTTTATCCGTTAAAATCGCACTGGTCCGCTTTAAACCTGTTTCAATATATCACTTTCAGGTCTGCACTGGCAGCCATCATTGCATTGCTTATAAGTTTCATTTTCGGTCCAAAGGTCATTCACATGCTCAAATTTCATCATATTGGTGAAAAAATACGATCTACAGGACCAAAGACGCACATACAAAAGCAAGGAACACCCACAATGGGAGGAGTACTCATTTTAATTGCAGTACTCCTCCCTACCCTCCTTTTAGCTAATCTGACAAGCCCTTTCATACAAATCATAATATTTGCAGCAACATGGATGGGATTAATCGGCTTTTTAGATGATTATTTGAAAGTGATTAAAAAATATGAAAAAGGACTCATTGCCAGGTATAAATTATTTGGGCAAATATTTTTAAGCATTGGAATCAGTGTTTGGATTTATTATCAGGGTAATTGGGATGGGATTTATTCTGTTACTTCAGTCCCATTCTTAAAAAATTATAATTTAGACTTCGGCTTTTTTTATCCCATAATTATTTTATTTGTCATAACAGGAACGTCAAACGCCGTAAATCTGACGGATGGTCTGGACGGACTTGCCACCGGATTATTAGCAATAGCTTTTACGGTTTTTGGAGCAATTGCTTATATTACCGGAAGGGTTGATTTTTCAAGTTATCTAAATATTTTGTATCTTCCGGGAGCCGGTGAATTAACCATTTTTACTTCTGCAATGGCAGGAGCATGTCTTGGGTTTCTTTGGTTTAATTCTGCACCTGCACAGGTTTTTATGGGAGATGTTGGTTCTCTTTCCGCCGGAGCTGCCCTGGGAACATTGGCAGTGTTATTAAAAAAGGAACTTTTGCTGATTATCATCGGTGGAGTATTTGTTTGGGAAGCATGTTCTGTACTCCTTCAAATTGGATATTTCAGGTGGACCAGAAAGAAAAAAGGTGAAGGTAAAAGGGTTTTTAAAATGGCACCGATTCATCATCATTTCGAATTAGCAGGCTGGCCTGAAACAAAAGTGGTAGTCAGATTCTGGATCATAGGCATCCTATTAGCATTATTTTCTCTAACAACGTTTAAGATTCGATGATGGATATATACAAAGTCATTCCTGAAACCCTGAAAAATAAAAGAGTTACTGTCCTCGGAATGGGGATCAGCGGAATAGGTGCTGCAAAATTGTTGCACCATCTGGGTGCAGATGTATTTTTGAGTGATATCAGGGAATTTCAGGATAACAATGAACACACTATTCAATTGAATAAATTAAATATCCCCTTTGAAACAGGAATTCACAGTAAAAGGATATTTGAAAGTGAATTTATAGTTGTGTCACCGGGGATTGGAAAAGACATGGATGTCATTCAAAAAGTACTTAAAAATGACATACCCGTCATCGGTGAATTGGAACTGGGAAGCTGGTTTACTTATGCGCCAATCATTGCTGTTACCGGTTCAAATGGAAAAACAACCACATCAAAATTATTAGAAACTATCTGTCAAACTGATACTATTCACGGTGTATGTGCAGGAAATGTAGGAATTTCTTTTACTCAAAAAGTTCTGGAGGATTTAATCAATCCGGACCCAAAACGGTTCTTCATTCTTGAAATATCCAGTTTCCAGGCGGAATTTTTCATTCATTTTTCTCCGTTTATCAGTATTTTTCTTAATATATCTCCGGATCATTTAAATCGTCATGGGACAATTGAAGAGTACCTGAATGCAAAAATCAGCTTATCAAAAAATCAGGATGAGAATACTTATGTGGTGTTTAATGAAGATGACTCACGGATAAAAAACTCTTTTCAAAATTCACCTATGAGAAAAATCCCGTTCAGCCTTTATCCTGAACAATCGTTTAAATATGGATTAAATGAGACCAGGATAATTAAGAAAGATCATTCGAATTTCATCTCGTTGGAAGATATATCATTGATAGGGAAACACAATTATTCTAATATCATTGCTGCAGCAACTGCTTCTCACATATTAGGGATTGAAGAATTCCAAATTGCAGAATCAATCCGGAACTTTCATCCAATTCCACACAGAATGGAACATTTCCATACTGCAAACGAAATCAAATATATTAACGATTCCAAAGCAACAAACATTGATGCAGTTCAATGTGCATTAGACAGTTTTAATCAGCCGGTAATTCTCATTCTCGGAGGATTATTTAAAGGCGGACATTTTAACGAACTCCTTCCACATACAGGAAACGTAAAAGCAGTCATTGCATATGGCGAGGCTCAGGAATTAATTAACACTGCATTGAGGGATACGGTAAGACTGTACAAATCTGACAGTCTTAAACATGCGGTGGTCCTGAGCCGTTCAATTGCTCATCCGGGGGATATCATTTTACTGTCTCCCGGTTGTGCAAGTTTTGATCAATTTAATAATTATGAAGAAAGAGGAGACTGTTTTAAAAATTGGGTTTTAGAGCGGATTTAATTAAATGATCCATTTAAATCTCATTAAACGTAATATCGATCATATACTGCTCGGACAGATTTTACTCGTCACTGCGTTTGGGATTATCATGCTTTATAGTGCAAGTTCAGCTCAGTCTATCCATCTAACCGGCGGTAAAACAAACTCAATGTATTTGACCGCTCATTTAAAACGGTTATTCATCGCCTTATCTGCAATGACTGCATTTATATTCATTGACTATCGAAAGTTAAAACAATGGGCTCCTCTTTTGATTGGTATTTCATTTGGATTACTTTCCCTCGGATTGATTTTCAAGATTATTTCCGGAAGTACTTTTCCTGCAAGGTGGATTCATTTAGGTTCAATTACTTTCCAAACGTCTGACTTCACCCGATTGTCTGTCATCATTTATCTGGCTGCTTATCTGGATACAAATCACCGAAAAATTTCGGATTTTACTAATGGACTACTTCCACCTGTACTTATTTTAACTGGAATCTGTAGTTTGATCGTTTTACAACCGGATTTCAGTACAGCCATGGTGATTGCATTCATTGGATTTGTGATTTTGTTCATTGGCGGTGCAAAAGTGTCTCAGTTGGCAGCATGCGGATCAATAGGGATCGCTGTCTCGATACCTGTTTTGATGTTAAAATCATATAGGTTAGATCGAATATTCGCATGGTTTAATCAGGAAGGTTCTAATAATTATCAGGCATCGCAATCTCTCATCAGTCTTGGAAACGGAGGATTAGTTGGTTTGGGTTTGGGAAACAGCATGCAAAAGGATCAATTTCTTCCCACTCCTCATACAGACTTTATTTTTGCAATAATAGGTGAAGAAACAGGTTTCATAGGTGGAATGTTTTTACTGTTTCTGTTTATCCTAATTTACAGAAGAGGTATCAGGATAGCCAGAGAATGTACCGATCCATTCGGAATTTTTCTGGCAGTGGGAATTGGATTCAATTTGATTTGTTATACATTTATCAATGTTGCAGTTGTAACAGGAATATTACCGGTGACAGGATTACAAATCCCTATGGTGAGTTATGGAGGTTCAGGATTGGTCATTACGTTAATAGGAGTTGGAATTTTGTTAAATATCAGCCAGAGAAAAAGATCGGTGAGATTATCTGATATTCGAAACAAGAGAATTTATGAATGAAATTAGAATTCTTATTGCAGGGGGCGGCACCGGGGGTCATCTTTTTCCGGCAATTGCCATCGGAGAAAAAATTCAATCCATGCATGGAAATACAGCTATCCATTTCATGGGTTCAACCTTTGGCATCGAGTCAAAAGTATTACCAGTGAAAGCGCTCCCTCATACCTTACTCCCAATGAAAGGATTACAAAGAAGTCTTTCATTTCAATCCCTGATGAAAAACCTGAGTCTTCCATATTTTTATTTAAAATCCACTTCCGTTGCAGGAGATATTTTTAATGAATTTTTACCCCAGGTTGTCGTTGGTACAGGTGGATATGCCAGTGCAATTCCGGTGAAAATGTCCCTGAAAAACAACATTCCTGTGATTCTTCAGGAACAAAATTCTTATCCGGGACTCACGACTCGAATGTACGCTTCCAAAGTAAAAATTGTTTGTACCGCATTTGAAGAAGCTCATAATTACCTCAATACTGATTGTTTTCTCACGGGTAACCCAATTCGTACAAATATAATGAACGGAAACAGAGACGAAGGCGGAAGAAAATTTCACCTGAATCCTTCTTTAAATACACTTTTTATTTTTGGCGGAAGTCAGGGTTCCCTTTTTCTAAATCAAATAATGGAAAAATCCATTGAAAGATTACGGAAGAAAAATATTCAGGTTTTATGGCAGACAGGAGATAATCATTATAGTCATTATAAACAGTTTGATTCAGAGATGATTCGTGTCACACCCTTTATCGATGCTATGGCAGATGCCTATGCGTTGTGTGATTTAATTATTTCCCGGTCAGGTGCATTGGCAGTTTCCGAAATCATGGCAGTAGGAAAAGCAAGTATTTTAGTCCCTTTTTCCGGTGCAGCAGAAAACCACCAATACAAAAATGCAAAAGCATTGGAAGGTCAAGAAGCAGCAGTTTTAATGAGTGAGAAAAATTTGGACTCAACAGCAATTGTGAATACTATCATAAAATTGGTACATGACAAATCTAAATTGAAAGAAATTGGCAAAAGGGCAATATCCATGAGTAAACCAAATGCCACGGAATTAATTGCCAATAAAATTATCGAGTTGGCAACCGCCTGATGTTCCGCAAAGTAAACCATGTTCATTTTGTAGGAATAGGAGGAATAGGAATGAGCGGAATTGCAGAATTGCTTTTGAATTTAGGATTTGAGGTCAGTGGTTCGGATTTGCAGAAATCACCAATCATAATGTCCCTCATTGACAAAGGAGCAAAAGTTCATTTTGGTCACGATCAGAAGAATGTTACACACAGTGATGTGCTGGTCTATTCCAGTGCAGTTCATGATGATAATCCGGAAATATCAGCAGCACAGAAAAATGGAATTCCTGTCATAAAGCGTGCTGAAATGCTGGGAGAATTAATTGCTGTAAAACCAACAAGCATTGCCATTGGAGGGACTCACGGGAAAACATCCACCACATCTATGATCGGATCTGTATTGACAGAAGCAAAAATGGAACCCACTTTAGTGGTGGGAGGACATGTTAAGAATATTGAATCCGGGTCTATGTTGGGAAGAGGAGATATCATTGTGGTTGAAGCAGATGAGTTTGACCGCAGTTTTCTTGCATTACGTCCAACAATCAGTGTCGTAACAAACATTGAGTTGGAACATACTGATTGTTATCAGAATTTAACAGAACTGCAGGACGCTTTCCTTACTTTTTGCAACTCAGTTCCATTTTATGGTGCGGTCGTTGTGTGCTCTGATTCTCCTGCATTGGTGGAAATATTACCTGACATTCGCAGATCCACTTTAACCTATGGATTGTCTTCTGACTCACAGGTATCTGCTCAAAACATCAGTCACACAGGAAGTGAGAGTTCATTTCAGGTAACCAAGGATGAAAATTCCTTAGGTGAAATTTCAATAGATGTTCCCGGGAAACACAATGTCACAAATTCCCTGGCAGCAGTCACCCTTGGGTTAGAATTGGGCATTCCTTTTTCTGCTATTTCACGGGGGATACAATCTTATTCAGGTGTGAAAAGACGATTTGAAATAAAAGGGTCATGTCATGATGTAATGATTGTGGATGATTATGCTCACCATCCTACCGAAGTACGAGCAACATTAGATGCTGCAAAAGATGGGTGGAACCGGAGAATTATTGCGGTTTTTCAGCCACATCTTTTTTCACGAACACGGGATTTTTATCAGGATTTTGCTAACTCTTTTTCTAAAGCAGACATTTTAATCGTAACTAAAATTTTCCCCTCGAGGGAAGAACCTATTGAAGGAGTCTCCGGAGAATTGGTTGTCAATGCTGCTCAGAAAAATAACCATCCGCACTCAGTGTATATAAATGATTGGAAACAGCTGAAGAAATCCTTGGATGAACTTGTGAAACCGGGAGACATGATCATCACAATCGGCGCAGGGAATATCTGGCGGTTTTGCCAGGAGTATTTTGAACATTTATCCGCTAAATCAAATCTCTGATGGAGTATGAAAAGGAAATTACGAGTATGATCAACGGAACCTGCCTTATGAACGAACCCATGTCAAAACATACAACTTATGGCATTGGCGGACCTGCTTCATTTTACATCAAACCACAAGATAAGGAGGATTTAAAAAATATATTATTATTTGCCGAAAGTAAATCCATTCCGGTTAATTTTGTCGGAACGGGGTCTAATCTCCTCGTGTCTGACTCAGGAATAAAAGGAATTGTTATTTCTCTGGATAAATCTTTAAAAAAAATCACGTTTTTATCCGACACCATGATTTATGCAGAAGGCGGAGCCATGCTGGGAAAACTGGTGAAATTATGCATCGGTAATAACCTTACAGGATTAGAAAGTTTGATTGGAGTACCGGGAACACTTGGCGGAGCTCTGGTCATGAATGCAGGGGCATTCGGTGGAGAAATTTCCAAGTGTCTTCAGTCGGTTGATATAATCAAAACGGATGGTACTGAACAGCAATATTCCTCAAAGGACATACATTTTCAATATCGGTCCTCCAGTTTCTCAAAGGAGGAGATCATTGTGGGAGCTACATTCATATTAAAAAAAGATGATCCGAAACAGATTCAGGTGAAACGACAAAAAGCAAGTCATGGAAGAAAATCGTCTCAACCGTTACGTATTCGATCTGCAGGAAGTGTATTTAAAAATCCGGAAACCACAGCCGCCGGTTACCTAATTGACCAAGCCGGGATAAAAGGGACAATAAAAGGAGGTGCAGAAATATCAACAAAACATGCAAATTTCTTCGTCAATAATGGAAATGCTGCCAGTGATGATTTAGTGTTCCTTATACGCCTTGCACGGAAAAAAGTATTGAAAAAATTTGGGATCCATTTGGATTTAGAAATTAAAACGCTGGGGTTTCCAGAGGGAACATTTGAAACATGAAAAAGAAAAAATATACCGTCTCAACATTCATCATTTTCCCTCTCACAATCGGACTGTTCATCCTGCTGATATGGAGTTCATTTAATTGGGCATCTTTTTCACAGAATGTGAACATTTCCAGTATAAAAATTACTGGACATGAAATTATTTCGATCAAAGAATACCACTCTTTAGTTAATTCCTTCACAGGTTCATCCACATTCTCCATTGATTTGAGAAAAATTGCATCTATAATTGAAAAACATTCCTACGTAAAATCTGCAAGAGTAAGCCGTTTGTTCCCAAATGGCGTTTTGATCGAAATCACAGAACGACAACCCATTGCTATGGTGAACGCTGTTCCTCCCATGCTTTTGGATAGAAGAGGCTTTTTATTTCCATTAAGAGGATCATTCAGTGATTATTCCCTTCCTGTCCTTTCTCATTTTGTAGCCACAGGAAATTCTTATCATGAAATGAATAAAAATCATTCAAAATCAATGGCTGCAGCAAAACAAATCCTTCACTTTTTAGCGGATGAACACCCCCAATTATTTGCGAATATTTCCGAATTACGATTGAACAATCAGGAGGATTTTGAAATTATTTTACTTGAACAACCTACCAAGGTAGTTTTAGGAAAAAACCAGTTTATCAAAAAATTAAATGTATTAATGAAGTTTAATAATCAACTTTTATCACTCAATAAAAATATTACGGATTACAAAAAACTGGATCTACGTTATGAACGCCAGGTTGTCGTACGGGAATGGATATGATAAAAAAAGGAACACTCATTCAAAATCAGTCAATCGTTGCAGGTATAGATATCGGGTCTGCTAAATGCTGTTGTTCCATTGGTAAATTTAATTATGAAACCGGTGATATTAAATTGCTGGGAATTGGTGAGAGCTCATCCACCGGTATGAAAAAAGGATCTATTGTGAATCGTGATAAAGTGATTGAAAATATTGAAGATGCAGTCCGGGATGCAGAATCAATGGCACAAATTAAAGTTGATAGGGCAAATGTCACCATTTCCGGGAATCATATTCGGGGATTGAATACACAGGGAGCCATAGCCATTCACACAAATGGAAACGGTCATATTCCTGATGCTCAGCCAATTCAACCGAAGGATATTCATAAAGTTTTGGATATGGCAAGGGCTATTTCCTTCCCGATAGACCGAAACATCTTACATATCATCCCGCAGGAATATATAATTGATACAATGGAAGGCGTCATCAATCCGATTGGAATGACAGGGCGAAGACTTGAAGCTAGGGTTCATCTTATCACGGTTGCAATTTCTTCCCTGACCAATATAAAGGATTGTGTTGAAGAATCAGGGATTTCAGTGGATGAAATAATATACCAGGGATTGGCATCAG
>CAZSIH010000003.1:0-8987 GCA_964606925.1 uncultured bacterium
AATAAATCTTGATGAAGGGTGGAATATGATTTCAGGGATTTTTGTTCAAATATCATTTGATTATGGGATAAATGATCCTGATAATATTATTGTTGAAGGTACTCTTTATGGATTCAACAATGGATATGTTTCCTCTGCCGGGTTGGATCCAGGAATGGGATATTGGATCAGAGCAAACAGTGCCGGACAAATCATACTGAGTACTGAAGAAAGAGATGGAAATTTGTTTTCAACATATGCGAATATGAAATTTAATAACACTCACTTAATAGAATCTACAAATGAAATTTCCATTAATGGATTCCCGCTTTATTTTGGCGAACAGTTAAGAAATGATGAGTTTATAAATTTTTCTCTCCCTCCCAAACCACCTTTAGGAGCATTTGATGTTCGGTTCCAAGATGACATGAAACTTTCAGAACAGGGCGGACGAATTGAGGTACAGTCATCAACAGAATTTTTAACCATTGAGAGTCAAATCAATACTGGTGAACATTGGACACTCTTAAATTCCAAAACCGAGGAAGAATTCACTTTGGTAAATAATCTTTCGATTGTCATTCCATCTGTTAAGGAATTACAACTAGTGAAATTTACTGAAATTTCAATCCCGGACAATTTTTCACTTTACCAAAATTTTCCAAATCCTTTTAATCCAGCCACAAGCATAAAATTTGACCTGTCAGTTAGCGGAACGATTTCTTTATCCGTATTTGATGCTAAAGGTCATTTAATTAAGAATTTAGCGGATGGAAATTTTACTGCTGGCTCTCATTCTACACTTTGGGATGGGAAAGATCTTTACGGATCTTCCGTACCATCGGGAATATATTTTTATAAACTCGAAACCGTTTATTACTCCATATCAAAAAAGATGATTTTACTCAGATAATATAGTATGAGTTGGAATTTTGATTTGTGAAAAATTAAGGGTACTTTTATTGATGGTATTAAACTAAGAAAAGATAATTTATGAAAAAAACACCAATAATTTATTTTCTAATTTGGTTCTCAGTCATCATATGCGGATTGCAAGGAGGACAAGAAAAATTTGTAATTCGGATTCAAAATCCCAGTGAAGGACAGTTTTTAAAGTACGGGTCACCGGATTATGATATGTCTGCTTACAAACCGGGGGAATATTTAGATTTAGTGGTTGATCAAACTCTTTATAATGAAATCAAAAATGAAGGACATATCGTGACCATTACCCAAACTGAATCTCAGTTAAAACAAAATTTGAAAGGAATCAGGGATTTGTATGGATACAGAAATTATGAGGAAACTTTAACAGAACTTCAGGAAATAGCAGAGCAGTTTCCGGAAATATGTCATTTAGTTGATTTAGGGGATACATGGGGAAAAGAATATTCTGATGACGGAGACAATGATTACGATAATTATAACCATGAATCCTGGGGATTGAAAGTTTCAGATAATGTGGAGATTGAGGAAGATGAACCGGGAACATTCTTCATGGGTGTTCACCATTCACGGGAACCGATCAGTTTGGAAATGGTGATGGGAATTCTTTATCATCTTTTAGGTAATTACGGCTCCGATCCCGAAATTACCGGATTTATTGATAATACCCAGATCTGGTTTATCCCCGTTGTTAATCCAAATGGTCATCGGGTTGTGACAGATGAAATCGATCTTTGGTGGCGGAAAAATATACGGGATAATAATCAAAATGGGCAGTTTGACACATCCAATGATTATGGTTATGGCACGGATGGTGTTGATCCTAACCGAAATTATGGATTTCAATGGGGTAATGTAGGGACATCCGACAGTTTTAATTCTCCCGTATATCACGGTCCCAATGCATGGTCCGAACCGGAAATTATTTCTATGAAAAACTTAATGGAGTCTCATCATTTTGTCACAGGAATCACTTATCATAGTTATAGTGAACTTGTTCTATTTCCATTTGGTTATGAAATGGGAGTTACTGCTCCTGATCATGATGCATTGGAAGAGTTGGCTATTGAAATGGCTGTAACCATTCCTGCGGAAAACGGTGGGCATTATACTCCTCAACAAAGTCTGGAATTATATCCGGCTATGGGGACAACAGATGATTATGCCTATGGAGTGCATTCAATTTTTTCTTTTACGGTTGAATTGGGAATTCAGTTTATCCCTCCTGCTGGACAAATTGATCAAATCATTGAGGACAATCTTGAAGCAGCAATGATCCTTTTAAACAGGGTAAACCGTCAATCACTTACAGGACTTATCACAGACTCAGAAACCGGAGATCCTGTAGTTGCTCAACTTTTTATCGAAGGTATTGATAATACGGGAAATTTCAAGTTCCCTACCATTAGTGATATGAGTTTCGGTCGTTATTACCGTCTATTACAGGAAGGTAATTATGATGTAACCTTTTCTGCTGATGGGTATGAATCTGCGATTGAAAATATAAATATTACACCCTTTCAACAGACAATTTTGAATGTGTCATTAAATCCTGTCATTATGGTAGCTGTTAACGGACAGGTAACAGACGGAATGACGGGACAGCCAATCAGTGAAGCGGAAGTCAATATATTGGGAGAAGAAATTGCTTATACGGATGAAAACGGGTATTTTTCTTTACCTCCAATCTATGAAGGCATGTACACTATCCGTTCTGTATCTGATACTTATTCCACAGTAGAAATGCCCGTTGAAATAAGCGCTGAGGATTTTTATGTAGAAATTGAAATGTTCACTTACTCCACAGAATCATTTGAATCATCAGAATTCAGCGACGAATGGGTAACGAGTGGTGATGCCGATTGGTATTTTACTACAGAATCAGTTTTTGACGGGATCTATTCCGTTCGGTCGGGCGATATTGATGATAATGAAACTTCTATTTTATCTCTCAGCCTTGAAGTAACCGAATATGGCTCAATCGGTTTCCATTATAGAGTTGCTTCTGAATACAGTCCTTCAGGAAATTATTTTTATGACGGACTCGTGTTTTCTATAAATGGGCAGGAAATGGGACAATTCCAACCCACAACCGAAGGGGAAACTCCCTGGTTGTATATCTCATATCCTGTTTCACCGGGAGGGCACACTTTTACATGGAGTTTTGTGAAGGATGGCGCTGGAGGTTCTACGGATATGGATGAAGACTGCAGTTGGATTGACCTTGTGGAATTTCCTCCAACAAATGTAAATAATCCACCTGTTGTCACCATTAGTCCAGATTATTGGTTGGGTTGGAATTTAGTGAGTTTGCCTGTATTAATCACAGATTCAGAAGCAGAAAATCTTTTTCCCAACTGGGTTGATAATACACTTTTTTCTTTTGACGGACAGTATGTTCAGGAAAACACACTGGAAATTGGAGTAGGATATTGGATTCGCCTTGCTAATGAAGATCCCCTTTCATTTACCGGATTTGAAAATAATGAAATGCAGATTACCGTCATGGAAGGCTGGAATATGATTGGCGGGTTGTCTACACAAATCGATATAAATGATGGAATCATTGACAATGAAGAAATATTATTAATTCCCACTTTATATGGATTTATTGATGGTGGTTATGAGAATACATTTGTGATAAATCCGGGATTTGGTTTCTGGATTCGAAGTCTTGCTGATGGGGAAATTACATTAACAGCAACACCCACAACTCTTAACAGGGAATTTCCTGATATTTCATCAAATTTAAACCATGCCAATATTATTGAAATAAACGGTTCATCCTTATATTTTGGAGTGAAAATACCGGATGACCAGAAATTGTGGTACAGTATGCCCCCGAAATTTTCCGGTGTGATTCAAGATGTTCGATTTGAAAATGAGAGTTATATATCTGAAAATGGAGGGACGATTCACATTTTAAACCATGTGGAGTACAGTACAATTACTTATAATATTTCCAATGATGATTATTGGAAATTAACTGATGATAATTCTGGAAACTCCAGAATATTATACGGATCAGGAACATTTAAAACAGATAGAAATGTTTCCAGATTATTGTTGGAAAAAACTCAAAAACTTCCTGAACAAGTCACAGTAAGTTCCAGTTTTCCAAATCCGTTTAATAATGAAACAAGAATTTCATTCACTCTTCCTCATGATACATTTGTCTCAATAAAAATATATAATGTCAAAGGTGAGTTAGTTAAAACATTAATGAATGAACTAAAGTTACCGGGATCATATTCAGCCAATTGGACAGGAGTGGATGATCAGTTCAGGCAAGTTTCAAGTGGAACATATATTCTGGATGTTACTGCAGGAGAGTATAGAAATATTTCAAAAATCGTGTTATTAAAATAGAGGAAACAGTGAATTTAAAAAGAATAGTGACTATCTTATTGTTGAGCGGAATCAGTTTACTTTACAGTGCTTCAATCACACAACCTTTACAGGAAAAAATTAAAAATACTCCATCACAGGAATTTATTCGGATTTATATAGCCTTGGAGGATAATTATAAATTTGAGTTGTTACAAAACGAATTATCTCTTTTAGATAAAGACGAACAAAGGGAGAAGGTAAAATCAGAATTGAAATCTTTTTATTTTGATTCACAAAAAGATATCCTTTCTCAAATGGAAGTCTTAAAAAATAAAGAAATGATTGCACATATAAAACCATTATGGATCACAAATGTAATCATCTGCGAGGCTACTGCTTCAGCCATCCATGAAATTTCTGAAAGAAATGATATTAGAAGAATTGATGAAGATGAATATCGAATTGTAATTCCCAAAAGAAATGATGAATTTTCAGGTAATGAAAATGAAAACACCAGGGAAATTACCTGGAATGTAACTCTTGTCAATGCAGATGATGTTTGGGCTGAAGGATATACAGGAAGCGGTGTCCTTGTTGCTGTCATTGATACGGGTGTGAACTATAATCATCAAGACCTAGAAGACCATGTATGGGATGGAGGATCATTTTTTCCGCTTCATGGCTATGATTTCCATAATAATGATAACAATCCCATGGATGACCATGGTCATGGAACGCATTGTTCAGGAACGGTTGCCGGTGATGGAACAGCCGGTTCTCAAACCGGTATCGCTCCTGATGCTCAGATCATGGCGTTAAAGGTGTTGGATAACGCAGGGGGTGGATATGAATCTTCCAGTTGGGAGGCTATTGAGTTCGCAGTAGATCATAATGTAGATATTATGAGCATTTCCCTGGGATGGATGCATTCATGGGGACCGGACCGGAATAGTTGGAGAAATTCAATGAATGCAGCATTATTTTCAGGGTTAATTGCTTCCGTAGCTGCTGCTAATGCCGGTGAAGATTTAGGGGGGAGTCCTATTCCGGATAATGTAGCTACACCCGGTGATATTCCTCCTCCTTGGCTCCATCCTGACCAAACATTAACCGGTGGACTTTCGGCTGTTACCTGTGTCGGTGCAACGAACAGTAATGATGTTATAGCAGGATTTTCAAGTCGTGGCCCTTCATCTTGGGAAAATGTTTCGCCATTTAATGACTATCCTTACAGTCCGGAAATGGGATTGCTCAGACCGGATGTATCCGCACCGGGAGTTAACATAAAATCATTAGCTCATTACTCAAACACCGGTTATGAATCGGGATGGTCTGGAACTTCAATGGCAACCCCATGCGTTGCAGGTGTGATGGCGTTGATGAAATCTAAAGACCCGAATATTGCCCCGGCACAAATCAGTGAAATTCTTGAAATGACTGCTTTGCATCTTGGTACAATCGGAAAAAATAATTCCTACGGGTCAGGAAGGGTAGATGCTTTTGAAGCCGTCAATGAAGTATTTGGAGAACCCATACCACCTTATCCTGCAGAAAGTCCCGTTCCCGCTGATAATCAATTCAGTGTATCGCTGGATTCCGAATTAAGATGGTCAAATGGAGGTGGTGCCATATCTTATCTTGTCTTTATGGGAACGGATAATCCTCCGACAAATATGGTTTTTGGTGAATGGGTCGATTCACCCATTTTTATTCCATCTCAACTTGAGTTTGAAATTGAATATTTTTGGCAGATCACATCCATAAATCAATATGGAGAGACAGAAGGGACCATTTGGTCTTTTATAACAACAGGTCCTCCGGACGAAACCTATGAATCGGGAGATTTTTCTCAGTTTCCCTGGCACTCTCAAGGATATGATATCAGTTGGCCAAATGAAGATCCGGTTGAAGAATATACAATCACCGGTGAATTAGAGAATGTGAATTGGACAGTGACTAACGAAGATAGTTATGCTGGAGTATTTTCAGCTAAATCTTCTCCAATTGACCATAATCAAGCTTCCATAATATCAATTAATGTCACATCCCTTATTGATGATTACATCGGATTTCATTATCGTGTCGCTTCGGAATATAGTCCTTCCGGAAGTTATTTTTATGACGGATTGATGTTTTTTATTGATGATGAGGTCATGGGATATTTTCAGCCCACCGGGCCAGAAGATACTCCATGGACATTTGTCAGTTATCCTGTACCGCAGGGAGAACATGTTTTCACCTGGGCGTATGTAAAAGATGGTGGTGGCGGTTCAACAGATATGGAAGAAGACTGTGCATGGATTGATGATATCTATTTCCCGACTATGGAAACTTTGACAGGAAATCTGACTATTGATCTGATGGCTGATTGGAATATGATTGGTTTACCTTTGTTGACGGACGATCTGTCTTATTCTGCTGTTTTTCCCGGTGCGATTGAAAATACACTTTATTATTTCAGCCCTACGGGATATGTTTCGGTTACAGAATTGTCACCCGGTTTGGGATACTGGTTACGATTTACTGAAGACAATACTGCGGAAATTCAAGGTCAGTTGATCAATAATTTGTCCATTACGTTAAATAATGACTGGAATCTCATAACGGGAATCTCAACAGAAGTGGAAGTTGAAAATATAAACGATCCTCAGAACCTTATCATTCCCAGTACGATTTATGCTTATGGGTCTGCGGGATATTTGGCAAGTAATACGATTCAACCGGGAAAAGGATATTGGCTTCGCTCAAATGGCGAAGGTGACATAATATTTTCATCCAATCTACGGTCAGGAAAAAAGAAGGACATAACAGAACATTTGTCCTGTAATTCCATTACGATAAACAGAAATACGCTGTTTTTTGGCAATGGAATTTCAGAGGAATATTTGCTCAGTTATTCCCTGCCGCCATTACCTCCAGAAGGAGCTTTTGACGTACGCTTTCCTGAAAACATGAAATACTCTAAGAATGGAGGAACGATATCCATTCAAAGTATTAATGAACCGATTAGGATTGAATATCAACTTAAAAACCCCAATGAAATTTGGTCATTATCTAATCAAAATGGAGAAACATTCAATCTGAATGGTGATGGATATCTAACCTTGGATGGAAATGATAATGAATATTTCCTGAAAAAAGTATCTCCTCATCCTGAAACTTTTGCTCTATTAAAAAGTTTTCCTAATCCCTTCAATCCTGTGACGACCATCACCTACACTGTCCCTGAAGATTCGTATATTAAATTGGATGTGTTTTCCGTGAAAGGAGAATTGATTTATCAGTTTGAAAACGGCTTTAAACCCAGAGGAACCTATTCAATTTCATGGCACGGGAAAAATAAAGTTGGTGACAGATCAGGAAGCGGAATATATATTGGGAAATTATCCACCGGAAAAGAAATTATTACTCATAAAATGCTACTGTTAAAATAGAGTTTAATTACTGAATAAATTTTTTAGATAAAATGGACACACAAATAGGGAAGAAATGAAACTTACACAAAATATAATTGTAATTTATTTACTCATGAGTTCGAATATATTTGGTTCTACCATACAGATAAATCAAAATTTATTCGATATAAAAGTTAATGATATTGGCATCGATCAAACTGAAATAGAATATTCTTTTGGACAATTTCAAAAGACTGAAGTTGATATAAATGGTGAATCTTATTCCGTTCTCAAATTGGGAAAAGAAGTCAATATCCAAACGAAAGGATTTCCGGCATTACCTAAAATAACAAGAAGCATTATTATTCCGGATGATAAAAAAATGATAGTGAATGTTCTGGAATCTGAGTTTACTGAATATAATTTAAAAATAACACCGGGAAAGGGTATCATCGTTCGTCCAAAAACTCCAGATGATGTTCCGTTCATATTTTCCGATGCTTATCAACAAAACGAATATTATCCCGGCAATCTTACAGAATTAGGAGATCCTTATATTTTACGTGATTTCCGTGGACTCACTGTGACTGTTTTTCCATTCCAATATAACCCATTAACTCAATCTCTTAAAGTTTATCATCATTTGATTCTGGAAGTTGTTCCTTCCGGACCGGGAGAAATGAATGTAAAAAACAGAACTGTTGATGGATACAGCAAACATTTTGAATCGTTCTATGCCGCCCATTTTATTAATTACAATCCATTGATGTATGAAACGGTAGAAGAACGAGGGAGAATGATCATAATTGCCTACGGAGATTTTTTAACTGCGATTCAACCCTTCGTTGACTGGAAAAATCAAAAAGGAATTCAATGCGACCTCTATGATGTGTACGATTTAGGTGCGAATGCTACCGGTATTAAGAATTTTATTCAGCAGGAATATAATTCCAGCAATGACCTATGTTTTGTGCAGTTGGTTGGTGATCATGCACAAGTTCCTACCATTATAGTTTCAAATGGTGGAGGTGGTGGTTCTGACCCCAGTTTTTCACTGCTGGAAGGTAATGATAATTATCCCGAGATTTTTGTAGGACGTTTTTCAGCATCCAGCCTCAGCCAGGTTGAAACTCAAGTTGAACGATCCATTCATTATGAACGGGATATTACAGATGGAACATGGCTTAATAAAGGAATCGGAATCGGTTCAAATCAAGGACCTGGTGATGACGGAGAATATGATAACGAACACCTGGATGTGATAAGAGACAAATTAATGAATTATACATATTCTGAAATTGGACAAATTTACGATCCAAGTGGTAACGACCAACAGGG
>CAZSIH010000003.1:9087-13955 GCA_964606925.1 uncultured bacterium
CAGGATCATGCCATGGATCTCCTGGTTGGCTATGATTATTCTACCAATCAGAGTATCAGTCAGAAACATTCAATCGGCGGGTTGTGGTATAACGGGTCCTGCAATATGATGGATGCCTATGGACAATCGGGAATTGATATGTTCCTAACCTGGATCATTTTCGGAGATGCTTCACTCGTTGTGAGGTCCAATATTCCTGAACCCATAAATGTGAGCCATACCGGGACTTTCTTAATCGGAAATAATACATATTCTGTATCCACCGGTTTTTCTGATGCGTTGGTCGCCCTTTCAAATGAAGGAGAATTGTTGGCTTCCGGTTATACGGATGCTTCAGGAAGTGTCATTCTGGAATTATTGAATCCACCCACAGATCCGGGAGAAATTACATTGACCGTTACAGCTTATGACCGAATCACAAATATTCAGCCCATAACTGTGATTTTACCTGAAGGTCCCTACTTAATTGTAAATAACGTAACTACCTCCACTAACGATGATTCCATCGTTGAATATGGAGAAAGTGTATCCTTATCTATTTCTATTGAAAATTTAGGTGTAGCTCCTGCTGAAGACATCTCATTCAATTTAACAACTGATGATCCATATCTCAATATTATTGATGGAGTAGAATCAGTAAACAGCATTGATGTAAATCAAACAATTACACTTGAAAATGGATTCTCTGTAGACGTATCTCCAAATGTCCCAAATGATTACGATATTGAATGTCATTTATTGATGAATTCTAATGAAAATGCATGGGAAGCAGATTTTAACATTACAGCTTTTGCTCCTGATCTATCAATTAATTCTGTGATCATTCAAAATGATGATAATGGGAACGGTATTTTAGATGCAGGGGAATCAGCCGACCTTCAGTTATTGCTGGAAAATTCCGGCGGGTCTGACTTGGATCCATTTATTCTCAATCTTGAATCTGGAACTCCTTTCATTAATATTATCAGCGGTACAGGAATTACTGATGGAATTGATGAAGGTTCTCAATCCTCTTTTAATTTCAGTGTTCAGGTAGATGAAAATACTCCCCTTGGATACAATGCAGAATTTGTTTTGATCGGTTCCAGTGAAATTGGATTTGAATACAATGATTCCTTTTTCCTCAGCATCGGTCTGGTTTTGGAAGATTTTGAAACGGGAAATTTTTATCTTTATCCCTGGGAATTCAGTGGAGATTCGCCCTGGATCATATCGGAAGAATCCTTTGAAGGAACTTTTTCCGCAAAATCAGGAGAAGTCTTTGATAATCAGAGCTCCATCCTGTCAGTTACACTGGATGTGTTAGAAGATGGAGAGATCACATTTTATCGGCAGGTATCTTCATCTCCAAATAATGATTATTTAAAATTTAATATTGACGATTCCCAAATGGGACAGTGGACAGGAAATATGGAGTGGAGTTCTGTGGCATACCCGGTATCTGAAGGACAACACACATTTACATGGACCTACATAAAAGACGGTTGGGATTCACAGGGCGATGATTGTGGCTGGATTGATTATATTATATTCCCAACTGTGACTCCTCCTCAATTAGCGGAGATTTATGTCTCTCTTCAAGCCATGAATACATCAGCATTGCCCGGAGAATCGGACACAGATTCATTCATTATAGAAAATACCGGAAATGATGAACTTGATTACACTATCACTCATTCTGCATCCGGAACCCGGGATGATTATGAATTTGATATTCCTGACAGTCCAGATCAATACAATTGGAATTACAATACCCTGACTGACCACGGCGGGGTTGAATATCAGGTAACCGAACCGAATATCGCCATGAATAACTGGACCCTGTCTTTCAACTGGCAGACGGATTGGTGGCCTGCGGAAGGATCATTCTGGGTAACCTCTCCTAACGGAACCACAACTGAGATCGCAAGTGCCCTGGAATCCGGGACTTATTCAATTTCCTTAGACAGTTTTGCCGGGGAATTACTCCCGGGGACATGGACTCTCTGGATCGAAGATACTTACGGTGATGGAGGACACCAGGCCAGCAACATTATTATGTCGGTGGAATCTGCTGCTCCGGAAAATAACTGGCTTTCTGTCGATTCTTATTCCGGTACGATCTCTCCCACAGAATCCCAGCATATTAATGTTTTTTGTGATGCAGCCGATTTGATAGAGGGAAATTATTATGGTGAGATCACAATCAATTCCAATGATCCTTATGAGTCCCAAGTGATCTTGGAAGTTTATTTTACCGTTGGGGATGTGGAACATTCGGTCATCGTTAATATTATAGGCGAATGGAATATGGTTGGACTTCCTGTTGGACTTGATGACACACAGTATCAATCCGTTTTTCCCAGTTCAATCGATAATACGTTGTATGCTTTTGGAGAAACGGGCTATTTACCTGAAACAGACCTTGAAATGGGCATGGGATATTGGCTCCGGTTTACTGATCCGGAATCTGTCACCATTATGGGAATTCCTGTGGAAAATCTATCAATATCGATGATCGAAGGTTGGAATATGATCTCCGGAATTTCATTTCCCATATTGGTTGATTATATAACTGACCCGGGAAATATCATAATTCAAAATACTGTGTACGGTTATTCAGAAAATGGTTATGCTAATTCAAGTGTTTTAAACCCCGGATACGGATATTGGATTCGAACCGGCGATGCCGGTGAAATTCAATTATCTTCCTCAAATAGGGCGAAAACGAGACATACATTTCAAAATAAGCTCAAGGATGCAAATCGATTAACGATTAATGGAAAATCATTGTTTTTTGGTGTAACGATTCCTGAGGATGAAGAAGTGCACTACAGCCTTCCTCCAAAGCCTCCTGCACCATCCACAGATATTCGTTTTTTCGGCGATACCAAACTCTGCACAACAGATGATTGTGTCATTGAAATAATGAATAATAGCAGTCCACTCACTTTTGAAATTGAAATAAAAGATGGTGAAACTTGGGAAATAATTCCTGTCATTGCGAATCAAGTGAAACTTGATGAAGCAATCTATTTAACAGATGAAAACCAATTCACATTAAATTCAAACGTTGAACAATTTATTTTAAGAAAATCAACATCTCCAAAAATCCCGTCAGAATTTGCCCTTTTTCCTGCGTATCCAAATCCCTTCAATCCGGTTACAACCATTCAGTTTACTGTACCTGAATTATATGATGTGAACTTATCTATTTACGATATACAGGGCAAATTAGTTGTAACCCTTGTGAATGAACAACTTTCTCTCGGAAATCACAGTGTTCAGTGGAATGCAGTGGGATTATCAAGTGGAATGTATTTTATACTTCTCGATGGAAGTGGTAATAGTAAAATCCAGAAGGTTGTGTTAATGAAATAGTTAGACAATCATCCCTGATTGTTTATGTCAAGCAGGATGCTTGACTTACATCCAATTTTATTAAAACTATTGTTAATTTGGACTACTCCGACTTTTTCGGAGTATGGATTGACACAGTCAATCCACTACATAATGAGCTAAACACTCGAATTATAATTGAATCCTTCCTTTTTTCTACTTGCAAAGATGTATAATAAAATCCAATTTCTCAAAAAACCATTGTAAAGGAATATTTTTCACATTTATAATGTCCAATGAGTATAATCTTTCAATATTTAATTAACTTGGACAAAAAATGAAAAATATATTCTTAATCGTAGCAACCATTTCTTTAACATTTGCCGGAGAAAATGTCATTGTGAATAACAGCAATCCTGCTGTTGATCTTATCTCTTCAAATCTAAGCAGAACAGTTTTGGAGTTTGTTGGGGGAGATTTCACAAAATCTGCCATCAAAATTGAAGGGCAAGAGTATTTCAATCTTGATTTTCAGGGAGAACCAACTCTTCTTGTAACAGGAAATCCTAAACTTCCCAAAATGGTTCGCAGTATTATCATTCCTGACAATGCTAAAATGGAGATAAATATCCTTGAATCAGAATATACTGAATTTAATCTGGCAATCGCTCCTTCAAAAGGGAGTATTACCCGAAATATAGACCCTGAAACAATTCCTTATACTTTTTCCCATGTTTACAAAACCAATGATTTCTATCCACAAACACTCGTTGAATTAGGCGATCCGTACATCATGAGAGATATTCGGGGAATGACTGTTACCGCATATCCATTCAGATACAATCCTGTATCAAATATATTGAGGGTATACACAAAGATCGTAGTGGAAGTCATTGAAAATGGAACAGGAATCCACAATGTAAAAATTCGTCAGACGTATGGAATCAGTAATCATTTTTCACAATTATATGATGAACACTTCATCAATTATGACAGGACACGATATGAAACCGTAGAAGAATATGGACGAATGATTGTCATCGCTTACGGAGATTTTTTAGACGCAGTACAACCTTACATTGATTGGAAAAATCAGAAGGGAATCCAGACCGATGTGTATGATGTCTATGAATTGGGTTCTAATTCAACAGGGATCAAGGATTTTATTCAATCTGAGTATGATTCTAATACCAATCTCTGCTTTGTCCAGCTTGTGGGTGATCATGCCCAGGTTCCAACTATCATGGTGTCTAACGGTGGAGGCGGTGGTTCGGATCCCAGTTTTGCTTTGTTGGAAGGAAATGACCCATATCCTGAAATTTTTGTAGGGAGATTTTCTGCGTCCAGTCTTTCCCATGTACAAACTCAGGTAGAACGATCCATTCATTATGAGCGGGATATTAACGAAGGATCATGGCTTCATAAAGGGTCGGGAATTGCATCAAATCAGGGTCCCGGTGATGATGGTGAATATGATCAACAGCATTCTGCTAACATTCGTGAAAAATTATTAGAATACACCTATACTGAAATTGATGAGATTTACGATC
>CAZSIH010000003.1:13965-53619 GCA_964606925.1 uncultured bacterium
AGCAGGGAATTAATGCTATTAATGAAGGCAGGGGAATTATCAATTATACCGGACACGGTTCCGAAACTTCCTGGGGTAACGGCGCATCTTTGAATAATAATCAGGTCAATAATTTGACGAATGATTTTATGCTCCCTCATGTGATATCCGTGGGATGTGTGAATGGCGCATTTGAAAATACTACCTGTTTCGGTGAAACGTGGCTCCGTGCAACCAATAATAATTCCGGAGCGCCAACCGGTGCTGTGGCTTTTTATGCCGCCACCGTGAATCAATACTGGGATGAGCCAATGAGAGCACAGGATCATGCTGTGGATTTATTAGTTGGACATAATTATTCTACTAATGCTCCCCTCGATAAAAAATACAGTATTGGCGGTTTGTGGTACAACGGTTCCTGCAACATGATGGATGTGTATGGTCAATCGGGAATTGACATGTTCTTAACCTGGATCATTTTTGGTGATGCTTCCCTGGATGTACGTAGCGATACACCGGCTCCAATTTCCCTTTCGCATTCAGGATCTTTATTCAGTGATGAAGGAGCGTATGAGGTATTGACCGATGTGCCCAATGCTTTGGTTGCTCTGTCTGAAAATGGAACTCTTTTAGGTTCAGGATATACAGATGAATTTGGCGATGTTGTTTTAGTGTTGTCATTTCTTCCGGATATTAACAGTGAACTGACCTTAACCGTAACGGGATATAACCGAATTACTGCGATTGAATCTGTAACCTATTCTGTCGGGTCATCTGAAATTCAAGTCAATGTTGACTATTTAGCAAACTGGAATTTAGTCGGATTACCTGTTGGAGTTGAAAATACTGATTTTCAGACACTTTTTCCCAATGCCATTGAAAATACGTTGTATTCTTTTAGTGAAGTTGGGTATTCACCTGAAACAAATTTGGAATTGGGAACCGGATATGTCCTGCGATTTAATGAATCAGAATCCCTTATGATTGAAGGCTCAGTAGTAGATAATCTTTCCATTTCATTAATTGAAGGGTGGAATTTAATTTCCGGGATTTCATCATCGATTTTGGTTGACTATGTTTTAGACCCGGAAAACATAATAATTCAAAATACGATTTATGGATATTCAGAAAATGGTTATGAAAATTCCGAAGTTATCACACCCGGATATGGATATTGGGTTCGCACCAGCGATGCCGGTGAAATTCAATTATCATCTTCAAACAGGGCAAAAACAAAAATGACTTTTGAAAATAAACTCAACAATGCACATCGTATAACGATTAATGAAAAATCATTGTTTTTCGGTATGTCAATCCCGGAAGATGATGCAGTCCAATACAGTTTACCACCAAAACCTCCAGCACCATCTCCAGACATCCGTTTTTCTAATGATGCAAAACTCTGTACAGAGGACGAATGTTTAATTGAAATCATGAATGGCGGACAACCAATTTCAATTGAATGTGAAATAGAAGATAATGAAAGTTGGGAAATTATTCCTGTCATTGAGAATCAGGTTCAACTTGATGAAGCAATCTTAGTAAATGGACTGAACCAATTCATTTTAGATTCAAATATTGAACAGATTGTTTTAAGAAAATCTACATTTTCCCAAACCCCCAAAGAATTTTCACTTTCTCCTGCCTATCCAAACCCATTTAATCCGGAAACGACCATCTCATTCGGTTTACCATTTGATTCTGAATTGAATATTTCCATTTATAATTTAATGGGACAAAAAGTATCTACACTGACCTCCGGTTATTTCACGGCAGGATTTCATAATGTAACATGGAATGGTATTTCTGATGATGGAGTTCATGTATCAGCCGGTGTATATTTGTACACCATTGAAACCGGAGAATTCCGGGAAATGAAAAAAATGATTTTAATGAAATAGAGAAAATTGCCAATTATGTCTTTCAATAGAATATTAAAAAATTCATTCATCCTTCTTTTTTTAACAATACCATTTTATCTATTTGGGCAGTACTCACAATTTGATGATCTTGTTCAAAAAACAGAAGATTGGTTTAAAAAACATCCTGATTCCTATCCGCATTGGCTAACTCCTGATGAGGCATCGTCAGAGAATACAAACAGCAGGGAATTTTATGAAACTGACCCTCCGGAAGGACCCATTTTTAATATAACTGAATTTGCCCCAATGGAAGGTGTTTTGATTCGGTATCCGTTTGGTATTTCTTATACGGTCATTGCAGAAATGGCTGAAGATATTATGGTAACAACCATCGTTTCATCTGCCGGTCAGCAGAATTATGTAACCAACCAGTATAATTCAAATGACGTTAATCTGAACAACTGCAATTTTCTGATTGCGCCATCAAATTCCTATTGGACACGGGATTACGGTCCATGGTACATTATTGACGGAGATCAGGATTTAGCCATCATAAATTTTCCGTATAATCGTCCCCGCCCATTAGACAATGATATCCCCATCGAAATGGCAGATTTCCTGGGACTTGATCTTTATGGAATGAATGTCATTACTGCCGGTGGAAATTACATGACCGACGGAATGGGAATATCCGCTTCATCATCTCTTGTATTCGAGGAAAATCCATCCCAGACACAATATCAGATCAGGAATAAGATCGAAAATTATTTAGGCGTCCCCGAATACCATGTAATTGATGATCCAAATAATACATACATCGATCACATTGACTGCTGGGCAAAATATCTTGATGTGGACAAAATAATCATCCGCTCTGTTCCCCAAAGTCATGCACAATATGACGAAATTGAAGAAGTAGTGGATTACTTTGAAACGCAGACTACAGGTTATAACACTCCTTATGAAATTTACAGAGTTTATACTCCCCAGAATCAACCCTACTCAAATTCGATTATTTTAAATGATAAGGTGCTGGTTCCTCAAACCGGTTCATCCTGGGATGATGATGCGATTGATGTTTATGAAGAAGCCATGCCCGGATATGAAATAGTAGGCGTAACCGGAAGTTGGGAATCCACCGATGCCATCCATTGCAGGGCAAAAGGAATAGCAGATAGAGAAATGGTCTTCATTTCTCATACACCCATACATGGAGAGATAGAACCAACCGGGGGAGAAGGTATTGAAATTGAAGCGACTTTAATTCCACTGGATGATGAAAATATTTCCGATCTCATTGCTGAAATAAGATTCAAATATGATAATGGCATTTATCAAACCATCTCTCTCAATTGGAATAATGAAAATAATTTTTCTGGTTTTATTCCTCAATGTTCCGGAAACTGTGAAGTTTCTTATTACATTCAAAGTGTCAGTGGTTCTGGTAATTTATATTATCATCCCTACATTGGCGAACCGGATCCTCATATATTTAACATGATAAATCCTGAAGTCCAAATTCCTGTAGCTTATAGTGAAAATTGGAACTTGGTAGGAAATCCCGTAAATACAACGGAAAATCAGGTAAATAACCTTTTTCCGTCATCAACGGAAAATACGCTGTACAGTTTTGGTCAAAACGGATATGTTTCCCAATCAGAATTAGAACCTGGAACAGGATACTGGCTTCATTTTCAGAACGATGGGATGACTGCAATTGGCGGGCTTCCTATTTACGAACAAACTTTGAATTTATTTGAAGGATGGAATTTAATTTCCGGGTTATCAACTGAAATACCCACGTGGCAGATATACGATCCCTCTTCCATTTTAATTCCCAATACATTCTATGGATATGAACCGGGATCTGGATATGTCAATTCTGATGAAATAATTCCCGGAAACGGCTACTGGGTGCGGACGAATAGTGAAGGATTAATCGAATTAAATGGTATATTTGGTGGAAAAGTATTTGAATTCCAAAATCGTACGAGTGGCACAGATTGGATCTCCATAAACGGTGTAAAATTATTTTTAGGAGTGTCAATTCCGGTAGATGAGCAACCATCATACAGTTTGCCTCCAATACCTTTTGAAACGGGGAACGATGTCCGTTTTAGCGGTGATGTAGTTTATTGTGAAAACGAAGGGATAATTGAAGTTCAGACATACAATGAATTTCTGAATTTTGAATATAACATTTCTAATTCTGAAAATGTGTGGAAATTGACTGATTTATCCACAGGATTCAATACAACTGTAGAAGGGAATGGGCAACTCTTGATAAGAAGTTCAAATCAATTTCATATTGAAAAACGGGCGGTTCTACCTGAAGAAATAACACTTCATCCAAATTTCCCGAATCCGTTTAATCCCACAACACTTATCAGCTTCGAACTATCAAAAGAGAAATTTATCTCATTAGATATTTACGATTTATCCGGACAATTCGTAAATAATCTTGAAAAAGGAATAAACCATGCAGGATATCACTCAGTAGAATGGAATGGAAAAGATTCTGCCGGTAACAGCCTTCCGGCAGGAATTTATTTCTACACTTTATCTTTTGAAAACAGAAAAATTTCACATAAAATGATACTCTTGAAATAACGAATTATTATGAAAATCTTAATCTCACTAAGTTTAATTCTATCTCTAACTGTTCTCAGAGCAGAAAATTTATACGAAGTATATCAGAATGCAGGTCCCGGGAATGGATATGATAAATATATGGTTTTGGATCCCAATGTGATCTACACCGGTGGTTTTGGTTCATCCGTTTATTCAGTATTGCTGGAAGGAAACGGAGCTGTCATTGACCTCCAGGGAGGAACGGGAATCTGGATGTCAGGGGATGAAACAAGTTCACCATCATTGGTCATAAAAGGATGCACTATAATAAATGGCGGATATTACGGTGTTAATTTTTCAGGGTACGGAAATCATGAAATCATTGATTGTAATTTTATCAACGATGTATGGGGAATACAAGTCGGGGAACATTCCTTCACGACTATCCGGAACTCAAACCTGATCGATAATACATACGGTCTGGCTATCATCGGGCTGGATGCAGAAGTGAATTTAGCCTATTGCAACGGATGGGGAAATAATGAAACCTACATGTCAAACTGCCCTGGCTGAGGGAATATCTGGGAACCGTGTGTTCCTTATCCCGGTACAGGAAATATTTTTGAAAATCCCCAATTTATCAGTCAACCTGATTTAGATTTCAGCTATAACCCTGAATCACCCTGCATTGATTCAGGCGATCCTGAATCTATGGATCCTGATGGAACGGTCAGTGACATCGGAGCCAATTATTTCTCACAGGAATTTTCCTATACTATGAATATATTGGACGGGTGGAATTTGATCGGCATTTCCGTAGAAAATGAAAATTCTTTCTATCAGGATATATTTGAAAATACTATTGATAATTCACTATTCTTTTTTAATGAAGATGGTATGTACGAACCGGTGGAAAACCTCCAACCTGGAACCGGTTATTGGCTTAGATTTGAAACACCTTATCAGGCAAATATAAGTGGGACCCTTATTAATTCTATAACCATATATTTAACAGAAGGGTGGAATTTAATTTCGGGGATTTCATTTTCATTGGCTGTTGAAGCAATCGAAGATCCCAATAATTTAATCATTCCCGGGACATTATTCAATTTCAATGGAAATTATACGGATGTACAAACCATTGATCCCGGATTTGGATATTGGGTAAGGAGCACTGAAGACGGGCAAATTATTTTGAATTCTGTAGAATAAATAATTAAAATACTTGGTTTTTAGCTTATTTAAAATTAACAAAATGCAAGCCACTTAAAAGGTAAAGTACCCCTTTCGTTTTTTATGAAAATCCAACTTTCAATATTATCATTTTTTGTTTTCACACATTTTGGATGTTCCCTCTTTTCTGAAGAGAATAATTTAGAAGAATCATATATAATTACTATTTCGTCATCAAGTATATCCGCTTCCAACCGAGAACCAATTTTGATAACGGTAACTATTGAAAATACTTTAGAAAATACCATTTCTTGGGGAAGTGGAAGTTCTTCATGCCAACTTTCTGCATTAGTCAGAATTAATAAAAACGATTTTCAATTACCAATAAATCGATATTGTGTAACTGATATGGTAAACTGGGAATTAAATCCGGGTCAGACTCGTTCAGAATCATGGAATTGGGTAGGTGAATATGACGATGGTTCTCTCATTGATACACTCGGAATAGGGAATTATTCTATTTATGGTACTGCTGGAGATTGGATTTCGAAATTTCCAGTAGAAGTTGAGATAATTGAATAATGGCATTTAAGGATAAAAGAACTTTTGCAATCGAATTTGTTCCGAAAAGGTTTTTTTGGACTAAAGCCCCGTTTATTCACAAGGATAAACCCCAACCTAAAGAATATGGTATATTTAGGTATTATTAGAGATATGGTAATATCCTTACCCAATCCTTTAGGGCGGGGATTGTGTAAATACCAACGAATTAGGGGTTTTAACCCCTTTCTGAATTGGACTCACAATTTATTTGGTAAATAATGAAATTCACCATTTATACTACTGATTGGTGTCCCTACTGCAAAGCGGCAAAACGGCTTTTAAATTCCAGGGGATTTGATTTCGAGGAAATTAATCTTGAAGAAAAAGGAATGGATCGGGAAGAACTGTTTCAGCAGACAGGAGGGAGTACTGTCCCTCAAATTTTAATGGATGGAAAAACAATCGGGGGATTTGATGAACTTCAAAAGCTGGATGCGGAGGGAAAATTGAAAGTCGAGTTGGAAAGAGGGAATTAAATTACACAAGGGGTTAAGGTTCAAATTTTGAACAAAAAATATTTTAGCATAATTAACATTTTTGTACTGTGTAGCTTTCCGATAGTTTTACTTTCTCAACAAAATGAAAGTCCAGATGCAATTTTGGGAATATGGGAGATGATCGAAAATGGATATTCCGATACATTAGAAATATTCAAAAAAGACAATAAATATTTTGGGGAGTTAAAAGGGAGTGGAGATTTGTTTGATGAACAGGGAAATCCAAAAAGAGATAAAAATAATCCCGATGAAGATCTCCGTGATCGTCCCTTAATAGGAATAGTATGTTTAACGGAATTAATCTACAATGGTGATAATGTTTGGGATGAAGGAAAAATGTATTATCCGAATAATGGAAATACATACAGTTGTAAAATCATATTGCAGGATAACAATACCATCACAGCAAGATACTATTGGGGATTTTCATTATTAGGATATTCTGAAGAATGGAAAAGTATCAAATGAATCGGTGGTTTTGGTAATATCCGATAACCAAATTCAATTGGACCAATAGAATAGAATTCTGTTATGTGAAAGAAGAATAAGGTTAAAACTTTTCGTTTTCTTCAATTCCTTTGAAGTTTTCCCCATGGAAGGGAAGATTAGATGGGAATTTTATCCATTGTGACATAACCAGATGTTTCATCATTGAACACATCAAAAATGGTCTGCCCAATGTCTAAACTGTTAACGAATTAATGTAATGCGATGATTCTTCACATCTGATTCCGTCTCAATCATAAAATAATATATTCCCGAGGGAGACTTATTCCCTTTCATATTGCGTCCATTCCAGGAAAGATGGTCGTAAAATCCCGGACTTAATGTCCCGTCAAATATATCCGCCACTTTCCTTCCCAGTAAGTCTGTAACGGTTACCTTGAAATTCTCTTCAACCTCCAGAAAAATGGTAAAACGAATGGAGTTAATGGCGGGATTTATTGATGGGAAAGGATTGGGATAAACAGAAGTGAACATTACATCCTGTTGGGGTGTGGAAGTACGAATGAGAAATCGGTGAATCCCATTGGAATTGTAGGTTTTATTATCTCCTAAATCATAAGCATAGACCTGCCAGTAATAAATAATATTTTCATCCAGGGGTTCAGGAGGCGTGTAGAAATTATCCTCCCCATTATGAACAATGACCAGATTTTCGATATTTTTTCCAAATTCCAACACGTAGTTTATACTATCCATAGGATTATCATCCTTGGAGGGTGACCAATTAAATTCCGGAGAAGTGTCCGTAATACGCATATTGATTACCGGAGATTCTATGTGAAAGGGCGCAGGCGGTGTATTGGCAGTTTCGATTTTTAATGAATAATCAAAATCAAAACCGTTTTCATCTTCACTGACTATTACAGCAAATATTTCTTCAGCATTATTCAATGAATTATAAATGAATAAAGAATCACCGGAAAATATTTCATAGTTATCATTAGAGTATTTTACCACACTATGTAATCCAAAATCTGAGAGCGATTGATCCAAAGTGTCCAGTGTGACCAGAATGGGAGTTTCAGTATATATTTTGACATATTGGCTTGCATATTTATTCAGGGAGGTACTTTGAACAAATTCCACTTCACCATCAGAGTAGTTCACTGTCTGAAAAATATCCGGACCATCTACAGGAAAATCCTCTGCTGCTTCATAACTGTACATTTCAGCGCCACTGCCGGGATTTGAGGACATGACTACATTTGCAATTGCCATTCCATTCAGGGCATCCCGAAAGGAAGCACTAAAGGTTGCCAGACCATCATCAATTGCTTGTTGACTGAAATCTCCATTCTGGCTGTTTGTACCGACACCTTCATCAAAAATATTTTTCATCATTCCGGGTCCACCGAGATGTTCATCAATGTATTCAAAAAATATCCATGAGCCGTACCAATGGGTTCCTCCCACGTGATCCAGGGATTTTTCCGGTTGGTTGAACCATGAGTTCATGTATTGATAAAGATCGTTGATATCATCATAAATCTCCTCTTCCATCCATACTGCAGTTGCTTCGAGCATCCAGGGTTTTTCATACCCGTCATATCCATATTGAATGGCATGAAAAAACTCATGAGAAGCTGTGACTTGGATACTCTCAATTTCACTGTTTGGAAATCCAACATAATTATTCCTCATTGCCATATAACTTGTAAGAGCATTCTGTTCATTTACATTGGGTGAAAATTCATTATTACCGTTATTCTGCGCAGTATATTCAGATTGAACATATCCATAGTACGATGACGATAATCGGCGGACATACACATCATAATGATTTGACCCTCCGTAATCATAATCACCGGGATGATTCCCAATCCATGCATCTCCCGGCGGTCTAAAATAATCCATTTCGTTGATCTGTACATCATACACATGAACAAACGTCTCTGCCATTGCATCAATATAATCCGGGACGGCGTTGGAGTTATCATCCGTTTCATCCACGCCATGATTGCCTTCAGTCGTAAAATGAAAACGAAATATTCCGGTGTCATAAGTTTGATCCAAACCGCTTGCTTCTGACCTGAGTTCAAAGGTACGGTTTACAATTGTTCCGGAAAAATTAAATCCAATGGATCCCAATTGATTTTGAGTTTCCTGCGGAAGAGAATGACCGTGAATACTTATTTCATGAATGGCAGGAGAGAGGTCCCTCCATTGATAATGTTTGTTAGATTCTTGGTTTTCGAAGGCGTTTAAGACAAATTCCGCAGATTCGATTAAAGATGTTTGATTTTCTGAATAACCGGAAGAAAGGAATAATAAAATGCTAAGGAGAAATATCAGTTTCTTCATCACGTTTTTTATTTTGTTTTATCCGATAATAAAAAGCCAAGCCCAGCATTCCCAAGACATAGAAAACAGCAAATAATGGTAATAATTCCCACATGGTTTACAAAGTTACAAATAATTTAGTCCGATTCATTTATCTTCTTCTAATTTTTCTGATGAAATTCCATCCTGTTTATCAAAATATTTATCATACACATAAGTTCCAAATAAAATTCCTATCCCAGCAGGTAATTCCCAATTCATTGAACTTTCTGAATCTTCCTGGAGAACACCTGCTATTGTAAAGGAAGTCCCTAAAATGTACCCAATTTTTGAAAAAGTTTTGTCTTTTTCAGGAATGAATAATTCAAGTTTCGGCACTTCGGCAGTTGAAATTTGAATTTCCTTTTTAACGATGGATTCAGTCTTGTATATTATTGTCATTGGTGAACGAAGTGAAAGAAAAAGCTGTTTCGTGTCCGATCTTTGAAAAAACTCGTGATTTTCCGGGGGATTGGATAATTTCAGGGATAATTGAACGGATTCTCCCACCTGATCAAATTGAATGTCACGAATCAATTCTGATTTGTTTAACGGAGGGAGATTACTGCTGTCAACTGAAGTATTTAAAAAAGTGACATAAAACCATCCCGTTTGGGCATACCATCCGGAAGCATGATTAAGGGAAATATCCGAGGAAAAACTGAATTCAAGAATCAATCCGTTCTCTTTTATCTGGAAATCAATATCACGCAGAATGGAGTGTTGATCTGGTTGTCCCATTGAAATTCCGATTATCAGTATAAAAATATAATTTTTTATTTGATTCATTATTGGATAAAATCTTTCTGACAATTTAACCACAACACTGTGAACTAGATGAAATAGATGTTGTTCAATGAAAGGTGACACTTTAATTTCACTAAAATTTATGAGGGATTATATGCGAAAATGGACACCGATTTTATATTTATCACTTCTGTGTGCACAAGAAAAAAACAACATGACAGGAGCATTTGGAACGGTGACGATGGATGGAAAAATTTGGAATCAACTTGCCTTTCGTCCTGAAATACCGTTAGGAAAATTTGGATTGGCACTGGATTTGGTATTTTATTTTGATGAAAACGGCAACCTCCATAAAGATGAATGGGATTTTTCAGATGGAAATGCAATTAAAAATTCATTGATCGATAAAATTTATTATCTGAGATATGGATATCCCGGTGACCCGCTTTTTGGAAAGATCGGAGCTTTGGACCAGGTTCAGCTTGGATATGGAATTTTAGTGGATGGTTATTCTAATGCCATAGAGTATCCCCAGGTCCGCAAAACGGGAATGAATTTTGAATATTCAAAGGGATTGTATTCCTTTCAGGGATTTGTGAATGATTTTAAAGAAAATATTGGATTAACTGGAATCAGGATGCAGACAACGGCACTCCTTGCATTTCCCGTCGGTATTTCAGCAGTTTTGGATCGCAATCAATTTCTGGGATTGAAAGATACTGACGGAGACGGTCGTCCTAATTTGGTGGATGATTTTCCGGATAATGATCACTTTTGGTTAGACAGCGACCAGGACGGATATGCTGATAATGATTTCGAGAATGAATTTGACAGGGATGGAGATGGCCTTCCCGATATTGAGGGAGATTTAGAATCTATTCATGAATTTTGGGATAATCTTGGTAGCGCAGTAAATCAAGATTTTTCACAGGAATCGTTTTATGATTCGCTTCCGGATAATAATATTTCTCTACTTCCGGAACCATTAAATGTAAATGATGATGCTGATCCGATTTCGGCTTTTTCCATTGATGTAGGAGTTCCCGTTATGGAAGAAGAAAATTTCTCTCTCGTTATGTATGCGCAATTTGCTAAAATGATTGGTGAAACCAGAAATCCTGAAAACGACAGCACTGTTTCTCTGGGAAGCGGAATCATTCCCTTGGGACTTCGTGCAAAACTTGGACCCGTTAACTGTATTTTGGAATACAGGATGATACCGAATGGACGATTTGAATTCGGGTATTGGAATCGCAGTTATGAATTAGAAAGATCAACCATTTCCCAAACCACCGGTGGCAATACAACTATTTCAACGAAAGAAAGCAAACTGGGGATAAGGGGAAAACAAAAAGGACTATTCGTTGGAATTCAATCCAGTTTATTATCTATTTTAACGGCAAATATATCATATCAGACTCTCATTGGAGAACAATGGAATACGACAACACAGGTTTTCGAAGACGAATCAAATAAAAGTTTCTCAGCATCTCTGACAATGAATAAACAAATTTCACGTTTGAGCATAGCTGAACTATTTTATCAGCAAAAAAACGTTCCCAATCCCTTCGAATTTGTTTTTACAGAAAGTACTGTCATGGGATATCGTCTGGGAATTTCCATGGGAGAAGGATTGGTGGTGAATTATATATTTAAACGCATGTTCAGGGATACCAACGGAAACGGAATTATTGAAGATTCAGAAGCAATCAATTTAACCGGAATTGAAACCAGTTTTAGTTTATAATTAATCACGTAAATTCCTTAAACTTTTCATTTTCATAGTCCGTAATTTTTATTTCAACTTAAAAAATAATTTACCCATTTGACGAGCCAAGATATCCGCAATTCATTTTTAGATTTTTTTAAAGATCGAAACCATCAGTCAGTTCGAGGTACTCCGGTGGTTCCCATCAATGATCCTACCTTACTGTTTATCAATGCCGGTATGAACCAATTTAAATCTATTTTTCTTGGAAAGGAAAAACCTGTTCATAATCGGGTAGTGAACAGTCAAAAATGCATTCGTGTTAGTGGAAAACACAATGACCTTGAGGAAGTAGGATCGGATACATTTCACCATACGTTTTTTGAAATGATGGGGAATTGGTCATTTGGGGATTATTATAAGGAAGAAGCCATTTCCTGGGCATGGGAATTGTTAACAACGGAATGGAAAATAGATAAAGACAGATTATGGGCAACAGTGTATGAAACTGACGAAGAATCATATGAAATATGGAAAAAAGTAACGGATATTCCCGAAAACCGTATTTTGAGATTTGGGAAAAAGTATAATTTTTGGGAAATGGGTGAAACGGGTCCCTGTGGTCCCTGTTCAGAAATTCACTATTTTATCGGTGAGGATAAAAATAATCAGGACTCCAAACTGGTGAATACTTCAATGGAATACTGGGAATTATGGAATTTAGTTTTTATTGAGTATAACCGAAGTTCCGGGAACAAATTAGAACCATTGTCAGAAAAACATATTGATACAGGAGCAGGACTGGAAAGATTAACTGCAGTCATGCAAAATAAAAAAAATAATTACGAGACAGATCTTTTTACTCCCATCATTAATACCATAGAAAAGAATTCCGGTATTTTATCTGCTGATAATCCAATTCCATTCAGGGTCATTGCTGACCATATTCGAATGTTGTCTGTTGCAATTTCTGATGGTGTCCTTCCTTCAAATGAAGGACGTGGTTATGTATTGAGGCGTATATTGAGACGTGCGGCACGTTTTGGACGTCAACTGAAATTTGAGGAACCCTTTCTATCCGAACTTGTTGAACCTGTGTGTTCGATTCTGGGTGAAACTTATCCCGAACTGAATGATAAAAAGTCCCACATTCAAAAAGTGATTCATTCCGAGGAAACGTCATTTAATAATACACTGGACAAGGGACTATTACATTTCGAAAAATTAGTTAATTCTTTAACTTCAGATTCAATTTCTGGAAAGGATGCATTCAAGTTATACGATACGTACGGATTTCCCCTAGATTTGACTCAATTACTTGCCAGAGAAAAGGGGATAAAGGTAGATATCGAAGCATTTGATATGGAAATGGACAAACAGAAAAAACGAGCCAGAACCTATAAAAAGTTTTCTGTCAATAAAGAAGATATTCAATGGCAGACAATTACTGAAGGGGAAGATTCCACCTTTCTCGGATATGAAACATTGACCTCCGATGCTGAAATTCGTAAAGTGTCCAGGGAGAATGATCATACAATTCTCATTTTAAACCAAACTCCCTTTTATGCAGAATCCGGAGGACAAATTAGTGATACGGGAATAATTAGCGGAGATGATTATGAACTAATTGTTGAAAATACAGTTTATGACACTGGCAATTCCATCCTTCATATTTGTAATGGAAGCGTCACTGAGAATCAGTTAAAGCATAAAGTGAAGTGTATCGTAGATGACAAACGTAGACAGTCTATTCGGATGAACCATACGGCGACTCATTTGGTTCACTCAGCATTGAAAATTATTTTAGGAGACCACGTCCATCAGGCAGGCTCACTTGTGGCTCCTGATTATTTACGGTTTGATTTGACTCATCAGGAAAAAATCAATTCTTCTCAATTGACGGAAATTGAACATTTAGTCAATGACGAAATTTTGAAAAATAATCCATTATTAGTTGAGATGAAACCATTTGAAACCGCCAGAAATGAAGGGGTTGAAGCTTTGTTTGGGGAAAAATATGGTGACGAAGTACGGGTCATCTCTGTGGGTAATTTTTCAAAGGAGTTGTGCGGAGGAACCCACGTTGACCGAACAGGCGATATTGGATTTTTCAAGATCACCGAGGAATCTTCCTTATCCGCAGGTGTAAGACGACTTGTTGCTATAACCGGAAAAGAAGCAGTCCATCATGTTCAAAAACAAAACAAAATCCTGAAAGAATTATTGTTAAAATTTAATTGCAGTACCGATGATTTAAATGACCGTGTTAATCAAATATTTGATGAAAATAAATCTCTGAAGAAAAAATTAAAACAAGGGAAAAAATCAATTGAATTTGATATGTCATCGTTAATTGACAGTGGAGAAAAAATAGGTGAATCACTTTTGATCTCATCAACCATAAATGATTCTTCATTGGACGACCTTAAGGAGATTGGAGATTCACTTCTCCAGAAAATTCCCTCAGGAATCGGGATTTTGAGTACAGTTTTAGATGAAAAACCTCAAGTTGTAGTTGTCGTCACCAAAGATTTGGTGAAAAACGATATCCTTGCTGGAAATATAGCAAAGGAAATCGGTAAAACCATGGAAGGAGGTGGAGGCGGTAAACCTCATCTTGCAACATCCGGTGGGAAAAGTCCTGATAAACTAAATAAAGCAATGATAAATGGACTAGAGATATCTAAAAAATTAATCTTGAAAGTGACAAATGGAAGTTAAACAGTCTGGGCAAAACTTTTTAGTTTATGTTCAAAAGGATGAACTTGTAATGGAAACACTTACATCTGTCTGTATAACTAATAAAATTATGAATGGACAAATATCGGGAATAGGAGCAGTGAAGGAAATTGAAATGGGAGCGTATGATTTTGAATCAAAAACTTATTTAAGGAAGCAATTCCCCGATATTCATGAATTAATTTCATTTCAGGGAAATATCACGTTAAAAGATGGTGATCCCTTTATTCATGCTCACATCACAATCGGAAATCATGATTTGAATATATGGGGAGGTCATTTATTTGAAATGAATGTCGCAGTTGTGGGAGAATTTATCATTCGTAAAATTGAATCTGATGCATATCGTGAATTGGATGATGAAATCGGGTTGGCTGTTTGGTGCTTGGAAAATAAATGACCAGATCCATCATAAAAACAAAAAATGCTCCATCTGCCGTTGGTTCCTACAATCAGGGAATTATTGCAAACGGCTTTGTTTTTACTGCAGGACAGATTCCGTTGAATCTTGAAACAAATGAATTGGTAGATGGGGACATAGACATCCAAATTGATCAAATTTTTCAAAATCTGGATGCTATCTGCAAATCCGGAGGAAGTTCACTTGCCAATGCTGTCAAATTGACAGTTTTCCTTACTGATCTTACTTTGGCACCTCATGTGAATAAAGCTATTGAGCATTGGTTTGAATCAAAATCATTTCCTTCCCGATCCATGGTTCAGGTAAGCAAATTACCCTTAAACTCAAAAGTTGAAATTGAATGCATTGCAGTGCAGGATGAATAAAGGAAATACAATTATTTTTACAGGAATCGGATTGTTTTTTTCTATCAATATATTGAACGGAGAACCCTTGGACTCATTAAAGACAAAATCTCCTTGGGAAGCAGCAAAATATTCATTATTATTTCCTGGTGGAGGACAATTTTATAACGAGAATTATTTTAAAGGAAGTATTCTGATTGGACTTGAAATTTACAGTCTTATTAAATTTAACGAATATCGTTTAGATGTTAAATGTGATAATGTCACCTCTGCAATTTCAAAGCGAAACAAATCTGCATGGTGGGTATTCTTTATTTATTTTTATGGCTTTATGGATGCAATTGTAGAAGCACATTTGAATCCTCATGAAACCGTCATGGGAGCACCTATTGAAGAAATTAATTCAGATAATAACGGAAAATGAATATGGAAAAAAGAGAACATTGGGGATCGAAATTAGGTTTTATACTCGCCGCTTCAGGCTCTGCAGTAGGATTGGGTAATATTTGGAAATATCCATACATCGCAGGTGAAAACGGAGGAGGTGCTTTTACAGTAATTTATTTATTGTGTATTCTGATTGTTGGAATGCCGATTGTAATAGGTGAATTTGTTATTGGAAGAAAAACTCAGTTAAGTCCAGTTGGAGCTTTTGAACGTCTTGCTCCGAAATCTTTTTGGAAAGGAGTGGGAATGCTTGGAGTCGGGTCTGCTTTTGTGATTCTGGCATTTTATGGTGTTGTTGGAGGTTGGACATTGCGTTATACTTTTATGGCTTTGATGGGCGGATTTACCGAGTTAGCAGGGGATCCAATTGCGTCAGGTAATGTATTTGATGCATTTATCACAAATCCTTGGAGTCCATTGATTTGGCATTTTATTTTTATGGGATTAACTATTTTTGTCATTATTCAGGGGATAAAAGGCGGAATAGAAAAATGGACAAAAGTGATGATGCCAATGATCTTTTTTATATTAATTATTTTAGTGATTCGGGGAATCACATTACCTAATGCAGGTGCAGGATTTTCCTTTCTGTTCAAACCAAAATTTGAGGATATTACGGCTTCAAGCATCGTTTTGGCTCTGGGACATTCCTTTTTTACCTTGAGTTTAGGAATGGGAACCATGATTACCTACGGGAGCTATCTCCGGAAAGAACAAAACCTACTTAATTCAGCCATTTGGGTAGTTATTCTTGATACCGGTATTGCTCTCTTAGCAGGATTAGCAATTTTTACAACGGTCTTTTCTGTTGGAGCAGATCCTGCAGGAGGTCCCAGTTTGATCTTTGTGGCTTTGCCTACTATTTTCCCTCAACTTGCAGGGGGTTTGCTTTGGGGCACTCTCTTTTTCTTTTTATTGTTTTTAGCGGCACTTACATCTGCCATTTCTATACTGGAAGTTGTGACCGCATATTTTATTGACCAAAAAGGGTGGAGCAGAATAAAAGCAACAACGATTTTTGGATCTATTATTACCGGGGTTGGTGTTCTGTGTTCATTATCCATGGGAGACGGACTGAATATTACCGCAATGTTTGGAATGACGTTTTTTGATTTTATGGATAATTTATCATCAAAATATATGCTTCCTCTTGGTGGACTTTTGACCGCATTGTTTATTTTATTCAAATGGAAGATTTCAAATTTTTTAGAGGAGTTTTATTTAGGAATGACTCAAAGAGTGTTTTCAATTACTGTAGTAAGAATATTTTTCACCATTGCTTCAATTGTTGTTGGATTTATCATTTTGAATGAGATCATTGAGATAATTTTTGATGTTCCATTAATTGGTTAACCCATGATTGTCGCAAGATTAATTAAACCGGAGTCTTCCCTGCATGGGGTTATTTCAAAATTATTCACTCCCTTGAATATCATAGAAAAATTTGAAGTAATCACATGGTTTGCACCCTGGACAGTCATGGTTGCGGGAATGGCGTCAAAAGCGGGATTGAACGACAGATTTACTTTTTGGGATTTTTCGGGATGGGGTCAGGGAATGGTTTCCATGACTATTCTGATAATTGCATTGATTGTATTTAAGAAAAAAAATCACGGTATTTTATTAGCCAAAGATAAAATGAGTGAAAAGTCAGAATGGGTATCTCGATTCATTTTCTTTTTTATCAGTTGGATGTTAGGATGGGGAAGTACAGATATTCTTACCGGAATCGGATATTTTTTTGGTTATGTACCCATGATATTAGGAATATTTCTCCTCTATTTCATTAATCCGGATAAAGAAATAACAATGTCATTTCGCAGACAAATAGGATCACTCTCCGGAATTTTATTATTACTTTCCTGCTTATTCGGTTGGCTGTTAGATGATCCCGTTTTAGCAACAGCATCTGTTGCCATGTTTCCTTTTTCAGCGATTTTAGCAGTGACAACACATCCCCGGCATATTCAAAGATCGCATATTTTCCCACTTTTTATTATCATTGGATTTGTCATAGCCAGACAGGGGTGGTTTATTTTTCCGGTTTTATTTCTTTTTTATCTATTACGTTTTTACAATTATTTTATTCATAAAAAAATATTTCCCGTTTTTGCTGTGGATCATTAAATCATACCGGGATTTTGGGGTGTTACTAAATGATTCTTATTAAAGAAAATAAATGCGATTTTTGCGGATGCTGTGTTGGTGTTTGTCCTGTGAATTGTATTGAATTAAAAGAAGCAGACATAATAATTGACCATCCGATCTGCATCGATTGCGATTTATGTGTTTACGTTTGCCCCATTGATGTATTAGTTACCCATTATGAGTCTGAACAGCAAGCAGTTTGATTGTATCGTTGTAGGCGGTGGTCCCGCTGGTTCTACTTTTGCGGATATTGCTGCTCAAAGTGGATTATCTGTTATCGTACTTGAAAAAGATCGGGAAATTGGTGTTCCCGTTCGATGTGGTGAAGCTGTAAGTGATAAGGGTCTTCGAATCTTTCATGATGTTGAACAGGAGTGGATAAATGCAACGATAACACGGATCAGGCTCGTTGCGCCAAACGAAACGGTTGTTGAATTTGACCTAAAGGAAAAAGGATATATTTTAGACCGAAAAATATTCGATTCCGCCCTGGCACAAAAAGCTGTGGAAAACGGAGCTGTAATTAAGACAAAAGCTTATGTTGACGGACTGGTATTTGATGTCGACAAAGTTGTGGGAGTAACCGGTACATTTCTGGGAGAACCCTTTCAATTATCAGCAAAAATTGTTGTGGGTGCTGACGGTGTAGAAAGCAGGGTAGGAAGATGGGCAGGATTGCCCACTCACGTCAAATTAAAGGATATGGAGTCGGCTATTCAGGAAACCGTTACTGGAATTGATGTGGACAGTCATATCTTCGAATTTCACCTGTCCAGGAATTGGTCTCCCGGAGGATATCTATGGGTATTTCCGAAAGGAGAACGTTCTGCAAATATCGGATTAGCAATATCCGGAATTTATGCAAAAGAGGGAAAATCCGCTTACAAATATTTACAAGAATTTTTGACAAGAAAATACCCGCATGGTTCCACAAGTACGATGATAGCAGGTGGTGTTCCCGTTGCAAAAACAGTTAAAAGAATGGTGGGAGATGGAGTCATGGTGGTTGGTGATGCGGCGCATACGGTAAATCCCATGACTGGCGGAGGAATCATTCCGGGTATGCGAAGCGGGTTGCTGGCTGCGGAAACTGCAGTTTCGGTTATAAAATCAGGGCAGAATCCTACAAAGAAACGTCTACAGAAATATGAAAAAGATTGGCATAAAATTGGTGGAAAAAATCATGAGAAATTCTATCGGATCAAAGAATCAATTTTTCGATTTGAAGATAATGATTTAATTCGAATTGCTGAGAGTATAGCAGATATCCCTGAAGAAAAACGATCCTTATTAAAATTATTTTCAATTGCGGTAGTAAAAAAACCCTCCCTGCTTTTTGATGTAGTTCGGTTATTCACAGGTCTCTGATGAAAAGAGCTGAACTGCTCAAATTACTGGATCTATCATCCTTCATTGCGTTTGATTTTGAAACTACTGGATTATCCAGATATACAGATCGAATTATTGAGGTGGCTGCTATACTTTATAAAGATGGAAAACCTTCTGACTCGTTCGTTACCTTGGTAAATCCAAAAATACAAATTTCAGATGAAATAATCAATATAACCGGGATTACGAATGATATGGTATCTGATGCTCCAACCGAAAAGGAAATTGTTGATGATCTCCATTCATATTTAGGTATTTATCCATTGGTTGCCCACAACATCAATTTTGATGAAGGATTTCTCATTGAGTTATTTAATCGCTATGATCTGCCTGAAAAATCAAATCAGCTATACGATACACTCCATTTAGCACGAGTGGTAAATTTTGACCAACCTACATACAATTTAGGATTTTTAGCAGAATTTTATAATTTATCTTCTGAAGGTTCCCACAGAGCAAAAAAGGATTCAGAGAATTGTGGAGAAATTTTTCTGAATCTTGTTGAAGAAGCTGCTACTTATCCCCTGGAAGTGATCAGTAAATGTGTGTCCATCCTGAAAGGAAGAGACTATTTTAATACTTCATTATTTATCAACATAGCAGATGCACTTGTAAAAAGAGGAAAAACCTCATCCGGATTAATGAAATCCACATTAAAAAGGGACAGTAAAAATAACCGGTTTGAACAGGAGGGCAGTGATTCATTTTCTTTTCCTGAGGTAAACGATGTTTTTGGTGAAACCGGTCAACTGTCAAACACCATTTCCCGTTTTGAAAAAAGAGATAGCCAGATCAAATTTGTTGATTTTCTTGATGATGTAATTGATCAGGATCAAGCAATCGGAATTGTTGAAGCGGGAACTGGATTAGGAAAATCATTTGGTTATCTTTACGAGGCAATGAAGCATGTTACAGAAATAGAACACAAAACACCTGTAGTGATATCCTGTCATACAAAAAGCCTCCAGGATCAATTGTTTTACAAAGACCTTCCTGCACTGGCAAAAACAATTAAAAATCCTGTGTCTGCCGTAAAATTGAAGGGAAGAGCAAATTACATCTGCCTTTCGAGATTAAATTGGCTGATCGGGGAGTCGTCCGGTATTTTAAATGATGAAGAAGCGGCTTATTTACTTCCCCTGATATTTTGGCTCAATTGGACTGAAACAGGAGATCTGGAGGAATGCAGTGGATTTACAAACAGTCGAAATTTTCGTATTCATAAAATGCTGCAAAGTGAACCGGGATTCTGTACGACACAAGTGTGCGCAAAATATGATGGATGTTTTTTAGGTAAGGTGCGTAAGAATTTATTTAATACAGATATTATAATCATTAATCATGCTTTATTATTAAGCGACGTGGTCAATCCCGGATTGCTTCCTACATTTGATACATTAATTGTTGATGAAGCCCATAATTTAATTGATGCAGCATATTCACAATTTAGCCAGAATATGGATTTTTCTTTTTTAAAATCAAGTTTATTGGTATGCCAGCCAAAATATTCAGGAAATCAACGATGGAAAAACAGCTTAAAGTCTTTGTATGAAAAGATCCCGAAATTAAAAAATATATTATCAGATATTGATCAATCCATTGATTCAGGTATAGATGCCGTTGAATTATTCTTTTCACAGCTTTCCATGGAATATAGCAGTCGATATTCAATAAAATCTCCTTATATCCAAAAAATAATAATTAAGGACCTGAGAGAGGAGTATCGAAACCTTCCAGAAGAACGCAATTTGGTTTATTCCCAATTAGAAACTTGCGAAAGACATGTGATTAAATTGTGGAACGTATTAGATAAATATGGTTCGGAAAAAGAAAAAATAGAAGACCTGACTTTGAGTGCAAAACAGAAAGCAGAAACACTATCAGCAATTCTCCAATCATTTAAATTTTTAACCTCAAACCATGATAGGGAATGTGTGTATTGGCAGGAAGGTATATTTCGTTCTAATTCCTCAAGAAAGAACAACGCACCTGAAATATCCATTCATGCGTCTCCTATTGATGCAGGTGTCATGTTATCAGAATATTTATTTCCAAAAATAAAGTCAATTATTCTAACGTCTGCTACATTACAGGTAGAGCATTCGTTTGATTATTTTCTAAACCGTTCCGGTATTTCCATGATGGATAATGCAAAAATAAATTTTTCTGTGTGTCCCAGTCCTTTTCTTTATAATGAGCAAGTTACCTATCATCAATATTCAGGTAATCAATCCCTTTCAGAAAATCCGCTGGGAATCTCGGAAATTATTTTAAAATGCCACCAAAAACTCAATCGTAAAATGTTAGTTCTTTTTACTTCCTATAATTCTCTTACCAAAGTGACTCATTGTCTGCGGACACTAAAAGGTGGCAGAGATCTCCCGGTTTTTTCACAAATTCAATCTTCATCCAGATATGGATTATTAAAGGGAATGGCAGATTCTGAAAACGGAATTTTAATGGGAACCAGTTCTTTTTGGGAAGGAATTGATTTATCAGGAGACATGCTCGAAATTTTGATCATCGCAAAACTACCATTTCAAGTCCCGTCCGATCCCATAGTAAAAGCATACGGTGATAGATTAGCTGGTAAAAATATAAATTCATTTATGAACTTTACCGTTCCGGAATGTATCCTTAAATATAGACAGGGATTTGGTAGGCTCATTCGAACTTCTTTTGATCAGGGTGTTTTCATCGTTCTGGACAATCGAATTGTGACAAAAAGATACGGTCAGCAATTTCAGGATACTATACCGGTAAATATGCAGATGTTTTCTACATTGGATAGTTTGATTTTTTAATCTGGTTTTGTCATTCCATCATAAGGCTCATCTAAGATGCGGGGAGGATTATGGTGGATATTTAATTTGTGCTTTATCTTTTGTTCAACTCAATATTGATAGGATTCAAAAACAATTCTAAATCCCCATCTGCCTTTGGCATCTTCTCCAAATAGGGGAAGAAATACTGTTTGTCAATCCTTGCTTGACAAGGAATCCAATGAACAGACATAGTTGGAATCTGAATAAAGAACAATCATAGAAAAACACTGGATCCCCGATCAAGTCAGTGATGACAGTGTGAGTTATTTTGTAGTGGAATTGTAAGATAATCATCCCTGATTGTCTGACCTAATTATGATTTTTCTATGACTAAATCAATTAAAATATTATATACGACCATATTGTTTGTTGTACCGTTTGGTTTTCATAAAATCATAGCAGTAAGTTTGCCGACTTAAAATTACTTATTATTAACTGTTATTATTCACCAAATGACACCAATTGATTTATTAAATAAACTGAATATTAAAAAAACCAACTTCGGAGCATGTGTTGGTGGAGAAGACTGGCTCGACACAAGTAATGGCAATAAAAATTCATCTATAAATCCTGCATCAAATAAGGAAATTGCTTCGGTTTTTGAATCAGAAGAAAACCATTATGAGGCCGTAATCAAAGCATCTGAAAAATCTTTTAAAAAGTGGCGTTCCGTTCCTGCTCCTGTTAGAGGACAATTAGTAAGGAAAATGGCAGATGCATTAAGATATAAAAAGGATGAGTTAGGAAGTCTCGTCTCCTTGGAAATGGGAAAGATAAAACAGGAAGGGGATGGAGAAGTACAGGAAATGATTGATATTGCGGATTTTGCAGTTGGGCAATCTCGCATGTTGTACGGAAAAACAATGCATTCAGAGAGACAAGATCACCGGATGTATGAACAATGGCATCCTTTAGGCCCAATCGGTGTGATTTCTGCATTTAATTTTCCCGTTGCAGTTTGGGCATGGAATGCGTTCATTGCGGCTATTGCAGGGGACACCGTAGTCTGGAAACCATCAAGCAGTACACCGCTTACAGCAGTTGCAGTTCAGAATATTTGCAATACTGTACTCAAACAAAATGGATATACCGGAATTTTTAATCTGGTGATTGGAAAAGGATCAACTATCGGCGACCGAATTTTGAACGATAATCGTCTTCCCTTGATTTCCTTCACCGGCTCAACTGAAATGGGCAGACATGTGGCTGAAGTTGTTTCCAAACGATTTGGTAAGACAATACTTGAATTAGGCGGAAATAACGCTATAATCGTTGATGATACTGCGGAACTTAACCTTGCCATACCTGCCATCGTATTCGGTGCTGTTGGGACAGCAGGACAGCGGTGTACATCTACCAGGAGAGTTATTGTTCAATCAGGTATTGCTGATGAATTAATTAACCGACTCATCAATGCCTATAAACAGGTCAACATCGGTAATCCCCTGAAGGTGGAAACCCTCATGGGACCTTTGGTCAATAATGCCGCTGTAGAATCCTATTTTACTGCACTGGAGCAAATAAAAGATGCAGGTGGTGAAATCCTTTATGGAGGGAAAAGAATTAATGGAGATGGATTTTATGTCGAACCCACAATAGCCAAAGTGAATAATGATTGGGAGATTGTTCAGAACGAAACATTTGCACCTATCGTTTATATTATTGAATTTGAAGAATTTGACGAAGCAATTGAACTTCATAATGCAGTTCCTCAAGGACTATCATCAGCACTATTTACCACCAATTTGCAGGTTGCAGAAAGGTTTTTATCCACCAGCGGAAGTGACTGCGGAATTGCCAATATAAATATTGGTACTTCCGGCGCTGAGATCGGAGGAGCTTTTGGCGGTGAAAAAGAAACCGGAGGTGGTCGTGAATCGGGATCTGATTCATGGAAGCAATATATGCGTCGTCAGACCAATACAATAAATTGGAGCAGGGAACTTCCACTTGCTCAGGGAATAAAATTTGATTTACAACACTAAAGTGAACGGAAAAAAGTGAAATGACTGAACCAAATAATGTACATTCGTCTATTAGTAAATATATGCTGGCTGATGGCATGGAACCCGTAGTTGACCTGGAAAAAAGCCATGGTTCCTGGCTTGTGGATGCTCGGGACGGAAAAGAATATTTAGATTTATTTTCCATGTTTGCTTCCATGTCTGTGGGATATAATCATCCCTACATTTTGGAACATCAAGACATGATCACAAAAGCGGCACTGAACAAACCAACAAATTCAGATATTTATTGCACACAAATGGCAGAATTTGTTGACACAATGGGACGCTTTGCACAACCAGATTATTTACCACATTCCTTTTACATCGAAGGTGGTGGTTTAGCAATTGAAAATGCATTGAAGACAGCATTTGATTGGAAAGTCCGAAAAAATATTGAAAAGGGAAATGGAGAAAAAGGGAAGAAGATAATCCATTTTAAAGAGTGTTTCCACGGAAGAACCGGATACACAATGTCCCTGACGGATTCACCTGATCCACGAAAAACACTTTATTTTCCTCAATTTGATTGGCCCAGAATCACAAATCCTAAACTTACTTTTCCAATATCAGAAAATTTAGATTCAATTATAGACTCGGAACAGAAAGCACTTCAGGAAATAAAGGAAGCCTTTCAACAGAATAAGGACGATATAGCAGGAATTATCATTGAACCAATCCAGGGTGAAGGCGGAGATAATCATTTTAGACCGGAATTTTTTAAAGAGTTGAAGACACTTTCACTTGAAAATGAAGCACTTCTTATATACGATGAGGTCCAGACCGGAATTGGTATTACGGGAAAAATGTGGGCGCATCAATGTCTGTGTAATTCTGAATGTCATGCATGCAATGGTCATTGTAAAGATAGGGAACCGGATATTATTGGTTTTGGTAAAAAAACTCAGGTGTGTGGAATTTTCGTTGGAAAACGTATCGATGAGGTTGAAAATAATGTATTTCATGAGTCAAGCCGGTTGAATTCAACCTTTGGCGGAAATCTTGTGGATATGGTACGCATTACACTTTATTTACGTATTATCGAAGATGAAGGATTGATTGCTAAAGCAGGGATTACAGGAAAATATCTCCTCTCTAAATTAATTGATCTTCAAAAAAAGTTTGACGGATTAATCTCAAATGCAAGAAGTCAGGGATTATTTGCTGCATTTGATTTATCAAACGGAATATCCCGTGATAAATTAGCAGGATTAATATTTGATGAAGGTGCCATTGTTCTTGGTTCCGGTGTACGATCCATCAGATTCAGACCTCATTTGAATATTTCCAAAGACGAGATAGATCATGGGATTGAAATAATAGATCGAGCTTTACTTCGGATGTGACTCAAACACCTGGGATCTTATACATCGTTGCAACACCCATCGGCAATCTAAAAGATATAACTTACCGTGCTGTTGAAATCTTAAAAAATGTTTCATTCATTGCAACTGAGGATACACGGCATTCCGGAAAATTATTATCTCATTTTAACATAAAAAAATCTTTGATCAGTTATTTTGAGCATAACGAATTGAAAAGAATTCCGCAGATTATAAAAAAGATTATTGAAGGGGAAAATTGCGCCGTTATAACAGATGCCGGAACTCCCGGAGTCAGCGACCCTGCTTATAAACTTATTCGAAGTGCAATTGATAATAAAATTAAAGTTGAATCCATTCCTGGTCCCAGTGCCGTGTTAACTGCACTTACTTCTTCTGGATTACCCACCGACCGATTCTTATTTGAAGGATTTTTACCTCCAAAAAAAAACCGAAAATCGAGATTGGAACGAATCAAAAGGGAAGATGCTACTCTCATTTTTTTTGAAAACCAAAATCGTCTCCATCGAACCTTAAAGGATATCCTAACTTATTTGGGTGATCGTCCCGCAGTGATTGCCCGGGAAATGACAAAAATCCATGAAGAATATATACGAGGAACTGTATCTCAACTTATTGTGTACACTGAAAAGAACAAGCTAAAAGGGGAATGTGTCCTCCTAATTGGCAAAGATAAAAAAAATGTCTATTTCAAATAAACCTCGTTTTATCACTTTTGAAGGTATTGACGGCTGTGGAAAATCTACACAAGCGGGACTTTTGAACAATTTTTTATTTTCTAAAAATATTCAGTCAACTGTTGTCAGGGAACCGGGAGGAACATCCATTTCAGAAAAAGTTCGTGATATTTTATTATCAAAAATATATACTGCTATGTCCTCAAGAACCGAAGCATTATTGATGACTGCATCCCGGGCTCAATTAACAAAAGAGGTCATTATTCCTCAATTGAAATCAGGACATTGGGTCATTTCTGACCGTTATTCAGATTCTACTTTAGCCTATCAGGGAGGCGGAAGAAATATGGATATTAATTGGTTAAATACATTAAATTTGTTCGCAACGTATGAGATCATCCCTGATTTAACTATTTTTCTCGATGTACCTGTAGAGCTGATCCCACAACGAAAGACAGGATATTTAGACAGGTTTGAGGAAGAAGGATTACCATTTCTGAACGAAGTGAGAAATGCATATATCGAATTAGCTGAAAATGAAAAACAAAGAATTATATTAATTGACGGGACAAAAGAAATTGATTGGATTCATAATTCAATCATAACAAATATTGAAAAAAAAGGATTTTTACATCATGATTAAAAAAATAAAATCAACCATTCTAATTTTTGGGACACTCCTTTTATTAACAGGAGCAACTACGTCTAAATCAGATTATTACAATGAAGTAGCAAAATCTCAAAAATTAATTATGGATGTGTACAAATACACGGTAAATAATTATGCGGATAAATTAAATTTAGAAGAATTTACCAGATCCTCAATAAAAAATATGGTAGAAAGCCTGGATCCGTATACAGTCTATATGGAAGAAGATGACCGACAAAGTATCGATATGCTCACGAAGGGAAAATACGGTGGCGTAGGAATACAAATATCCAAACGGCAGGGTGAATTAACAGTGATCGCTCCTATCGATAATACACCGGCTCAACGTGCCGGGATTCAAAGTGCAGATGTGATCGCTAAAATTGATTCAATCTTTACCAAGGATTTATCATCGACGGATGCGGCAAAACTTATACGGGGAAAAAAGGGGACAATAGTAATTTTACACATAAAACGTGTGGGATATGATGAATTTCTGGAATTTCCTCTCGTTCGTGATGACATTAAAGTTAAAGATGTAGCATGGTTTGGTATGATCGATGAAGAAATCGGATACATTCGGCTTACTCGATTTTCTAAAAATTCAGCTGGCGAAATGGAGGAAACCCTACTTTCTTTGATGAAACAAAATCCACATGGAATTATTCTTGATTTGAGGGATAATCCCGGTGGTCTTCTCCAATCATCCATTGGAATTCTGGATATGTTAATACCTAAAGGTGAATTACTTCTGTCCACAAAAGGAAGGATAAAAAAATCTAATCGGGAATTTATTTCACAAAAAGATCCCTTTGTACCGGAACATATAAAAATTGCAGTGTTGATAAATAACGGGAGTGCCTCTGCTAGTGAAATTGTTTCCGGTACTATTCAGGATCTGGATCGGGGAATTGTCATTGGTCGAAAATCCTTTGGAAAAGGGCTGGTTCAGAGTGTTTACGGATTAGATAAAAAGAGATCTTTAAAACTGACCACTGCAAAATATTTTATTCCCAGCGGAAGACTGATTCAAAAAGAAGGATATTTGGATGATGATATGGTGACTGAAGCTGATAAACTGGATTCCCTTTTTTATACAACTAATGGACGCATAGTAAAAGGAGGGGGAGGAATAACACCTGATTTAGAGGTAAGTAAACCAAATTTTGGTCCACTGACCACAGCTTGTTGGAGAAAAGGTTTATTCTTTTCATTCGTTCAACAGGAAAAAAGTAAGTATAAAAATTTATTAGAAGTAAAGGAAAATCAAAACCTGTTAAATGATTTTTCAGAATTTTTTGATAAAAAAGAAATTGATGTCTTACTTTCAGGCGAAAAATTATATAAGGACACAAAGAAAAAACTGTTGAATTTAGACAGTACTAATGTTGATCTTCTGTCAGCTTTAAATAAAATAGACCTTTTTTTTATACAAAAAGAAAATGGATTAATTTTGGAGGAATCAGTTGAACTTCATCACCGGATTTCTTTAGAATTCGCTAATTATTTTGATGGTATACAAGGGAAATTCAGGGAATCATTTAACCGGGATTTGGATGTGAGAGAAGCCATTGATTATTTGTCCGATGATCAGGCTTATGACCACATATTTTCTGTAGAAAATCTTTCAGATTGAAATTACATTAAATATTTTTTCATGTGTCAGCTATTGTTAGATTTGCCAGCCCAATTTACCCTTAAATGGGGCGATTAGCTCAGTTGGTTAGAGCGCTACGTTGACATCGTAGAGGTCGGCAGTTCAACTCTGTCATCGCCCACAAGGATTTTAATTCATTAATGGATAATTTATTAAGCTACTTTTGTTTTATTTAATTGAGCATTTTATTTTGCTCACATACTTATTTTTTGTATTTGCTTCTGACCAATTCTAAATTTTATTCAATTTCGCATTAATTTATGGAATCAGTAACTATTACACTTCCGGACCAATCAACTAAAGAATATTCTTCGGGAATTTCTTCCATAGAAATTGCAGAAAGTATAGGTTCTCGTTTGGCACAAGAATCTGTTGCAATAAAAGTAAACACTGAGCTGTACGATATAAATTCAAGAATAACTGAGGATTCAAATGTTGAATTTGTGACTCTCAATTCCGATGAAGGTCATAAAATACTTTTACACAGTACTGCTCATCTTATGGCGCAAGCAGTGAAAATTCTGTTTCCAAAAGCGAAAGTCACTATTGGACCTGCCATTGAAAACAGGTTTTATTATGATTTTGATGTGGAAACACCTTTTATGGAAAAAGACCTTGAGATGATCGAAAATAAAATGAGGGATCTGGTTTCTCTAAAACAGGAAGTCACCCGTGTTGAATTTACGAGAGAAGAAGCAATTGAAATGTTTACAAAAATGGATGAGCCGTACAAAGTTGAAATTATTGATCAAATTGAAACCAATGACAAAATTTCTGCTTATCGTCAGGAATCATTTATTGATTTATGTCGGGGACCTCATGTACCAAATACAGGTATGATAAAACATTTTAAATTGCTTGAATCTTCCAGCGCTTATTGGAGAGGGGATGAGAAAAACAAAGTCCTGCAACGAATTTATGGCACCGCTTTTTATTCAAAAAAGGAATTGAAATCTTTTTTACACATGCGGGAAGAGGCAAAAAAACGTGATCATAGAAAATTAGGGAAGGAATTAAAATTATTTACATTTGATGAAGAGGTGGGACCAGGACTTCCATTATGGCTTCCAAATGGAACGGTTCTTGTTGAAGAATTAGAAAATTTAGCGAAAGAAACTGAATGGAAAGCAGGATATGTCCGTGTCAGGTCACCTCATTTAACCAAAGGAGTTCTTTACGAGCGGTCGGGACATTTAGAACATTATCAAGCATCCATGTTTCCAGCGATGGAAATTGATGGAATAGAATATTATGTTAAACCAATGAATTGTCCTCACCATCATAAAATCTATGCTTCGTCACCTAAAAGTTATCGGAATCTTCCTTTAAGAATGGCGGAATACGGCACGTGCTACCGATATGAAAAATCAGGTCAGTTATTCGGACTAATGCGGGTTAGAAGTATGCAGATGAATGACGCACACATTTATTGTTCGGAAGAACAATTCCAAGAGGAATTTTTAGCGGTCTGCAACCTCTACCTTGAATATTTTGACATTTTCGGAATTGAAAAATATCAGATGCGATTCAGTGTCCATGATGCCGTCGGATTGGGAAAAAAATATGTGGATGAACCTGATTTATGGATAAAAACCGAGGATTCTGTTCGCAATGCATTAAAAAAGGGTAATATAGATTTTGTTGAAATTAAGGGAGAAGCAGCATTTTACGGTCCCAAAGTTGATGTTCAAGTATGGAGTGCAATTGGAAAAGAATTTACTTTAGCGACAAATCAAGTTGATTTTGCCATTCCAAAGAGATTTGATTTGACCTATACTGCTCCTGATGGTGAAGAAAAAACTCCAATTTGTATCCACAGAGCTCCCCTCAGCACGCATGAACGATTTATCGGTTTTCTTATTGAACATTTTGGTGGAAATTTTCCCTTGTGGTTGGCTCCGGTCCAAGTTTCTGTTCTGTCTATTTCAGAAAAAACCGAAAAATATGCTTCAGGAATTTATAATCAATTAAAAGAAATAGGAATTCGTACCGAATTAAATAATAAACCGGAAAAAATCGGAGCAAAAATACGAGAAGCAGAACTATCAAAAATAAATGTGATGCTGATCATTGGGGCGAAAGAAAGCGAAAATCAGACGGTAACTGTCAGAAAAAGATTTGAAAAAGAACAACAGGAAATGAATTTTCCGGAATTAAGTGAAATACTTTTAGATGAAATAAACCAAAGGAGAAAAAGCCCATCGCAGACTTAACTGAAATTAAAGTGAATGAATTGATTGAAGCGGAAGAAGTCCGTCTCATTGATAATGAAGGACAACAATTAGGTGTTGTTTCCCTTGAAGAAGCAATCAACAATGCTGATAATGTTGGACTGGATTTAGTGGAAGTAGCTCCAAATGCAAAACCCCCCGTCTGCAAAATTCTTGATTTTGGTAAAATGAAATATGAGGCAAAAAAGAAAGAACATCAGAGCAAAAAGAAACAACATGTAATCAAAATTAAAGAAATCAGGATAAGACCCAGAATTGGGGAACATGATCTTGATAATAAATTAAATATGGGGAAGAAGTTTTTAAAAGAAGGTTTTAAATTAAAAATCACTATGATGTTTCGAGGACGTGAAATGTCTAGAATTGATTTAGGTGAGGATGTTTTGAAAAAGGTATGTGAAATCTTGGGTGAGATTGCAATTTTAGAAAAACAAAGTCCCCTTGAAGGAAGACGAATAGTGATGATGTTTACGGGAAAGTAGGAGAATAAAAATGCCAAAAATGAAAACCCGTCGTGGTGCCGCAAAACGGTTTAAAGTAACCGGATCGGGAAAACTACGCCGGAATAAAGCAAACCATAGACACATGCTCATCAGACGAAGCAAGAGTGCCAAAAGAAAAATGCGTAAACCAGATCTCATTTCTTCTGGAGATGCTCAAAAAGTTCGTCGAATGATCTGTGAATAAAGGAGAATAAAAAAAATGCCAAGAGCAAACAGTTCTGTGCCTCGCCACAGACGACATCGAAAAGTAGTAAAGCAGGCAAAAGGCTACTATGGTGCCAGGAGTCGCAATTTTAAATCTGCAAAAGAAGCAGTTTCCAAAGCTGGACTTTATGCATATAGAGACAGGCGACAAAAAAAGCGTATGTTCCGCAGATTATGGATCACACGTATAAATGCAGCGGCTCGGCTAAATAATATGTCTTATTCAGCATTCATTAACCAATTGAAAGAAAAGGGAATTGAATTAAATCGAAAAGTCCTTGCAGACATGGCGATGAATGATTCAAATGCATTTTCAAGACTGGTAGAACACGTCAAATAAATATGTCATTTGATTCGGATTTGGAGGCAGTTCAATCTGCCTTCAGAACCGCTTTAAAATCATCAGAATTGACAGCAGATGAATTGGAATCACTGCGTGTTCATTTTTTGGGAAGAAAAGGAGAAATTGCTTCACTTTTCATTCAGATCAACCAAGTTTCTGATGATAAAAAGCCGTTATTTGGAAAACGAATCAATGATCTCAAAAGGGAATGTCAATCTCTTTATGCTGATGCTAATAAACGACTTTCAGCTGAAGGTAGTGATAAAAATGGTGAATATATAGATTACACTCTTCCGGGAATTCCTTATAAAATTGGTACTTTACATCCATTGGAATCAATCCTGGATGAAATCAAGTCTATATTTACATCCATCGGATTTTCAGTTGCATACGGTCCGGAGATCGATGACGATTTTCATAATTTTGAAGCATTGAACATACCCAGACACCATCCGGCACGGGACATGCAGGATACATTTTTTATTGATAAAAATACTGTTCTTCGTACCCATACATCCAATGTTCAAATTCATTTGATGGAGTCCATGAAACCTCCTTTGAGATATATTGTCCCGGGAAGAGTTTACCGCAACGAAGCTATAAGCTATAAAAGTTATTGTCTTTTTCACCAAGTGGAAGGATTATATTTAAACGAAAAAGTTTCATTTTCAGAATTAAAAGGTACCTTGGAATATTTTATCCACTCTCTTTTCGGAAATGAAACTAGAATTCGTTTCAGACCCAGTTATTTTCCCTTTACAGAACCCAGCGCAGAAGTGGATCTATGGAATGAAGAACGAAATCAATGGATGGAGATATTGGGTTGCGGAATGGTGAACCCCCAAGTCCTGATCAATGTTGGGTACGACCCGAAAAAATGGGACGGATATGCTTTTGGAATGGGAATTGAACGGATGGCAATGTTAAAATATAAGATCAATGATATTCGTCTTTTTTATCAGAATGACCTGAGATTTCTGGAACAATTTTGATGAAAATTAGTGTTCACTGGCTAAGGAAATTTGTAGAGATCCCCGAAACAACCGAGGAGTTAGCAGATATGTTGACCATGTTGGGATTCGAAACTGAAATTCCAGAGTCAAATTGGACTATTAAAAATATCGTTTCTGCCAGAGTTTTGGATTGTATTCCCCATCCCAATGCAGATAAACTGAAATTATGTAACATAGATGATGGTGAGGGAACCAAACAAGTTGTCTGTGGTGCACCGAATGTAGATACAGGGCAAATTGTAGCTTACGCAAGAATGGGAACGAAATTCACAAACGGGTTTAAAATTAAAAAAGTGAAAATCAGGGGTTCAGAAAGTAAAGGAATGATCTGTTCTGAAAAAGAATTGAGTATTTCTGATGAACATGAAGGAATTTTAGTATTGGATGAAAATATAGTTCCCGGTCTTCAACTTTCCCAATGTGTCTCTCCTTTTTTGGAAACCCTTGAATTGGACATTACTCCCAACCGTCCGGATTCCATGTCTCATTTGGGTATTGCACGGGAGATCTCCGCAAAATGTGATAGAAAACTAAAATCAATTCCTGTAAAGGTAACAGGCTCTGAATCGGAATATAAAATTAACATTATGTTAGAAAATCAGAAGGGATGTCCCAGATATATTGCCGGAATCATGAAAATTATAAAAATGGGGGAGTCTCCTTCATGGATGGCAGAATCTTTAAATTCAGCAGGGATGAGACCCATAAACAGTCTGGTTGATATTTCCAATTATGTACTTCTTGAGATGGGACATCCAACGCATATATTCGATCTAAAATATTTTCCGGATGATAAGGTCACAGTACGCAATGCAAACACCGGAGAAAAGATCACTACACTGGATGGACAGGAATGTAAACTTATGAAAGACCATTTGCTCATTACGAATGGAAAAGATCCCGTAGCACTTGCAGGTATTATGGGTGGAGAAAAATCTGCAGTAGCCAATGAGACACAATCCATACTGATCGAATCCGCATATTTTGATCCTGTTACCATTAGAAAAGGAGCAAAATATCTTGGATTGAGCACAGAATCATCCAAGCGATTTGAACGTGGCGCTGATCCAAACGGATGTGTGACAGCTTTCTGGAGAATTGTAGAATTAGTAAAAGAAATCTGCGGAGGGGAACTGGTCTCAGAAATGACCGATGCTTATCCTCAAGAAATTGTTCAACCTGAGATACAATTAGATTCTCAACGAATTAACCAATTATCCGGTGTAGAAATTCCAGAAATTTTTACAAAAACCATTTTACCTAAATTAGGTGTGAAAATGAAATCGAACGGAAATGGGGGATGGACATGTATTCCCCCATCATTCCGTCCTGACCTTTCAAGAGAAATTGATCTTATCGAAGAAATAATTCGGGTGTACGGTTATGATAACATTCCCTGTGGAAATACATTTTCCGGTACCTTAAATTCTGAAATTAAAGATCCACAATGTAATATAAAAATCATTCAGAATATTTTAATAGGTTTAGGATATAACCAATGTTATTCCAATTCCTTGCAATCCGAATCTATTTCCAAATGGTATGGAAATTCCGTAAAAGTAATGAACCCCCAAAGTGATAAAATGACCCATTTACGCACGTCCCTGATTCCGGGATTGCTGGAATCAGTGAATTACAACGTAAATAATGACAGGAAAGACATCCAATTATTTGAAATGGGGTCGGTTCATTTTGATGATGGGGAGACAAATATAGAAGAAATGGTTGTTAGTGGAATTGTGTATGGCTCAACTTTTCCTGAAACCATCCACGAACAAGGTAGAAGCACTCATTCAATTTTTTCTGTAAAAGGTCATATCGAAGCATTGATGATGACCATATTTAAGGGAGAAATAAAATTAAAACAGGAAAACAATGGTTTATTTTCTCCCGGATTTTCCGTCTATCATAAAAAAACAAAATTGGGGAAATTCGGTATGATATCAGAAGGGTTTATTAAAAATGAAATGGACATGGACATCCGTGGAATTTTTGGATTTGAACTTCTGACAAACTCCCTACTAAATCAAATGGAAATAATTACCCAATACACTCCAGTTTCAAAATATCCTAAAATTGAAAGGGAGTTAAATTTTATACTTCCCAATGCCCTTGATTCCGGTGAAATAATGACATTAATAAAAAATTCAGGTAAAGGATTGATAAAAAGTATAAATCCCGTAAATTTGTACAGACATGATTCACTGGGAAACGATAAAAAGAGTATCGTTTTCAAGATGATTTTTCAAAGTGAATCTAAAACGCTTGAAGACCGGGAGGTTAATTCAATCATTGACCAAATCATTAAAAAAGTGACATCAAAGTTTAAAGCGGAATTAAGAGCATGAGTGAAATAGAAATTCTGAATATCCTGGAAGATAAGGTAAAACACCTGGTGACTGACCTTAAAAATTCACGGAAGATATCACAATCAACAGATTCAGGGACGCTTGATCTCACCGATAAACTGGCAAAAATTGAATTGAAGGTCAAAAAACTACTATCAATTTTAGAGCAGGTATAAGTACATGGAAGACGAACAAAAATCCCTGGTACGGGTCAGCATATTTGGCCATGAATATACTGTCAAAGCACCGGCGGATCCCGAATATATTAAAGAAGTGGCAGAATATGTCAGTGAAAGAATGAAGGAAGTGGAAAAAGGATTAGCTTCTGACCAATCCACATCACGGATTGCTATTTTAACCGCCATGAATATCGCTGATGAATTATTTTCAAAGAAAAAATCATCATCCATTAATACAGTTGATATTGAAGATAGGATTCAGTCTCTGGTTGATTATATAGACGAAACCCTGGTTTAGTTACTTTATTCATTGTCCATGGTGCAAATCCTTTCCGGAAAAGAAGTAAGCCGGGAAGTTTATTCAAATTTAATTCCCCGCATTGATTCACTAAAGAAGCAGGGTATTACTCCCGGACTTGCAGTTATTCTTGTGGGAGATAATCCTGCCTCTAAAATATACGTCAAATCAAAAAGCAGGAAATTTGAATCGCTGGGGTTGCATTCTAAAACGATTCATCTCGAAAATTCCATAGATGAATCAGAATTAATTACGAGAATTCACTCCTTGAACCATGATGGGGATATTCATGGGATTTTAATTCAACTCCCGCTTCCGAAACATTTGGATGAACTGAAAATTCTTCAGTCTGTATCTCCTGAAAAAGATGTGGATGGTTTTCATCCAGAAAATATTGGATTACTTTCAATTGGACGTCCCGGGTTCATCCCGTGTACTCCAAAGGGAATCATGAGAATATTTGAGCATTATAAAATAAACCTCAATGGAAAACATGCAGTAATTTTAGGAAGGAGTAATATTGTAGGAAGACCCATTTCTCTACTCATGAGTATGAAGAAAAAAGGAGCAAATGCCACTACAACCATTTGTCATTCCGGAACGCAAAACATCCACGACTTCACTTCGTCAGCGGATATAGTGATTTCTGCAATGGGTGTTCCAGAATTTTTAAAAGGAGAGATGCTAAAAAAAGGTGCAGTGGTGATTGATGTTGGAATTAACAGGGTAGAGGCAGAGAACGAAAAAGGATATTCTTTGGTAGGTGATGCTGATTGGAATTCAATTCAGGAAAATATTTCAGCCGCAACACCTGTCCCAGGCGGTATAGGACCCATGACCATTGCAATGCTGGTGGAAAACACTGTGGAATCTGCTGAACGAATTATGGTCATTTCCTGAACAAAATATTTAAATTTGAACCATCAATGCGCCCGTAGTTCAATGGATAGAATAAAGGATTCCGGTTCCTTAGATAGGGGTTCAACTCCCTTCGGGCGTACAAATTGAGCAATTAAACTCTCCCTGGTTGCTTTATGAGTTTACTGTATCTGGATTTTTTCAAATAGATACAGTGAATTGTCTTTCTGTCTCTTTAATGAATCCTACTTGAAAACCTCTTTTAGAATCCTTTGAAAAACCTGATACGCAAGTTAAAAAGGCTACAATTTTCCTGCTCTTCGTTGGAAAATTTGTCCATAAAACCATTATTAACTTCATTTTCCGCCTTAATCAGAAAAACAGTATTTATTTTTTCTATACGCACAGGGTTTTGCAAAGGATTCTTTTAATAGATACAAAATTATTTTATTGAATATTGTGTTATGTCAGGTTATATTCAGTTATGTTCAAATTACGGCAAACGAAGAATTTCCAAAAAGAAATCATAAAACTTGAAAAACGAAGAAAAAATATCATATTGGAAAAACTATCGTTATTATCTGTTGGAAATTGGGATGTGTTGGATATTAAAAAGCTAAGAGGATCTGATGAGTCTTATAGAATTAGAAGTGGAGACTACAGAATTTTATTTGAAAAAAGAAAAACTGAAAAGGAGATTGTTTTAATTTCAGTTAAACATAGAAAGGAGATTTATAGATGAGTATTCAAGTAATAAAGAAAAAACGAAAAGCCGATTACGTTATCATTCCTTATGATGAATTTCTCAGTTATGCAGATGAAGATTTAATCGATTCTGCTTACGTTCAGGAAGTTTTGAGTGATCCGAATGATGGTGAAATCGTTGATTTTAATTTTGCTGATTATGTGGATAACCCTATCCATTTATGTCGCTTAAATGCTGGACTTACTCAAAAGGAATTGGCTGAAAATATGGGGGTGACACAAGCGTATATATCTAAACTGGAAGGAGCCCATCGTGTATCTCCAAAAGCATTAAAAAAAGTAAGCAGTTTATTGAAAATATAACTAAAGAAGTACACTTTTAATTCTTCAATTTAGATGAAAAAACAGCAATTGGAGCAATTTATGTATCATGCTTTTTCTGAAGCGGAAAAAGCTTACCATATTGATGAAGTTCCCGTTGGAGCTGTTGTGGTTCATGAAAACAGGATCATCGGGAAAGGGTATAATCAATGTGAACGTCTATCAGATCCTACGGCTCATGCAGAAATGATTGCCATTACAGCCGCAGCGAACACATTGGGAAACTGGCGGTTGGAAGAGGGAGTTTTATTTGTAACGAAAGAACCTTGCGCCATGTGTGCCGGTGCAATCCTGAACAGCCGGATTAAAATGGCGGTATTCGGGTGCTATGACAATGATGCAGGATTCTGTGGATCAGTTTATAATTTGTGCGGAGATCCCGTTTTAAATAACAGTGTTATTGTAAAGGGGGGTATCCTGGAAGATAAATGCAGGGGAATTCTAAGTGATTACTTTTTAGAGAAACGAAATTAGCTGGTTTTATTCAATATTAATCTTCTGTACCGTCCATCTCAATTTCAACCGCATGTGATTTTTTGGACAGTTGGTCAATGATGATCTGTGATCTCTGATTTATATATTTCATAAATTCATTCACACTGACCTTCCAATAGTTATCATCGGATTTTTCAGTAAAATTATCCTCTGTTTTCAAATACAGAGATTTGGCTTTTTTCTGAATTACATTTAATTCAGTTTCTACTAAATGGTTTAGTTTATATTCATTATCACTCATGGGAATATCCTCTTTTGGTGTGGGTGGTTCAACGATTATAGAACGTCTTGACGGAGGAGAACTCCTGATGTCCTCTTTTGAAGGTCTTTTGGATTTTTCCTCAACCTTTTCCTCTTTCTTTTTTTTCTTAAAAGGGTTTTTCATTTTTTACTACACAATTTTGCATTTTTTTTGAATAAAAGAAACTGCCTTGCATATTATCGGCAATTATTAAATAATATTAAATATCCTGATTGAAATTTAACGTGAATTAATCCAAATTTTATGTCATTAAAATAAGTAAATAGTTTGCTGAATTTATATTTTCTCACCTCTTTTAAATGAATGACTGTGAGGGTAAATTTTAATTTTAGTATTCATTAAATAACGCTTATAGTTGTAATTAGTTTATTTAGGTTGTAAATTGAAACCTAATTAAGGAAGATATTATGAGTAGTGTTGCAATCAAATTAAAAGAAAATCTTGTTAAAGCTGCCAGGGAGCGGGGAAAAATTGAACACCGTTCAGCTCCAAAGCAGTTAGAATACTGGGCAATAATAGGGCGTATAGCTGAGGACAATCCCGATCTGCCCTATGAACTGATTAAAAGTATTTTGCTGGGGCAAACACAAGTAGCATCGGGACAACTGGAGCCTTATGTATTTGGCGAAGGTGAATGACTCAGGTATTACAAACACCCCTATTCAAAAGGCAGAAAAAGAAATTACACAAATGGCAGATCTCAAAATTGGATGAAGAAGTCCGAAGGATTATTGCTAATCCTAAAATCGGGCAGCTCAAAAAAGGTGAATTAGCCGGTATATATGTGCATAAATTTAAATTAAAAAAAGACCTGCTTCTGCTTGCTTATTCATTTGATCCAAATTCACGAACACTCATTATGCTGGGAAGTCATGAAAATTTCTACCGAGAATTGAAAAAATATAAATAGGACTATTTTTTATCTAATTAGAAAAACTGTAAATTTAAAGTGGAGAGATGGCAGAGTCTGGCTGAATGCGCCGCACTCGAAATGCGGTTTACTCTTAGAGTAACGGGGGTTCGAATCCCTCTCTCTCCGCGACCATAATCGTCATAAAGCCTCGTAACACTACGGGGCTTTTACTTTTTCAAATAAAGTCAGATATATTTAATTATGACCACGCTTTGTATGACCACGCTTTAATCTTGTGTTATTACCACCTCTCACATCAAACAGGGGAAATAGGTCGTGATTTTAAAGAAAACGCCAAACAGGTGTAAATTTG
>CAZSIH010000004.1:0-982 GCA_964606925.1 uncultured bacterium
TGGGAGCAGGGGGTCGGGAGTTCGAATCTCTCCACTCCGACAGAAGAAAATACCAACTTTCTCTGACGAAAGCCCTCGTTTTACGACGAGGGTTTTCTATTTCTACTCATATCTATCTTTAACTTATAAAGTAGTCAATCGTATTCAAACATAGGTCAAATATGCCTGTTTGGAGGACACAAATTGGAGGACACACCCCCCCCAAGCCATTGGGGCACCCCCTATCCCTAATAATAGTCGACCTCTCACATCAAACAGGTGAAATATATCGATATTATATTCTAACAGTAATAAATAAAGCGGAGATAAAATTCTAATGAATATAAAAAACTATTTTCAAATGAGTGCAGTTATGTTGTTTATATTAATGTTCTTTGGTTGTGCGGGTTCAGATGGTGCAGACGGTCAAGACGGTCAAGTTTATATTGCAATAGGTTGGGTGGGAAATATTTCTTTTGTATTTAGCGACCCGCATATCCCTTATACGATAATTAATGAACAATATTATTTAACTACACCAGGTTATTATACTTTTGCATATGAAGCTTGGGATGGGTCCCAATGGAGCGGAAATTATACTTTAAATATTGAGGAAGGAGAGCCAGGTGAATCAGGCAGTTTTATGCAAGATGGTGCAGATGGTCAAGATATCTGTGTTACATTAGGTTGTTGGAATACAGGTCCTGAAATATACAATTGGTATTGTAATAGTGCTGCTAAAGTGATGGATGAGAATGATGAGTATGAAAAAGAACAGGAGGAATTTATGAATAGTGAAATTCCAAATAATCATTCAAATGAAAGTATACAATTGAGTAATCACTTATTGAATTTTGAATTAAATAATGATGACCCGAGTGTTATAATACAAGAAGGGACTAAAGGTAAATTCTCATACAGACTTATTTATAAGCAAATAAAATAATTTTATTAATCATCAAGCCCCACACTCGTGGGGTTTTTTGTTCTCCACCTCTTTGTA
>CAZSIH010000004.1:992-36699 GCA_964606925.1 uncultured bacterium
ATGGATTAAATCGTGTGATGATGATTTTGACATGTTCAATTGGAAAGACAAAACCCTGTCAAAAAACCTAATTAATGAAGCTAAAGAAATCATAAACTCAAATCTTTATACAGAAGATAATCTTAGTCAAATTTGTGGAAAATTATACAGTAATATAGAGCACAGAGACCATACCGTGGGTATTATAGCTCACTGAATTTCCTTAAAACTTGTCACTAATTGCACCTCTTTGGACAAAAGTGGGGATGGGAAAAATTGAATATTAAAGCAGTTATTTAAAGAGATATTTATAAGATTAAACACCACTTTAGATCAAATCGATTTAAGCAGGATGTCCTTACAAAAGTTTCAGCATACAGAAATACTTGCTGAGGGTTTTTACTCGGATTGAATCTCGTCTAATTTCCCCTGGAGAATTTGTTCAAACATCTGGTCAAGGTTAATTGGTTCGGTAGTTCCTTCTCCTTATAAAACCAGGATACGATTCCTTCCGTTCACCCATACTGAAGAAAGAAATATGAATAGGGGTATCGGAGTAGAACAAGCATGAACCAACCATATTTTGTCCTTCATAGCGGTAATCACAGCCGTGACCTACAGATTCATATTTTTTTTCTGAACACTGTGTGGTTTTATCAAGGAATTCTTTGGCGATATTATCTGTAGAAATATTGTCTTCCATTTCAGGGTTCATCATAGCCTCCATCGCATAACTGCGTAATACTTTGTGATGATATTGTTCATAGGCAGCCTTTGAGGACACAATATCAAAACCCACCACTTTCCCACAGATACATGCCAACATACCCTGTTGTCTATCTACATAAGAAAAAGCATTCATAAAGTTTTCAAGATCCCCTGTTTTGGATGAATAGATATCTTTCATTGCCATGGTACGTGAATGTATGTTCATTTGATTTGCCTTGCTCTGGATCTGTTCCCATACCTCACTTTGATTGGAAGCATAGCTATTGTCATATTCCAGGTTAGAACTGACGCTGGCCATCTTTTTTGCACGTATATCTGAGGCCATCACCTCATCCGAATCATGGAAATATTCAGAATCATATGACCAGCGCCCCTGTTCAGTGCAGCTTACAGGGATTACAGTTTCACTTTTTTCTTTTAACAATATTGATGTATTTATTACTCTATTCTGCTTTGCACCTACTAACTCTTCTCCATCCAAAAGAAGGACTGGGATATCTCCATTATTATAAACTTTCAGTTCAGGAACTGAACCTGATTGGGTGGTTTCTTTTACTTTCAACTGATTAGTAACTAAAGCCTGTTTTAAGGTTAGGTATACAGGCCCCTCTTTGGTTTCCGTTAATAACGGAAAAACTTTCATGTTAAGGTGGTATTGTGGTTTGTCAAAATTGATCTTTGAAATATAATTAATTAAGGTTTGATTCATTTTTATTCCTTTTCTTTTATGGTTTATTTTTCTTAAACACATTTCTCAGCTGCCTGATCCAGGAATTAATGATTTTGCGGTAATTTTTCAGTATATCAGAACGGATATTTATTTCCACCCCATCTGAAATAGTGTAACGCTTCCAAGAACTGTCTACGATTGAGTGAAGTGATTTTTTATCCGGTATGTGATCGACTATTTTTTCATCTATTTTTCTAAGAGGTTTATTTTTAGTAGTATTTTGTATTCGGCTTTTTGCAGCCTGGTGTCTTAGTGATTGAGTCGGGCGACTATAAGGCAGAATTGGTGAGTCAGGTTTATGGAGCCAATTCTGAAGCAACCGAATGTCCCACGTGTAGTTTTTATTTTCAGTGAGTTCAATAAGATTTTGCATTTCCATTATTGAAAGTGAGTCTAGGATTTCCTTTATACCACTTAATTTCAAGTGTGTTCTCTGCATTCGCCTGATAAGGCACAGCCGTAAAAAATGTTCAGCGTTGTACCAGGCACCGCCACCGGACCCTTCTGGTGGTGGTATCAGCCCTTCTTTGGTGTAATAGTGTATTGTCCTGCGATTGAGATTTGTCAGTTCCTCAAGCTTTGTGATAGTGTAAGTTTTGTTTTTCATGTTAATTGGTGGCGGCGAATATACAACATAACATTGTATATGTTATAAATAATATCAGGTATTCACTAAAAATGGTATTTTTTAATTAAATATCTTGATTTGAATTCAAATATTACTTACCATGATTGAACCACATAATTAACACATACCAATCAATCTTAATCCAAAGGGGGATGCAACATGATCGGAAAACTAAAAGATATTCTTTTGCAGGATATTATATCAACTAGTTTAATAATTTATTGTACTGGAGGGGTTTTAACCCTTCTATTCCATATAATTGAAAGTTTTTATAAGAAAAATACTAGTGGTGGATACGCAAACAGATTAACAGGTGAAAAAATTACCGATTCCGGAAGATGCACCGGTAATAATAATCGTTTTTTCAGATAGGATCAATTGCAGGTATTTCTAATCTGCGAAAACATTATTTCGAATGCCAAAAATATTTTTCGGGTCATGTACTTTTTTAATATTCTTAATCAGGTTAATACTCGATTGGGAAAGGGTATCAGACATAAAATCCTTACGTAATTTCCCCACACCGTGATGATGAGAAATCGAACCGCCATTTTCCATGATTACCTTTCGAATCTCATGTTCAATTGATCCAAATACATCTTCCGCTTGAGGTACTCCCTTTATGCTCATCCCCAACATAAAATATATACACACTCCCGTATGGTAAATCTGGGGAATTCGATAGGACATATATGGATTCCCCGGGAAATTATGTTTTTTGTGGAGTTCATTTAGTTTTTCGTGTGCCGCCTCGCAGATCGGTTTTATTTTGCTCCATGGTACGGAAGTTTCCATGGTTTCACCGATCACATGAAAATCGGTGAGAAAATCACGAACATAAGCAATCGCGAATGTGAGCATGTAGCCTCGTTTACCATTCTCCTCACCGCCGATAAGTCCACCACAAGACTTAGCTAGTTTTGATATATTCTTTTCCTGGTACGCCACTTCTTCCCTGGATCCCTCCATGACAAAAGTAGACGCGCACATTTTATCGGGGTCAAAACCCTTTATATTAAGGACCATGAATTTTTTCAGGGAGTCGATGGATTTATGAATGCCTTCTGTTTTGGGTTTCAATGCCTGCCCAAAGCGGAACTGGACGTTATCCACAAGGCGAACACTGGCAGGAATAAAATTAGTTTTGGAAAGTTCATAAAGGAATTTTACGCCTGCTTCCCAATTTGGAAATACAGCAGAATTATATTTTTTGGTTTCTGGTTTTTTATGGAGTTTTAAAACCGCTTTTGTGATAAGGCCAAGGTTACCTTCGGATCCAAATAATATATTTTGGGGCTTAATTCCAATGGATGCTCGTATGATTGGATCCACTTGTTCGATCGTGCCATTGGGTGATACCATCGTTATATTCTCAACAATATCCTCAATATTTCCGTAACGATTTTTTTTCATTCCACTGGCGTTGGTGGCAATCCATCCGCCCAGGGTTGAAAGTTCAATACTATCCGGTTCATGCCCAACCGTAAATCCTTTTTCTTCCAGTAGCTCTTCCATTCGGCTGCCGGTAATCCCAGCCTGAACGCAAACCCGACGATCCTCTTCATTAATCCATTCGATCTTGTCCATGCGACGGGTATCAACGGCCACAACCATTCGTGTTTCTGATTCAGGAATGATGAGTGCACTGCTTACACTGGTTCCACCACCAAAGGGGACAAGGCATACATCGAACCGATCAGCGAGTTGAATCAACTGAACAGCTTCATCTTCTGATTCCAGATAAAACACCATATCGATATTGCGTTTAATTTCAAAATAAAGCACCTTATATACTTCCTCTGATGTGGTTTGCCCATGACTATGAATTAACCGGTCATCGTCCGCAAAACTGAACCGATCATCCGGGAAGGTGGATTTAACCTGTTCCAAGAATTGTTCATTAATATTGGATTCCCGAACCGGTTTATTTTCAACTTCAGAAAGTTTGTCATTGGGGTCAATGGTGATACCCAGCATTTCTTCGATATAAGGTATAAAATCAGGCATGTCCGACCCGCATAACTCATAACGGTCACCCGCCATCCGGACCGTACGGTCATCATTCAGGACAAATTTTGTATCTTTATAACCCCATTTATGTCCCCATGTATTATGCGTATGGGCAAAGAATTTTTCATATTTAGTTTTATACAGTTTATCCATAGAATATTTTTCCTTTTTCACGGATTGTGTTTTCCAATTGTGTGGTCATTTTTTGGGCAGCTTGTTTGATAATATCTTCATCGATTTCCCCCGAAGAATTTCCCTTAATAAACTGCTCAGGATATATGGGATCTAATATGTGGATATGAATAGGTGTGGGGCGCATGAAAATTTTGTCCTTAGGCCAAGCCTGATGTGAACCGAAAACCAACGCAGGTAATATTGGGACATTGAGCTTGATTGCGAAAATTGCACCGCCTGTTTTGAAAGGACGCATTTCACCTGGATTTCCTCGGGTTCCTTCAGGAAACATAATTAAGTTTCGATTATCAAAAGCCATGAAAGCATTGCATAATGTGATCGTGTCATCGATAGAAAATTCTCGAACATCATTTATTTTGCGGTCGATAGGAATCAAGTTCATAATAATCCTCATAAAGAATCGTTTGAACCGATTATCAAACCAGTAATCTTTTGCTGCAAGCATTCCAAAATAATTAAAACTTTTGTTGACGGATGCTGCAAGTAAAGCGACATCCATATGGCTATTATGGTTACAGGAATAAATGAAAGAGGTATCAGGAATATTTTCCCGACCATAAACTTTTAGTGGTGTGTACCAAAGAAAAACAAATTTAGTATAGTAATAAAATAGTTTTTTCCAAACGCGAAAGAATGCCGATTGTTTTTTAACTAAATATGAATATTTTGGATTATCAAGAACCGTTGATTGGGTCATTTACTTTCGACCATATTTCATATGAGCCATGGCAAATGTATCGGATGCAATGGCAGACATGAGGGAAATTTCCAATGCCAGTGCGGATGCACCAATAATTTCTGCAAGTTTCCGAGAAGAGTATTCCCCTTCATGACAACCCAAGAATTCCAAATTTTGTTGTTGAGGAAGGAGGCGGGTACCGCCACCGACGGTTCCAACGGTGAGGGAAGGAAGTGTCAGCCTGCATTTTATACCATGATCTACTGGTTCCGTTTGGAAATGTCCCATGGCATTTTCGGCTACACATGCTGTATCCTGTCCCGTGGCCAAATAAATCGCCGCCAGTGCATTGGAAATATGGAGATGGCAACCTGAGGTGCCGGCCATGGTGGTGATTGTGGGGCCTAATTGCTGGAATCTTTCCACATCCTTGGGGTTGATGCCCAGAAAACGTCTCATAACTGAATGGGTGAGGGTAACCTCTGCTAAAACCTTGTGTCCCCGTCCCATAATCATATTTCTGGAGGATGCTTTTTTATCACCGTTGAAACCAGACTCAAGGATGAATTCATGGCCTGTTTGTTCTTTAATATAATCGCAGGCGACTTTTGCTGCCAGGGTGACCATATTTTGCCCTGCGGCATTTCCTGTATCTAAAATAATATCAAGGATGACATAATTCTGAACGGGATATTGATCAATCCTTAGAAGTTTTCCATGCTGGGTGGTGGATTCAGCTACTTTTTTAATATCTTCATAATGGTCATTTACCCAGCGTATGAATTCAAAGGAATCATTCAAATCTTCAAAAATAAAGGCGGGTGCTCGTGACAATTCTTGTTTCGCATGGCGGACTCGAATGCCGCCAGAAATGGAAGAAGCATACATTCCCCGGGTCATGGAAATAGCCAGCGTACCCTCTAAGGTACAAACGGGGACAAAAAATTCACCTTTGGCATATTGGCCATCCAATCGCAATGGTCCGGCAATCGCCATTGGGATTTTCATAAATCCAATATGGTTTTCAATGATCCCCTTAAGCTCTTCAGGTGGATTAACAGGAGAATCTATATAATTAAAACCGGTATAATCCTCCAGCCAAGCGATACGCCTCTTTTTATCATCAGAATTATAACCTTTGGGAATTTTTGATTTTTTGTTATTATTTTGTATAGCCACGGCTCCGAATCTACTTGATTTTAATTCAAATTAAATCATAAATAAAATTCAGATAAAAGGGTGGTTGTCGCCGAAAAAAATTGAGTTAATCCGGTTACATTCCTACTTTTCGGAACATCCAGTCCGGCGCCCATTTCATTAAAGGAACCATAAAATATTTCATTTGCCAGGGGAAAATAAATACTTTTTTCCTTCGATCAACTGCACGGATTATTTTTTGAACGGCCACATTAGTTTCCATAAGGAATGGCATGGGGAATTCATTATCTCCCGTCATTTCACTTTTAATAAAACCGGGACAGACAGCTTACGAAAGAAAAAGTCTAAAACTAATATCCCGGATTTTGCTCCAATTGATTTCCGTCTATTGTGAATTCTCTGGCAGGAATAGGATAGATTCTCCTGAAATCTTCAATACCGAGAACTTCCTGCGCTTTGTCAATCCGTGTTAACGTGTGAAGACGTTTTCCTTCTGCGAAGAATTCCCACTTGTTTTCGTTTATATATTTATCAAGAAAATTGTTTGAATCCGTATATGGATCAAGACCAGCCCGGGTTCTTACGGAATTTAAATCTTCAAGAGCACCCTCAGCGTCACCGGAAAAGTATTTTGCCTCAGCTCTAAAGAAATATAATTCAGCTATTCGCATTATGTATGCCGGATTTGCATGGGTTGAAAAATCTTCTGCTTTCAATAACCGCTCGAATGGTTTCCCTTCGACATTACCAATGAGATATCTTCGCTCATCACCATCGGTAAAAGAAGCAATTAAAGTTTCGTCAGGAAGGACTTCATCACGGATGATTGTCCAAACAGCTAAATTACTTACGTCAAGCGAATTGGAAACAAGTTCAAATACGGATTCACTGGTAAGATCGCTTTGAAAAATATCTGCAAAAGATGGATTTAATGAATAATTTACATTGTCGATAACCTGCGTAGCATAAGTTATAGCTGACGAATAATCATTCATGTGAAGTTGAGTTTTGGCTAACAAACTTTGTGCAAACCCTTTAGATACCATAGTTCTATCATCACTATCTGATAATACTGCTTCTGCGGATTCAAGATCATTCAATATAAAATCGTACGTTTCCTGAACACTGCTTCTTGTGAGCATATTTACATTTGCATAATCGCTATTGGTTGATTGAGTCACAAGGGGTAATCCATACATTGAACTTAGATCCCAATGCTCACCAAAATGAACCAGCATATCCAAATATCCCATAGCCCTGAGACATTTAGCTTCCGCTATAATACTTGATCTTTCTTCTTCTGAGAATCCAGCATCGGCTACACCCGGTACTCCGTCAATTATTTCGTTAGTGCCGTTAATTACCCTGTAAGCACCGAGCCAAATTTTTTCCACAAGTAAATTTGTAGGAGGAAGAGCCCCCTCATCCGCTTCTTTATACTCAATATTGAAACCTGCATAAGCGGTTATATCAGTATAATTGTCTGAAGCATATTGAAAAGAAGCTCCGTAATAATCATCAGACTGCAATTGATGATACAAACCGATTACAGCCGAACGGACTGAAGCTTCGGAGTCAAATGCCTGTTCCGGGACGATAGCATCTTGCGGTTCATGTTCTAACACACTGCATGAAGAAACAAAGAGAACCGAAATTGCGAGAATAAATCTTATGTTAAATTTTTTCATTATGATCACCCTATATTCCTACGTTAATACCAAAATAAACTGTCCTGGGTTGTCCCAAACCCCCGTAATCTTCTCCAACCCGGGTAATGATTTCTCCATTGGAACTCACCTCGGGGTCAACGCCAAGGTAATCTGTTTTTGTCCAGAGGTTTTGACCTAAAATGTATATTCTTAAAGAGGAAAGACCATACTGTTCAGCGAATGAAGACGGAACCGTATAACCAAACTCAAACGTCTTCAATCTAATATAAGAAGCATCTTCCAGCCACTGATCACAGTCTTCCTGCCAGTTTTTATCCCGAACTCCTATCACATTTCCATCCGCATCAAATTCATATCCCAGGCTTGCCCGGGGAATATCGGTCACATCTCCCGGGTTCTGCCACCTGTCATTTTCAACCCGTTCAGTGTTGTTACCGTAAGGAATGAAAAACCCTCCGTAATTAAAACTCCATCCCACCTGTTCCTGTGCATATCTTGAGTGATTAAATACATAATTTCCCTGTGAGAACTGAAAGAAAATGTTCAAGTCAAACCCTTTCCATGAGAACGAATTTCCAACTCCACCAAAATAATCAGGCCAGGGAGTTTTATCTTTAATGGGCTGCATATCTGCAGAATTGATCACTCCGTCACCATTTATATCCGTGTAACTTGAATTCCCTGTTTGGGGATCCACACCTTCCCAGTGAATAAGATAAAATGCACCAAGGGGATAACCTTCCTTGAGAATGTTTGTTGCAATATCCTGATCATTTTGTTCCAGTTTAGTGATCTCATTTTTTATGGTTGAAATATTGAAAGTGGTGGTCCAGGTAAAACCTCCTTTATCTATATTAAAAGATCGCAGGGAGAATTCAATTCCGCTGTTCTTCACTTCTCCAATATTTCTGGTAACTGTGGTGAATCCTGTGAAGCCGGGAACATTGGAATCCAAAAGCAATCCGGTCGTCAACTTTTGGTAGGTATCAAAAGTAACAGAAAATCGATTATCCAGGAAACTTGCATCGAACCCCATATTGTTTTGTGTCGTTGTTTCCCATTCCAGTTCAGCATTTCCCATTCGGTTTGGACTAATTCCGGCAGAACCGTTATATGCAGCTGCAACCGTCCAAAGTGCTCTGGAAGCAAAATTATTGATCCCATCCTGGTTTCCGGTTTTTCCATAACTATATCTCACTTTCATGTCAGAAAGAAAATCAAAATCAGCCATAAACGGTTCTTTTGTTATTCTCCAAGCTGCTGAAAAAGAGGGAAATATGCCATACTTCCTATCAGCGCCAAATCGTGAGGAACCGTCCCGCCGAAGAGAACCGGTAAAATAATATTTATAATCCAAATTATAGTTGACACGGGAAACAAGGGATTCAATTCCCCAGGATGTTCCCATGGTTGATGCATCGATAATATCTGCTGCAAGATCTAAAGCGCCCAAATTGTCGTTGCTATAATTTTGTGCTGCTATATTGGCAACATCGTTTGATACATTTTGTGTTGTATAAACCAACAATAGATTAAGATGATGTTTTTGATCAATATTGGTTTCATATGTAAGCATATTTTCAGTGAGCCATGTAAGGTTTTCTGAATTTGCAAACAATCCTTTTCCGGTTACCCCGGACTGCCAAGACTCAGCAGCGGTGGATGGATAATGCATTACATCCTTTAGGTAGGAATAGTCTAAAGAATAGGAACTTTTAAACTTTAGTTTATCAATAATATCATATTCTGCAAAAACGGAACCAAGAAATCGGTTGGTAATAGTATTTCTTTTATACAAATCTGCCGCCGCTGTGGGGTTTTCCAAAGCCCACCATGAATAATAGTGGAAGGGATTGGAATAGGAACCATCTTCTTCAAATACCGGCATGGTAGGATCTGCCGCCAAAGTGTTTATTATCACTCCAAAATAAGAATTGTCTCCAATTGTAGATAGTGCATCGCTTTTGCTGATAAACACATTTGTCCCGATATCAAGCCAGTCATTCACCTTTGCATCTAAATTTGTTCTAAAACTCAACCGATTAAAATTTGTCCCTTTTTGTATCCCAGCCTGATCAAAAAGAGAACCGTTTACAAAATATTTAAAATTCTCATTACCACCACGGATGCTCAGAGAAGTGTTTTCAATGGGGGCATCTGTTCGAAGCACTTCACTATACCAATCTGTATTCACAAGATCAGGATCGTTCGGGTCGCCAATGCGATTCCATGTTGGTCCGCTTGATGAAAAATATTCTGCAGGGAGGCCATCATTTTCCGCCGCTTCATTCATTAATCCAATAAACTGTTTGCTACTCATCATGGGGATTATGTGTGTTGGAGCTTGTGTTCCAGTATAGCGATTAAATGAAATAGATGCTTTCCCAGAACCTGATCCTCGTTTTGTTGTTATTTGGACAACTCCATTTGCTCCCCGGGCACCATAAATAGCAGATGCTGATGCATCCTTTAAAATATCAATGGATTCAATGTCATCTGGATTGATATCAGACATGGAGTTAAAATTGTATCCCCCAGTTTCCAAAACGGAATTATTATCTGATGTCATGGGGATTCCGTCTACTACGTACAAAGGTTCACTGCTTGCGGTAATGGAGGTCGCTCCACGAATCAAGATTTTCACCGCAGCCCCCGGTTGACCTGATGAACTGGCTACGCTGACACCGGATGCTCTTCCCTGTAAAGCTAAATCCAAATTTGCTACCGGTTGATCAATTACATCTTCCCCCTTTACAGATGTAATTGCGGTTGAGAGATCACCTCTTTTCTGTGTTCCGTAACCAACAATAACAACAGATTCGAATCCAATTGCATCTACTTCTAAATTAAAATCTTGGCTGACCGAACCTGATACGGGGAGATTAATTGGTATGGATTGGCTTTTATACCCAATGTATGATACTGTTAAGGTGACAGCATGCCTGGTTTCAATTCCTGCCGGGACATTTATATTGTAATATCCGTTTACATCACATGCAGCTCCCAAAGATGTGTTTTCTATCGCTACATTAGCACCAATCAAAACTTCCTGGTTTCCGCCTTTGACATATCCGGAGACTGTAACTTGTCCAAAAAGATTGAAAGAAACCAATAAAAAGAATGGTAATAATTTACAGGGTGTCCTCATCAGGTAGATCCTCCTACTAATTGTTGTCTGATTTGCGTCAGGAATAAACTTTGTGTATTTTATACCTGATTAAAAAATAAAGCCTGAATTAGATAATTGACAAGATATTTATTTTATAAAAAAAGGAAAAATTATGCAAAATAGATTCGATAAAACTTGCGAATTTTTACCCCAAATTATATAATTTTAACAGCTTTTTGAATTTTGCTTCATGACGATATGGCTTTAAATATGAATCTATTTTCAGGAACACATAGGGGTCATTTTTTTTGATCTGTTCTTCTAATATTTTATACCCCTCATTTTTATTTCCTAAATGCATCTGGATTATTCCCTTTAAACAAATTACCCCTGTTGTGCCGCTGAACTTATCCAACTCCTTAATAACATCCTCCGCTTTATCTGTATTGCCCATATCTGCATAGACACACCCCTTGCCAGTCATTGCCATAGATTCAAAAAGTACAGATAACCCCACAAAAAATCCTTGGGAATAATCAAAAGATTCTATTGCCTGCTCATATTTTTTTTCATCGTAATATAACCATCCTTCAACCAATCTGCCTAAAGGGACTACCTGGGATAGATTTTTAGCTTGGGATATGTATTCCCTGGCATTGGAATAATTTTTTGCGAAATAATTAACAACGGATAAAAATTCCAGGGAGAATGATGAATTGGGCATAAGTGAATTCATTTTTTCCATCGCCTTAATAGCTTCTTGATGTTTTCCCTGTAATGATAATATTTCCGAGTATTGTCTCCATGTATTGCCATCGTTTGGATTTACTTCTGTTCCCTTTAAAGTTATTTTTTCTGCTTCAACCCATCTTCCCTGCATTCTGTAAACAATTGAAAGCTGTCCATATGATTTAAAAAACTGAGGACTTGTTACCAATATTTTTTTAAGGACTTCTTCCGCTTTTTTTAGATATCCGGCATTGACACACACATTTGCCAGATTATAAGAAATGATAGGAGACAGTGGATCCAAATTATAAGCAGCAATTGCATACTCATATGCTTTCTCCTGATTTTTTATAACCAATTTCAGAAAGTCTGAATACCAATGCTGAGCCCTTGCAAAATTTGGATTCAACTGAATTGCTTTTTTAAAGAATTTTTCAGTTATAGCCGGATCGTCTTTACGTATAAGACTTACATAAGCCTGAGACACTTGAACGTCCGCTGTATTAGGATTTAACTCTAAAGCTTTGTTGGAGTTGTATTCAGCCAATGGCAGACTTTCATCAAACGTTTTATAACCATAATCAGCCATCAGAAGATAGGTATTTGCAAGTCCCACATAAGCAAGGTCATAATCAGGATCTGCCTTGACAGTTTTATTAAAATAGGACAGTGCCATTCTCATCCCTGCTTCATCCCTGTTTGTTTGAAAATGAATTCCCTGAAGATATAAATTATATGCCTCAAGCGAGGTTTCCCTTTTTTTCTCCACAGGCTTTTCAGTGTGACCAATATAATCCATTTCCAGAGTAGTAACTATGGTTTGTGCGATCTCATCTTGAACTGCGAATATATCCTTTAAATCTCTGTCGTAAGTCTCAGACCAGAGATGTGCATCATCATCGGACCTGATAAGCTGGGCGGTAATACGCACTTTTTCACCTGCTTTTCGCACACTGCCTTCCAGAACATGAGACACATCTAACTCCCGTCCGATTTCTACCAAGCTAATATCTTTTTTATTTTTATAGGTGAAAACAGACGTGCGGGAAATAACCCGGAGGTCTTTTATTTTAGCAAGGTAGTTCAATATTTCCTCAGTGATTCCGTCACTGAAGTATTCATTTTCTTTGTCGGAACTCATATTAACAAACGGTAAGCAGGCGATAGATATTTGTCCCGATATTTTGCCGGGACTCCCTTCAGATCCTTTCATCATAAAGATTACAATTCCTGCAAGAATTCCAACTCCGGCAATACCACCAATTATGAGCGGTAGAGGACTTTTTTTCTTATCTTTTTGTTCCCTTAATGTAGGAGTTTGAACCGTAGAAACAGGTTCTGGTGGTGAAACAACAGGTGAGCTTCCCGGTTCCAGTTTGGCGGACACCTGCGAAATATCAGTTTCGGGTAATCCATGGGAAATAATGCAGTGCAGTTTTACTTCCTGGCGTACGCCTTTTAGAGCAGGAGACCCGACCAACCTTGTCTGATAAACCGGATCTCGTATCAATGAAGCGTTTATCCTGTTGGTGATAACAATTCCCCCGGGACTGGCAAACGGTTCTATCCGGGAAGCAACATTTACATCATCACCCAAAACGTCGTCACCCTGAATGACGACCTCCCCCTGGTGGATCCCAATGCGCAGATCCAGATTAGCTACATTTTTTATGGTATGCTGTATTTCAATTGAGCAGTCCACAGCGTCCCTGGTCGTATCAAAAGTCAGCAGCAATCCATCACCAATTTCTTTTAACCAATGACCATTGTGTCGCTCAACGATAGGTTTTAAAGTGGTGCGCTGGGTATCCAGCAGTTGAATAGCCAAAGGTTCATTTTCCGCAGATAGCTTAGTGAAACCAACGATGTCCGTAAAAACAATTGTTGCCAGTTTGTGTGTAGAATCAGCCATTATTTATAATGAAAATTAACTATTTTCTTTTATTGTGGCTTGAAATAAAACGTTTGCGATAAATGGGTAAATAATAAGGAATAAAAGTTTATTCTACTGTATTGAACTTAGGAAACAATCCCGGGTCTTTCACCAAAAGAATCAACATCAGCAACCCGATCATTAAACTTATTCCGAGTAACGTGAGAGCAGTGAGGTAATAGCCCCACTCCGTCAGAATACTAGTCATAAAAATAAAGAAAATAACAAAAGGAGCCAGAAAGGAATCTATCAGAGCCATGTACAGTTTATTATCCCTGTCCCGGGCAAAATCATAAACCATATTCATAGCTGCCGGCATAAATGCGCCATTTGCCATTCCGATACAAAGAAAAATACCGTAAACCCAGAGCATATTTTGTGAAAAAATAGCTAATAAAACAGCTAACAAATGAGCAAAAACGAAAAAAACCATTCCTGATTTATACCCAAAACGTTGCCCTGCCTTTCCGGTAATATAGCTGGAAATTCCTGAAGCGATAACATTTATTATAGTAAATGTTCCCGCCTCACTAATATCGAATCCAAATTTTTGATGACAGTACACGGGATATAAACTCACGGCAGGAAGATAGGCACAACAGAAAATTCTGGACAGGATGTATTTCTGGAAGTTCCTGTGTCCTTTAATAATTGATTTTGCCAGAATTGAAAAGTCCTTTAACGACAGTCTGCGTCTTTCCCGGCGGTTATCATTTACCCGGTATCCTATATATAAAAGTGTTGCTATGATGGTGGAAAAACTGTAGATAAAAAATCCTGTTCCGAAATTTTGAGGGAACGGTATATCGCTTTTCAGAATAGTCCTCAGTAATAATCCTCCAAGGAAACTTCCAAGACTCCCCAAAGCAAAAGAAAGTCCGAAGAATGTTCCCCGTTGCTGTCGAAGAGTAACCGAATTCAGAAAATCTGCCCAGATTGGAATGACAATCCCAAGTCCCAATCCGTAAAAGGCAAAAAGAAAAAGATAAAAAATCCATGCCGAGGATCCCCCGGGAGAAAAAAATGTAAATGTAAATCCCATGATAAAGAGTGGAACCCAAACCAAGGTGTGGACAAGCAATACTGCTAATTTAAGATTGCGGATATTTCGCCCCAGAACAGCAGCAGTTAATTGAGGTGCCGCAATTAAAAAAGAAAAGAATCCTCCTATGGAAACGGCGATACCGCTTGGAGCTCCCAACTCACGAAGAAAAAGAGGAATAACCGCATAAACGGTGTGAAAAGCCATTCCAAACCCCCAGAAAAACTCATGAATGAGATTTAGTTTTAAATTGTGATTATGATCCTGAAGGTTAAAATGAGACATTTTCAAGTTAAAATTGAGCTGAATAAAAGGATGAAAAACTACAATGGAACATTACTGTAAAACCTGTATTTAATCAGTGAAAGTATTAAATTCAACCATGATAAAGAATTAAATGGACATTTAATTGAAGCTATTGCGAATATTTACACCCTTGTCTCTCATCTGTTTGATGTTATTATCCTGTGAAGAATCATTAGACATGGACACAAGTAAAAACACGTTCTACGATGACATTTCTGACATCACTTATTTAAATGGATACTTTTATTCAACTAACTATGACCTCTCAGGAAATTCCGGTTCGCAGATTGACCTCCTGAAATTTCTTGTCCCGAACGATTCAACATTTTTCCTGGAAGACAAATACGATTTAGGTATGAACGGACAGGGTTATTTTGCGATCACCAACGATGGAGAGAATTTGTTTTTGCAGTCCCGGTCAAACAGTGGTGTGTTAAAACTCTCAACAGTGGGAGAACAGGGATTTTTTATAATGGATTCCGTAGCATCAAACTGGCAGCCTTCCGGAATAACCTACAACAACGACAAGGATTCACTCATTTTATTTTACAGAAACCTGGATGATTTGACTAATTACCGTGCAAGAACTGTATCTGAGGAAAACATCCTGAACTCAGGGAGCGATGCTACCTTCACTATTGAAAATGTGGATACAACATACTATGGCGCTTATGCGGTAGCATACACTGATTCAAACTATTTGTTTCTGGGAGTGAATCAGTTCGGGGAAGATGTGTTATATCAGATAAATAGTAATTATGGGATAACTTCACAAACAGCGATCGAAGATTCTACAGTTGTAGGGTTATGTATAAAAAATTCTAATCTGTATTTTAGCTACCGTAACCGGCGGATTGAATCTTCAGGAATGTGGATTGATTAAATTAGCGAAATATTTTTCAAGCCAACCCGCCATGTCCTGAGAATTCAGAGGGACTAATACCGAAAGAGAGAGCCGCCTGTTTCCACATCAGTTCATCCGGTGTGTTAAAAATAAAATCTCTGGTTGTATCCTGAATAAGCCAGTCCCCATTCTCAATTTCACGTTCCAGTTGTCCCCTGGTCCAACCGGCATGTCCGATTGCAAGTTTAAATTGCAAAGACGAGATGTTTTCGTCAATATTACCCAGTATTTCCTTATGCGCAGTCAACGCAAAATCATCTGAAATATTGATGGTTCCTTTTGCAGAGATTTCCGGAGTGTGGAGAACTATTCCCCTTTCGATCATCACTGGACCTCCAAAGTAAACCGCTGAGTTCTTTTTTAAAAGATTTTCTCCCTCAGGAAAAATTTCTGAAAACAGTTTTTTCAATTCCGGGTCAGAGATTGGACGGTTTACAACAATCCCCATAGCACCATCTTTTGTATGGTCACACAAAAGGACTACAGACTTACCGAAATAAGGATCAGCCAGATGGGGCATGGCAATAAGGATGTGGTTTTTAAGGGAATTCATTTTTATATAAACCAGTAAAAGTAGTAAAGGAAAACTTACATAAGGAAATCATTACGCAGAAAAGAATTTCGGTTTTGTTAAACGTTCGTTAAAGTGGGTAAATTTACAACTGTCCATTTTTTATAAAGCCGTCTTACATGAGTAGAAACGCACTGAAAAAAATTATCATCCGGGGAGCCCGGAAACACAACCTGAAAAACATTGATCTGGATATTCCAAGGGACCAGCTTACAGTCATCACAGGACTTTCCGGTTCCGGGAAATCTTCCTTGGCTTTTGATACCATTTACGCAGAAGGTCAGCGGAGATATGTAGAGTCGCTATCTTCTTATGCCAGACAGTTTATAGGACTCATGGAAAAACCGGAGATGGATACGATTGAAGGTCTTTCCCCTGCCATATCCATAGAACAAAGATCCACAGCAAGGAATCCCCGCTCCACTGTGGGAACCGTCACGGAAATACACGATTATTTACGCCTTTTGTTTGCGCACATTGGTAAACCCCATTGCTGGAAGTGCGGTCGTCTTATTCAGAAACAAAGCGTTCAGCAAATTGTGGATGCTGTGAAAGAATTTAAAATCGGGACAAAATTTTGTCTGCTTGCACCGATTATCAGCGGGAGAAAAGGACAACATAAAGGTGTTTTCGATGAAATAAAAAGGGAAGGATTCTTACGTGCCAGAGTGGACGGAGAGATTTTCCCGTTAAACCAAATACCGGAATTAAATAAAAACAAAAAACACACCATTGAGGTTGTGGTTGACCGGCTTGTCATTGAGAAAGGATGCGAAGGACGGTTAGTGGAATCTGTGGAACTGGCACTGAAAATCGGCTCAGGACTCATTATCGTAAACGAGCTGCCGGATAAGGATCATTTATTCAGTGAACATTTTTCCTGTCCTCATTGCGGAGTTTCCATGGCAGAACTCACTCCAAGGATGTTTTCGTTTAATTCACCCTTTGGCGCTTGTACCCATTGTGACGGTATCGGCTCCCATATGGAGATCAATCCTGAACTGGTTGTTCCGGATAAATCAAAATCCATCATTCAGGGAACCATCGTTCCCTTGGGAGAACAGCCCAGAGGTAATTGGTACGGGAGCATGCTGAAAAGCTTGTCACATCATTATCATTTTAATTTTACTACACCGTGGAAACGTCTTGATTCTGATGTAAGAAAAGCGCTTTTATTCGGATCGGGAAGTAAACAGATGAAAATGAAGTATGAGTCAAGAAGTTGGTCAGGAACATACACAGGCGGATGGGAAGGCGTTATACCCAACCTGATGAGACGCTATAACCAGACACATTCCAGCAGGATACGGGAGTGGATTGAACAATTCATGAGTATGCGCCCCTGCCCGGTCTGTGAAGGTGCCAGATTGAAAAAGGAGAGTCTCTCAGTAACAGTAGGAAACATAAACCTCGGGAAATTTTCCCTCATGTCCATTCATGAAGCATTGAATTTTATTCACAAACTGGAATTGAAAGAAACAGACCGTCTGATCAGTCAGGAAATTTTGAAAGAAATAAAAGAACGGCTGGGATTTTTAGTTGATGTGGGCTTGGATTATTTAACACTTGACCGTTCTGCCTCCACCCTGTCCGGAGGGGAAGCACAGCGCATTCGCCTTGCAACCCAAATCGGTTCCCAGCTGATGGGTGTTCTCTATATTTTGGATGAACCTTCCATTGGACTTCATCCCAGGGATAACTCAAGGCTGTTGAATACATTGAAGAAACTCAGAGATCTGGGAAATACAATTTTAGTTGTAGAACACGATAAGAAAACAATGGAAGAAGCAGACTTTTTGGTTGATTTAGGTCCCGGTGCCGGAGAACATGGAGGAGAGATTGTCTTTGCAGGGAAACCAGAGAATATTTTGACATCCAGAAAATCCCTCACCGGTAAATATCTGTCCGGCAAAAAGCGCATACCCATTCCAAAGTTCAGGCGAAAAGGAAATGGAAAAAAACTGGTTGTTGCCGGAGCAACAGGAAATAATTTAAAATCAATTGACACGGTATTTCCTTTAGGAAAATTTATTCTTGTAACCGGTGTTTCAGGAAGCGGAAAAAGCACTCTTGTAAACGAAACTCTTTATCCCATATTGGCAAAAGAACTCCACGGTTCTCGAAAATATCCACTTTTGTTCACCGATATTAAAGGAATAGAATACTTGGACAAAGCAGTAAATATTGACCAAAAACCCATTGGAAGAACACCCCGTTCCAATCCTGCAACATATACGGGAGTGTTTACATTTATCCGTGATTTATTCACTCAACTTCCGGAATCGAGACTCAGGGGATATAAACCGGGACGGTTTTCCTTCAATGTAAAAGGAGGGCGATGCGGGGAATGCGAAGGAGATGGAATTATTAAGATCGAAATGAATTTTCTTCCTGATGTGTATGTTACATGCGAAGTGTGTAAAGGCAGCCGTTATAATCGGGAAACCCTGGAAGTAAAATATAAAGAAAAAACCATAGCGGATGTTTTAAGTATGTCGGTTGAAGATGCCCATGAATTTTTCAAAAACATTCCGTCTATTAAGAAAAAACTCAGCACATTATGTGAAGTGGGGTTAGGATATATTCGATTGGGCCAACAAGCAACAACCCTTTCCGGAGGCGAAGCTCAAAGGGTAAAGCTTGCTTCTGAACTTTCCCGTGTGAGTAATGACAGCACACTTTATATTTTAGATGAACCCACGACCGGTCTGCATTTTGAAGATATTCGAATGCTGTTAAAAGTCCTACAGAGATTGGTTGACCGTGGAAATACCGTGGTTGTCATTGAACATAATCTGGAAGTGATCAAATGCGCAGACTGGATCATTGATCTGGGACCGGAAGGAGGAGATGCAGGAGGAGAAGTTGTTTTTGCAGGGACACCGGAGGATTTATTACTTAGAAAAGATTCATATACAGGTACTTTTTTGAAAAAGGATTTTATAAAATAAAAGTTTCAAAACAATATGTATTTGCCATATTCCATGCTTGATATGCCCTGTTTCATATTTGTACCTTCAGTGCTCAAAAATGCATCAAAATTTTTCTTTACACTGCCTTTATGACTGATTTACCCCTTACCGATCCCGCTCCCTTAGAAGAGGATATTGTAGTTGAAAAATCATTAAGACCTTCCCATTTTGATGAATTCATAGGACAGAAAGATAATGTTGAAAGTTTAAAGCTTTATATTGAAGCTGCCAATAAACGGGGAGAGGCTCTGGATCATGTTTTATTATTTGGTCCTCCGGGGCTGGGAAAAACGACCTTGGCAAATATTATTTCCCGGGAATTAAATGTCAGCATAAAGCCATCTTCCGGACCGGTCATAGAAAGAGCTGGTGATCTGGCGGGAATGCTAACCAATCTTCAGGAACGGGATGTGTTTTTTATTGATGAGATCCATCGCCTGAACAGTGTAGTAGAAGAATATCTTTATTCTGCCATGGAAGATTATACCATTGATATCATGATTGACAAAGGTCCCAATGCCAGAAGTGTTCAGCTTAATATTGAGCAATTTACATTAATTGGGGCAACAACCAGACTGGGAAATCTCACCTCACCGCTTAGAGATAGATTTGGTGTGGTTTTAAGGGTGGATTATTATAATCCTGAGGAATTATTTCACATCATCAACCGCTCCGCTGAAATATTAGATGTTGAAATTGATGATGATGGTGCAACGGAGATTGCCCATCGAGCCAGAGGAACTCCCAGGATTGCAAACCGGATTCTACGGCGAACACGTGATTTTGCTGAAGTAAAAGCAGATGGTGTTATTACAAAAGAGGTAGCAAAATTATCTTTGGACGGAATGGGAATTGATGAGACAGGCTTGGACGATATGGACAGGAGAATTCTGGATGCATTAATAGATAAATTTAACGGAGGACCTGTTGGAGTCGGATCTCTTGCTGTGGCTGTCAGCGAAGATGTCACTACCGTTGAAGATGTGTATGAACCGTATTTAATTAAGGAAGGGTTTATTCAGCGGACTTCTCGAGGGAGAATAGCGCAGGAAAAGGCTTTCAAGCTATTAGGACATGAACAAAAATATCAACGAGGGCTATTTAATGATTGATAAGAGAATGAAGTATAAACTGAGTGATTTTGATTACCCGCTGCCTAAAAAATATATTGCTCAATATCCATCACAAAGAAGAGACAAATCCAAACTTTTGGTTGTGCATAAGGACACAGGAAAGATTGAGCACAGGTATTTTTATAACATTACCGATTACATGCAAAAAAACGACTTACTATTGTTGAATAACACACGAGTCTTCCCCGCCCGCCTGTTCGCAATTAAAGATAAAACGGATGCCCGTGTTGAAGTTTTTCTTTTACGGGAATTGGAAAACAATCTCTGGGAAGCTATGGTACGTCCTGCAAGAAAAGTTAGAATTGGAAACAAACTTATGTTTACATCTAAAATTTATTGTGATGTAATTGATAACACCATATCCGGTGGGCGGGTTATACGGTTTGAGCATGGAAATAAACCCATATACGATGTCATAGAAAAGATCGGAAATTCCCCACTTCCTCCTTATATAAAAAGACCGGCGGATGCTAAGGATAAAATTCGTTACCAAACCGTATTTGCCCAAGAACGTGGTGCCGTAGCAGCACCTACTGCAGGACTCCATTTCACGAAAAGCCTGTTGGGAAAATTAGATAGGAGGGGGATAAAATATAATTATATTACTCTTCATATTGGAATAGGAACATTTAGGTCCATTCAGGTAGAGGATTTAAATCGCCACCAGATGGATTCGGAATATTTTGAGATTTTACCTAAAACCGCAATGTCAATAAATGAAACGAAAAAGAAACGCCGGAAAGTTTTTGCTGTGGGAACTTCCTGTGTCCGGGCACTTGAGACGGTAGCTGTATCAGGTTTTCAGGTCACACCAAAACGGGGATGGACAGATAAATTTATTTATCCACCCTATAAATTCAGGATGATTGACGGTATCATTACCAACCTGCATCTACCTAAAAGTACACTTATCATGATGGTCTCCGCTTTTGCTGATGTTAACCTCATAAAAAAAGCCTATAAGGAAGCGAGAAAAAGAGATTACAAATTTTTAAGTTATGGCGATGCCATGTTAGTCTTTTAATTTATTTTACCCATGCCCACAGCGGCAATTATCCCGGCAGCGGGAATCGGAGTGCGCTTTGGAGAAGAAAAACAATTTAAGCTGTTAAAGAAAAAACCGCTTATTTTTCATACACTTGTTCCTTTTCTACAATCAAAAGAAATTAAAGAAATCATTCTTGTTGTGTCCCAAGACAGGTTGAGCGTAACCAAAAAAACTATATCTCCTTTATGTGAAAATAAAATCGTAAAAGTAGTTTCCGGAGGAATGAATCGGCAGGACTCTGTATATGAGGGATTGAATGCAGTTTCCCAATCATGTAATACAGTGTGCATACACGACGGTGTGCGACCGTTTATCTCAACGGAGTTGATTGAAACAACCATACAGGCATGTGAGAAGTTTGATGGAGCTATTACAGCCATTAAGGCAACAGATACGGTAAAACTGGTTTCAAACAATATGGTACAAAAGACGCTTGACAGGGATAAAATCTGGCTTGCCCAAACTCCGCAAACGTTCAAAAAGCAAGAGTTAAACCAGGCATTGTTATCAGCACAAAAGAAAAATATTTCAGGGACAGACGAAGCTATGATAATGGAACAAATGGGATATTCCATCGCCGTTATTGAAGGCAGTATCCAAAACATAAAAATTACAACTAAAGAAGACTGGATTCATGCCAGAGAAATTTTGAACTCAAAATCCTTAGACGATAACTCATGAATGCTCCCAACAGCATGCGAATTGGAATTGGATTTGATGTGCACCCATTAAAGGAAAATAACACCTTAATAATAGGCGGTGTTGTCATTCCTTCTCTACTTGGATCAGAGGGACATTCAGACGGAGATGCGTTGATTCATGCGATTGTAGATTCATTGTTAGGGGCAGCAGGACTGGGAGATATTGGCAGATACTTTCCCAGTTCAAGTGAAAAGTGGAAAGATGTCTCTGGTAAATTATTTTTAGGTCATACCCTTTTAATGATAAATAATGCCGGATGGGAAATAGAAAATATTGATACAACTATTATTCTTCAGAACCCGAAAATTTTAAAATTTATTCCAAAAATAAAAACAAAACTGTCACACACACTTCAAATAACTGAAGACCGGATGTCGGTAAAGGCTACAACCACAGACCATTTAGGATTTATAGGGAAAGATAAGGGGTGGGCAGTCCAGGCAATAGCCTTGTTAAAAAAATCATTAAAACCATCTTGACAATAAATACTGGGGCAAAGATAAACATTGGCCTCAGAATATTAAACCGCAGAAAAAACGGCTATCACAATATTTCGACTACATTTCAGGAGTTGGATTTTGGGGATGAATTAAGGATCAGAAAAGCAGAGGAAGATTGCCGATTTTCATCCAATGCAGAATGGCTTAAAAACGATGAATCCAATTTATGTGTCCGGGCATGGATGAAGATGAAAGAACGTTTTTCGATTATTAAAGGTGTGGATATGACACTTGAAAAACGTATTCCTTCCGGTGCAGGACTTGGTGGAGGTTCCTCAAATGCTGCAGGTGTGATAAAAGGGTTGAATGAGATTTATAAATTAAATTTAGCTGAACCTCAATTACAATCCATCGCCAGCAGTCTGGGAGCAGACATTCCTTTCTTTATTCATGGAGGGACCCAGCATGGACAAGGAATTGGGGACAAACTGTCAATTCTTCCGTATCCGGTTAAAGGGACGGTCTTATTGGTAATTCCGGATGTGCATATTGATACAGCATGGGCGTACGGTTTGATAAAAAATAAGTTGGAACATGTAGGTAAATCTCCTAATTTGGCCAGCTTTTTTCAGGAAAATATTTTTCCTGAAGAGATATTTAAAAATGATTTTGAAAAAGTAGTTTTTCCAGCATATCCAGAAATTGGCAAAATAAAAACCGCATTGATTGAGTTAGGTGCTGTATATGCCAGTTTGTCGGGAAGCGGCTCGACTGTGTATGGAATTTTTAATGATGAATCTGCTGTCGCTTCAGCGAAGTCACATTTTAAGTTATCCTACCACACAATCGAAACCTTTCCTGCCAACTCATAATCCTGTTGCTGATACTTATCAGCAGGAATTAAATGGATATTTGGGGCGTAGTATAAGGGCAGTACACCTGGTTTTGGTCCAGGCAGTTGGGGTTCGAATCCCTGCGCCCCAGCAAACTTGGATAGAAATATATTAACAAAACATAGAAGATGACAGTTACATCAAATGAATTAAAGATATTTTCCGGAAGGAGTAATACTCAACTTGCTCAGAGAATTACGGATTATCTGGAAATTCCCTTGGGTGAAATTTCAATAAGGAATTTTTCAGATGGTGAATTGTGGGTAAAATACGAGGAAAATATTCGAGGGAAAGATGTTTTCATAATTCAATCAACAAATAGCCCTGCAGAAAATATAATAGAGTTGATTCTTATGCTGGATGCCGCTGTTCGTGCATCCGCAAAACGAGTTACAGCAGTCATTCCCTATTTTGGATATGCAAGGCAGGATCGAAAAGACACTCCCCGTGTTCCTATATCATCCAGGGTCATGGTAGATTTATTTACAGCTTCCGGAGCAAATCGAATTATCAGTATGGATTTACATTCCACCCAGATTCAGGGTTTTGCATCCATTCCTTTTGACCATCTTTACAGCAGGATCGTTTTATTGAAAGAGATCATAAAACGGTATAAAACTCCGGAAAATACGGTGGTACTTTCACCGGATGTGGGATCAGCACCCATAAGCCAGGCTTATGCAAAAAGATTGGGAATGCATTTCGCTTTAATAGACAAACGGAGATATTCACCGAACAAAGCTGAGGTCGTGCATCTTCTTGGTAATTTAAAAGGGAAAGATGTGCTCATTATAGATGATATGATTGACACGGCAGGTACAACAGTAAATGCTGCTGAAGCTGCACTGAAACACGGAGCAAGGTCTGTCTCTGCAGTAGCTACCCATGCAGTTTTGTCTGATCCTGCACTTGAGCGAATAAAAAAATCTGAGATCAAACACATGCTGGTAACCGACACTATTTTTATTTCTAAAGAGAAAAAATTGCCAACCATAGATGTGGTTTCAATTGCAGGAATTTTTGGAGAAGCGATAAAACGGATTCATAAAGGTGAATCAGTCAGTGCGCTTTTTGATTTTTAAATGGAGAAAAAAATGGCACAACAATATGAACAATTAAATTTAACGGAAAGAACTGAAAAAGGTGGGCGATCCGCTCGAATCCTTAGAAAAAATGGAATTATCCCTGCAAATTATTATTATAAAGGAGAAGAAAATATTAATCTTTCGTTGGTTAAAATCGAATTTTTGAAATCCCTTCGGTCGGGCCATCGAATTTTTAAAGTGGAATTGAAAAATAACACCCAATATGTAATGGTGAAAGAAATTCAATATCATCCCGTAACAGATGATATTATCCATGTTGACCTCATGCGAATCCGAAGAGATGAAAAGATGACCATATCCGTTCCGTTGGTATTGGAAGGTACAGCCGCAGGAGTGAAAGAAGGCGGTGTGATGATGCAGAATTTAACCTCCATTGAGATCAATTGTCTTCCAGCCGATGTTCCTGAACAAGTGGTGGTGGATATTTCTGAATTGGAAATGCATGCCAACCTGAATGTAGAAGATCTGGAAGTTTCGGAAGAATTGGAAATTTTAACCAGCGGCGACCTTTCGGTTGTAAGTTGTCAACCTCCGAAAGAAGAAGTTGAAGAAGAACCAGAAGAAGAAGAGATTGAGTTTGAAGAAGGTGAAGAACCCGAAGAGGGTGCAGAAGAAACAAAACCTGAAGAGGATAAATCTGAAGAATCATGATTGCCTTTATAGGGCTTGGAAATCCGGGAGACACATATGCAGATACCAAGCATAATGCCGGTTTTTGGGTTGTGGATGAATTGGCTAGAAGATGGAATCTTGGGTTCAAACCAGGCAAGGGTGATTATGTGTACACCCGGAAAAAGAACGGAAAAGCTATTTTGGTAAAACCGACAACCGGAATGAATAAAAGCGGAATCGCAGTAAAAACCGTTTCCATGGATTGGGGTATTTCTGTAAATGAGTTTCATGTTGTTTTGGATGATGTAGATCTGCCTTTAGGAAAAATCAGGATTCGCCCTAAAGGCGGAGATGGGTGCCACCGAGGAATGGAATCAATAATCTATCATTTAGATAACGATTATTTTCCACGACTTCGGTATGGAGTGGCGGCTGAAGATCAGCGAAGACCCGCAGAAAAATATGTATTAAAACCATTTAGAAAAAAGGATCAGCCTCTGGCTGACGAAATGATCCTGACAGCTGCTGATGCAGCGGAAACCATTTTATACAGTGGTTTGGATAGAGCGATGAATCAATACAATTCATGAGGAAAAAATAGAGAATGAACAATTTAAATATGAATCTATGGCTGATACTGAACGCAGGTGTATTGGCACTGTTATACTCAGCGTGGAAAACACGGTGGATAGGAAAACAGGACGAAGGCACAGAAAAAATGAAGACTATTGGTGCGAATATTGCTGAAGGCGCCATGGCATTTTTAAAAGCAGAATACCGTGTTTTAATCATTTTTGTTTTTGCTGTAGCAGTATTGTTAGGATTTGTAAATGCGGGAAAAGATGGGTCCAGCAGTATGATCGCCCTCTCCTTTGTGACCGGAGCTATTACTTCCGGGTTGGCTGGATTCCTTGGAATGCGTGTTGCCACCAAAGCGAATAACAGGACAACACATGCCGCACGAACAAGTATTGCTTCGGCTTTGAATGTTGCTTTCACCGGAGGGTCCGTCATGGGACTGTCTGTTGTAGGCTTAGGAGTAATCGGATTGGGATCTTTGTTTGCTTTTTATAATTCATATTTTCAGGGAGATTATTCAGTGATCCTGACAGTAATTTCGGGATTTTCACTTGGCGCTTCTTCTATTGCATTATTTGCCCGTGTCGGTGGTGGGATTTATACAAAGGCGGCTGATGTTGGGGCAGATCTTGTGGGAAAAGTGGAAGCAGGAATACCGGAGGATCATCCATTGAACCCTGCTACTATCGCTGATAATGTAGGAGACAACGTAGGAGATGTGGCAGGAATGGGGGCTGACCTTTTTGAATCTTATGTTGGTTCCATCATTGGTTCTATGGTATTGGGAGCCAGCGTACTTGTCGCTGGAGGTTTTGATCTGAATTTTGTGGTTTTGCCTCTGACGATTGCCGCCTCGGGAATTGTGGTTTCTATTCTCGGAACTTTCATGGTGTCTGTAAAAGAAGGAGGAAACCCTCAAAAAGCCCTAAACAGAGGTGAATTTGGTTCGTCATTTATTATGATTGCTGTTATGTATTTTCTCATCTCAAAACTGCTCCCCGGTTCTTACACAATGAATGGCTCGGAGTACTCAAGCATGGGAGTGTTTTGGGCAACAACAATTGGTTTAGCTGCCGGGCTTGGAATAGGATTGATCACAGAACATTACACGGGAACAGACACAGGGCCAACACAAGCTATAACACGGCAATCTCTCACAGGTCCCGCAACAAATATTATTGCAGGGTTAGGAGTGGGAATGCAGTCCACAACAGTACCAATTTTAATTTTAGCTACTGCAATTATAGGGGCACATCATTTTGCCGGGTTGTACGGAATAGCAATGGCTGCTTTGGGTATGCTGGCGAATACAGGCATCCAGCTTGCTGTAGATGCTTACGGTCCTATTTCGGACAATGCTGGCGGAATTGCTGAAATGGCTGACCTTCCACCGGAAGTTCGGAAACGTACTGACAAACTTGATGCTGTGGGTAATACGACGGCAGCCATCGGAAAAGGATTTGCTATTGGTTCCGCTGCACTGACAGCACTGGCTTTATTTGCTGCTTTTATGGTACAGTCGGGTATTAAAACTATAGATGTTTCGGACCCCATGGTCATGGCTGGATTATTTGTTGGTGGAATGCTTCCGTTTCTATTTTCTTCTCTGGCAATGGGAGCCGTAGGACGGGCAGCAATGGCTATGATAGAAGAGGTGCGCCGTCAATTTAAAAATATCCCGGAATTATCCGCCGCTCTGGCTGTGATGAAAAAGTATGAAGAGAATGATGAATGGTCTGAAGAGGATAAAAAAATATTTGATGATGCTGATGGAAAGGCAGAGTTTGGAAAATGTGTGGAAATATCGACACAATCCGCCATTAAGGAAATGATAGTCCCGGGGCTGTTGGCTATTTTAACTCCGGTGACAGTAGGATTTATTTTTGGTGCTGAAACTCTTGGAGGATTATTAGCAGGTGTAACTGTTTGTGGTGTCCTGATGGCAATATTTCAGTCTAACGCAGGCGGTGCATGGGATAATGCCAAGAAAATGATTGAAGGTGAAATTGAAATCGATGGAATTACATATGGAAAAGGATCTGAAGCACACAAAGCGGCTGTTGTGGGAGATACGGTAGGAGATCCGTTCAAGGACACCTCAGGACCATCCCTGAATATATTAATTAAACTGATGTCAGTTGTATCTTTGGTCATCGCACCATTGATTTAGATTGGAGAAAAGAAAATGAGATACTATGAAACAATGTATATTGTAAATCCTGGCTTTGAAGAAGAACGATTAAACAAAGTCATTGAAACAATTAACGAGGAATTTGACAATAAAAAGGTGAAAGTGATAAACCATTATGTGTGGGGAAAAAAACGTCTTGCTTATCCTATACAAAAACACCAATACGGAAATTATATCTTGATTCATTTTGAGAGTGATGAACGACAGTTTTTGTTGAATTTCGCAATATTTTTGAAGCTGAACACTTCAGTCATGCGTCATCAGACAGTCCGCTTGGATAAACAACCAGATGTTGTGGAATCCCACGAAATTATAATTGAGGATGAAATAATTGAATCTGATCAATCCACAAAAGAACAAGATACCAGCAATGAAGACACTTTGATTTCAGATAGTGTTGACACCGAAAATGAGGAAATCACTGAGGAGAGCGAACAAGAAAGTGAACCAATCATTGAAAAAAGTCAACAAGAAGAAACAGAGGAAGAAAACGTGAATTTAGTCCAACAAGAAGAAACAGAAGAGTAGAGGTTAACATGGCACTTATAAATAAAAAGAAATACTGTTATTTTAAAGAAAACGGAATAACAGAAGTTGATTACAAAGATGTGAAATTACTTAGGCGTTTTACAACTGATCAGGGGAAAATAATGCCACGGAGAGTTACAGGGACAAATGCAAAAATGCACAGAAAATTAATTCGGGCAATTAAAAGAGCCCGGAATATAGCCTTGATACCCTTCACAAATATAAATCAGGAAGGGAAATAAAATGGATGTCATATTATTGAAGGACGTAGACAATCTTGGAACAGCAGGGGACGTAGTTAAAGTGAAGCCGGGCTTTGCAAGAAACTTCCTTGTTCCCCGTGGGATGGCGTTGAGGGCTTCCAAACAGAATTTAGCCGTTGCAGAAGAACGAAAAAGAGTTATCAGGAACAGAGCGGGTAGAGCCCAGAAAGCGTATGTGAGTTTAGCAAATTCCATAACCAAGACAGAACTGACAATCGAAGTACAGGTAGGAGAAGATGAGCGGATGTTTGGTTCTGTTACCAGTCAGGATATCCACCAAGCTTTATCGGATAAAAATATTTCAGTGGATCGTCATTCTATTCAGCTTGAAGAACCCATCAAAGCGCTTGGTGTGTACAACATACCCGTAAAAGTGACCCCCGACCTTGTCCCTGAATTAAAATTGTACGTGATTAAAACAATTTAATCCGGCGGGATTACTGACCCTGAAAAACCGATTATAGGTATAATTAATTTTCCTTGAAATCGGATAATTTCCAGAGAGAATATTCCTGAATAATTGCCCCATTTCTTTCGGACCGGAATGAAGTGAGAAAACGAATTTTATCCCAATAGGGTGAAAGAATTGAAGGGAACGAATTTCTTTTTCCGATAAACAGCAATCCATCTTCTCTCAACGAATCTAACGGATATAAGTACGAATACAAGGTTTTGTGATATTTAATTGAAAGACAAACCGCCTCTTTTTCCGGCTTAAGATAAAGATTTATCATGGAAGGGATTTGATAATTATTTGCAGTTATCCTGAATTCTTTTAATTCAGGATTGTTTTTCAAATAGATTTCCAGATTTTTTAAAAGTCCACCGTAGATAAAATAACGGTTTGTAATATCGCTTTTTCTACTTAATGGAAGTATGGAAAAGAAGGTTTGAAATGTGATAAGAAATATCAATGATAGCGAGAAGCCCCATTGAAAAATCAGTCTTTTTCTAAATTTTCCTACAGCTTTTCCTATATGGATAGCGAACAGAAAAAGCCCTCCGTAAAAAACAGGAGCAGGCCAATTTAATTCAAATCGTGAAAATAAGGAATGAATAGCAAAATAAATAAGGGGAATTGCTGTGACGGATGCAAAATACAATTCTTTGGAAGAACCGCTGGTTTGTCCTTTTATAAAGGAATAAAGATTTCTCCACGAGAGTATCACCGTATGATAAAACAATACAGGCCCCAGAAGAAGTGCTGAACCTACCCACAACTCGATAAACGTATTAATACTTCCCTTTCCGGAAATATGACTCCCTTGATATCTTACAAATGCCCAGTCATTTTGGACATTCCATAAAATGAAGGGTGAAAAGACAATAAAGGCAATCAAAAACGACAGGTAAAACCGATGATCTTTGAGATGTTTTCTGTATTGTGTACAAATGACAGGAAACAGACCAATCCCAACGGCAATGAACAATACGGATATTTTAGACAGAAATGCCAGCCCAAGAAATAACCCTGCTAAATAAAAATATTCAGGATTTTTAAAATAAGCTTTAAAATAAGCGCAAACAGTAAGTAAAGAAAAGAATGCTAATGGAGAGTCCGGAGTGATGACAATTCCATTCGTATGAAAAAGGATGTTTATCCAGAAAGTGACGGAAAGTATTAATCCGGTATTTTTGTTGAACGCACTTTTCCCGAAACGAAAAAGATATATTGACATAAAAATATAGAGTAACAGACCACCAATTCTGACTCCAAAACCATTTTCTCCAAACAGGGTTGTTCCAAATTTTATGATGAGCGCTACCACCGGTCCATGATCAATGTAGCCCCATGCAAGATGACGTGAGTACATCATGTAATAAGCTTCATCATCAATGGTCATGGTTTGTATGATGAATAAAAACCGGAGAGCCAAAAGCCCTGTAGAAATCAGTATCAAGATCATGATTCGTCGGTTCATCTGGGGGTAAATTTAAACCTGCCTAATAAAAGGAATCTTTTAAAATCAGTCTCGGTTTCTATTGACTGGTGATTTGTTTGACACCTATTTTTAATGAGTATGTTTGCAGATATAGCTTTCCCGATTTCCAGTTACACCATCTTTACCTATTCCATTCCTCAAGAATTCAGGGATCAGGTTGATATCGGTTCCAGGGTTACCGCACCTCTTGGAAGAAGAAAAACAACGGGAATCATTGTAGGTTTTCCTAAAAAACCGAGGTTTACAGGAGTCATTAAAAACATAACATCTCTTGTTGATCTCTCTCCCGTATTGGATGAATCCCTCTGGAAATTGATTCAATGGATGAGTACCTACTATTTCACGCCAATAGGTCAAGTTGCTAAAACTGTTTTACCTGCACAGTTGTCTATGAAATTTTCCCCACCAAAAAAATGGATGGCAGAGATATTACCCAATATAAAATCTGACAGCTTATTATCAAATGCTCCGGCACAAAAATGTATTGTTGATTTTTTACATGAGTTAAAAGAAAGTATTCCGGTGACAGGATTAAAACAATTGGTATCCAACCCAATGAATGTGTGTAGAATACTTGAGCAGAAAGGATTCATAAGTTTGACTGCTGTGGAATCCATTCCGGATATTACGGGATTTACTTTTGACGCCATTGAAAAGAAAATTACATTTTCCGAATCACAGAAAAAGGTTTTGAATAAATTTATTCCGCAAATCCGTGCAAAAAAGTTTGTTTCAAGCCTTCTTCATGGAGTGACTGGCAGTGGAAAAACAGAGATTTATATCGAAGCGGTCAGGCAATGTATGGATATGAAAATGTCTGCAATCATTTTACTGCCGGAGATAGCCCTTACGCCCCAAATAGCCGGTCGGTTTGCCGCTGAATTTGGGAATAAGGTAGCGTTATGGCACTCAAAAATGACACCGGGACTCAGAGTGTGGACGTGGAAAAAGATATGCAGAGGTGAATGCAGTGTGGTCATCGGAGCTCGAAGCGCTGTTTTTACTCCGGTGAAACAATTAGGACTGATCATTGTGGATGAGGAACAGGAATCCGCCTATAAACAGGAGTCCCCGGCACCCAGGTATCACGCCAGAGATGTTGCTCTCATGCGGGGAAAACTCCACAACTCAGTTGTTGTTTTGGCCAGTGCCACTCCAAGCTTGGAAAGCTATTACAACAGGGCGTTGGGAAAGCATGAACATCTTTCCCTTCCGGACAGGTTTGGCGGTGCGCATTACCCACAGGTTCACTTGGTTGATATGAAAGAAGAAAAAGACGAAACCGGGAAACCGGACCAGCTTTTATCCAGCATGTTGTTTCGGAAAATCAATGAACGCCTGTCTGCCAATGAACAGGTAATCCTTTTGCAAAACCGTAGAGGTTACGCTCCCGTTATGAGGTGTTTGGACTGTGGTGTTATTTTAGAATGTCCCCATTGTAAATTGCCCCTCACCTACCACAAGACCGGATTAAAATTAGAATGTCATTGCTGCAGGTTCATTAAGAGAAATATTCCGGACGAATGTCCGGAATGTAAGGGCACAAAATTAAATTTATTTGGAATTGGCACCCAAAAAGCGGAAGAATTTCTGAAACACTCTTTTTCCGGAGCAAACGTGGCACGGATAGATACGGATACCATGAGAGGAAGCCGTTCTCTAGCATCACAGTTGAAAAAATTTGCCAATAAAGAAATTGATATTCTCATTGGAACCCAAATGATAGCAAAAGGACTGGACTTTGAAGATGTAACCCTTGTGGGTGTCATTAATGCTGATGCCGGATTATATCTTCCTGATTTCCGGGCAGGGGAAAGGGTATTTCAACTAATCTATCAAGCTGCCGGCAGAGCGGGACGCCATAAAAAACAGGGAGAAGTTATCATTCAATCTTATCAAACTGACAATCCGGTTATAAAATGTGCATCGAACCTGGATTTAAAAAAATATTATAATATTGCTCTAAGTGAACGGAAAGGGTTGAATTATCCACCCTTCAGTTGGATGTGCCGGGTTGAATTTTCGGGAAAATCCAGAGAGAAAGTGGATTCAGTCAGCAGGGAAACAACACACAGATTATCACCCTCTTTCTCCGGACTTAAAATTTTGGGACCTGCGCCGTGTTACAGAAGTAAAATTGGCGAGAGATATAGACAGCAATTGATCTTTAAATCCACGAAAGAAAAAGATTCCAACGGAAAAAAACTGCATCAGTATCTCAGGAAAAATTTCCCACAGAAGAATTTGGGAAAAAGCTCACCTGTACGGATTCAATTGGACATAAATCCTGTATCCATGCTGTAAAATGATGAAACTGTATAAAATAAATCTTCTCATAAGATTTAGCTTGCTGTGTTTCGTAAACGGACAGTCAGAATATCAAGGTCTCACTTCGTGGTATGGCTCCTCAACTGTTTCTTTTGGAGGCGGAGGAACATTGCTGAACATTCAGGAAGCGGACAGACAAAACCCTGCACTATTGGGAGAAATTGACAGTCAAAAATTTATGCTGGACATTATCCATTATCCTGCTGATGTGAGCTCAAAACATCTGGGATGGATAATTCCAAAAAACAAAAGAGTTTATTCTGTCCATTACCGGCGGATGGATTATGGGCAATTTGACGGATATGATGAAGATGGTAATCCTACCGGTTCTTACAGTTCCAATGATTCCTGGTTGTCCGGAACGGTGTCCTCCCGATCCGAAATATTCAGCTATGGAACGACTCTTGGTCTTTTTTACAGCCGACTTTCTAATTCAGAATCTGTTGTTTTTATAAGCACTTTTGGTGGGAAAGCTACATTTGAAAAAATAAACATGAATATTGGGCTTACACTGAGGAATCTTGGTACAGTATTAAAGCAATATTCAAAAGTGAATGAACAAATTCCAACGTCAGGTATTCTGAGTGTGTCTAAAAAGCTAAAACATTTACCATTGAAATTAAATGTAGATATTAAAGTTTTAGAGAATACACACCAACAGGCAATTTTTCTCAGTGGAGTATTCACCCTGACACCTTCGTTATATTTAACTTGGGGAATAAACTCTGACAAATTCAAACAACGACTTGAATCAGGCATGACAAAGGATTTGATCACCGGAACGGGATTGGGAATAGGATTGAAAACCGGAAAATTATTTATTGAAACCGGCAGTTATTTTTATAATCCCGGGAATTGGATATTTGGTTTTAGTTTGAGTATTAATAATTAAACAAAAAACAAAAATTATGAGACAAATAAACCCAATAATTGATAAAAACATATTCATGGTCAAGGACACTCATGAATACGTCCTGAAAACAAAACCTGATTTGAAATTCAAAAGTGTTACAACGGTTTTAGAATCATTCTTTGAACCGTTTGATGAAGTAAAAATTGCAAAACATCTCTGCAGAACAATTCCAAAATATATGAAAATGAAACCTGAAGATCTTATTTCAATTTGGCATAAATCTCGGGATCATGGAAGTGAGGTACATAAAGAAATTGAATTATTTATTGAGGAAGACATTCAACCTTCTGAGCCAAAAGCCAAATCTGCATTGCAATGGCTGGAGAAATATCGTATGAAATCAGAAATTGATATTTTCACGGAAGTCATCGTTTACAGCACGGAACTTCAAATTGCAGGTACAGTGGATATCCTTGCTTATGATAAAACCGCTGACGTGTATGAGATCGTTGACTGGAAAACCAGTAAGGAAATAAAAACAGTATCCTTTAAGGGTAAAATGGGAAACCATCCTGTTACATCAAATATCATGGACTGCAATTTTAACCATTATGCTTTCCAACTTTCATTGTATCGTTATCTACTGGAGAATTGCCACGGTGTAACAATCCGCAATCAATTGATTGGTCATTTACAGGATGATAAATGCACAACATACATTACACCTTATTACGCCGAAGAAATATCCGGTATTCTTTCAGCAATAAATTAAAGGAAACATCATGTCATTTATTAATTCACTCATTCAAAATGATGAAAAAATAACTCTCTCAAAATTCAGTGGCGAATTCAAGATCACACCTGAAACAGACTTGTTTTCCAGCCAGGGAAAACTAATATGTTTTCTGGATGTTGAGACCACCGGAAAAAACCGCCAGGACGACGGAATTGTAGAACTTGCAGTAAAGTCTGTATCAGTTACTGAGCAAACAGGAGAAATACTTTCAATCCATGATCAATACGAGTCCTTTAATGACCCGGGGATTCCCATGACTGACGAGGCCTCCGCAGTAAATGGAATTACGGATGAAATGGTAGAAGGGAAAGAAATTGACTGGAATTTGGTGAAAAATATTTTTAATAAATCAAACCTGATTGTGTCCCACAATGCAAGTTTTGACAGAGCTTTTATAGACAGAGCTCTTCCTGAATCACGAAAAAAGTTATGGGCTTGTTCCATTAATGACATTGATTGGATAAAGAGAGGATTTACTAATTTTAAACAGGAACTTTTGTGTATTTGGCACGGATTTTATTATGATTCCCACCGGGCTATGAATGATGTGGACGCCCTGATCCATCTGCTTACTCATGATTTTTATAAAGATGAAAAACCTATCCTTGAATTAATAGAAAACTCAATGACGATTTATTATAAAATATCCGCTTTAAAAAGTCCTTTTGCAACAAAAGATACATTGAAAGCACGAAACTATTTCTGGGACGGCAGCAAGAAATGCTGGTGGAAAAGAATCACCCGCTCCGAAATTGCATTGGAAGAAAAATGGTTAGCTGAAAATGTTTACAGTGGATATTTTCAGGGTAGGGTTGAAGAAATAGCACTTGTTGACAAGTATAAAGATTGAGAGATATTGATTTATAGAAATATGGGAATAGTATTTATTACTTGAAGAAATCAATCATAATTTTCTATGTAAAAAGCCCCGTTTATCGGGGCTTTTAT
>CAZSIH010000004.1:36709-48837 GCA_964606925.1 uncultured bacterium
CAACTCAAAGAATGGTTGTAGAAAAAGCGGAGCCGCTGCAGGCTTCGTACTTTTCTCACCGTCAAAAATGAGGCGTACAAATGAAACACTACCCTCCTACGTGCCTCCGGCGGACAAGCAGTCAGCTCACGCTGGAACAAAGATGTAATATATACATTGCTTAAAATAGGACATCATCAAACAGAGATTGCTCAAGTCCTTGGTGTTCACAAATCCACGGTAAGCCGGGAATTGAGGCGAAACTGCGGACAACGTGGCTATCGATATAAACAAGCCCATAGTAAAGCGAAAGAAAGACACCATAATAAAATCAGACCCCGCATTGCCAGCATTACCTGGGACTTTATTAGGATATTGGTCAAGAATGAATGGTCTCCTGAGCAAATTCATTGTTGGATGAAAGAGAACCTGCCATTTTCCGTGAGTCATGAAAGGATATATACCTATATTTACCAGGACAAGATTGATGGCGGGAATCTTCATAATCATTTACGTTGTAAGAAGAAATACAGGAAACGAAATAGATCGAATGACCGACGAGGACAGATTAAAAACAGGGTCAGCATTGATGAACGTCCTGATGTTGTTGAAGATCGAAGTCGTATAGGCGATTGGGAAGCGGATACGATTATTGGTAAAGCCCATAAACAAGCCATTGTATCCTTGACGGAAAGAAAATCCGGCCTGGCACTTTTCTGCAAGGTTGAACACCGCACGAAAGAAAGGACGGCAGAAGCAATGAAGCGAATGCTGCTGACGGTAAAGGAAAAAGTTCATACGATTACCTCTGACAATGGGAAAGAATTTGCCAATCACGAATCTATTGCAAATGCCTTGGACTGCGATTTTTATTTTGCTCATGCGTATTCTTCCTGGGAAAGAGGAACCAATGAAAACACCAACGGCCTTATCCGCCAATACTTTCCCAAAAACAGGGACTTTAGAACCATAACGGATGAAGAACTTATCCATGCCATGAAAAGATTAAACAATCGTCCAAGAAAAAGACTTGGGTTCAAAACACCCAATCAGGTATTTTTTGGGGAATCATACACTGTTGCACTTACTACTTAAATCCAAGTTATATGAAGAAATCATTCATAATTTTCTATGTAAAAAGCCCCGATAAACGGGGCTTTTATTTAAGGAGTATGAGGTCTCTCTCCTTAATTTAATATAAGACAAAGCTTTCGTGTTTGACTGTTAGACAACATAAAACTAAAGTATATTCCAAAATAAACGAAAAAAGACTGTTTTTTATAACTGACTGAGTTTATCAAATTCAGAGTTGGATTGATTTTAGTTAAAACAAACCATTTCAACCCCCGGGAATATTTTAGAGAACTCAATAATAGATTCTTCATTATTTTGAGTTTTTCTTTAGGGACATTTCCCGTTTCCATGAATAAATAATTGGCACTACAAATGTCGTTAAAATCGCAAACACCATTCCACCAAATGAAGGGATTGCCATAGGCACCATAACGTCTGCGCCCCGACCGGTAGACATAAGCACAGGAATCAATGCCAAAATGGTTGTGGCAGCGGTCATCATTGCAGGTCGGATTCTGCGGGTTCCCGCAACGATAACTGCTTCACGAATTGTGTTAATTGAATCCGGTTTTCTCTGCTCGAAACTTTGGTCCAAATACGTACTGATGATAACACCGTTATCACTGGCAATTCCAAACAATGCCAAAAACCCCACCCAAACAGCTACACTTAAATTCACCGGATGCATTTGAAATAATTCCCGCAAATTTTCTCCGAAAAGATTAAAATTCAAAAACCAGTCTTGCCCATACAACCAGAGCATTATGAAACCACCAGACCAGGCGACAAAAATTCCGCTGAAAACGATCAAAGTTGTAGATACTTTTTTGAATTGAAAATACAGAATCAGGAAAATAATGACCAATGCCAGAGGCAGGACTACAGCCAGTTTTTTAGATGCTCGAATTTGGTTTTCATATGAACCAGCAAAGGTGAAACTCACTCCCGCAGGTACATTTAATTTTCCGTCATCAATGAGCTGATTCAAATAGGATTGAGCTTCTTCCACAACATCCACCTCGGCCCATTCGGATAATTTATCGAAAAGGACGTAACCAACTAAAAAAGTATCCTCACTTTTTATCACTTGCGGACCACGGACATAATTTACCGTGGATAACTGACCCAGTGGAATTTGCACCCCACCCTGCCCGGGAATCAGAATCCGCTCCAGCGATTCCATGTCACTGCGGTAATCCCTTAAATATCGCACCCGCACTGGATATCTTTCCCGTCCTTCAACCGTGGTGGTTATAGGCATTCCGCCGATTGCTACTTCGATGGCATGCTGAACCTTCTGTAACGAAATTCCGTAGCGGGCGATAGCTCTCCGGTCTATGTCTATTTCCAGATAGGGCTTTCCTACTATTCTATCGGCAAATACCATTTCGCTTTTTACTCCTGGAACCTTTTTCAAGTGCTTTTCAAGTTCGAGCCCGAATGCATCAATCGTGGCTAAATCCGGACCTTTTACTTTAATTCCCATGGGGGCTCTCATTCCGCTCTGTAGCATCACCAACCGGGTAGAAATGGGCTGTAGTTTCGGCGCAGAAGTGGTTCCGGGAATTTGTGCTACTTTCACTAATTCATCCCAAATATCATCAGAAGTACGAATATGTTCCCGCCATTGCCTGAATCGATTGCCATTTTCGTCAACACCATATTCTGGTTTATAGGAAACAATCGTTTCCACCATACTCAACGGTGCAGGATCCAAGGGAGAATCGACTCTTCCAATTTTTCCCACCACCGATTCTACTTCCGGAACGGAATACAACGCTTTGTCCAACGTTTGCAGAACATCAATGGATTCTTCCATACCTGCGTGGGGCATGGTTGAAGGCATGTATAAAAATGAACCTTCATCTAAGGGCGGCATGAATTCTTTTCCCAAACCCGGAAATGAATGGTTCATTGCTACATAAGGCCGTGATGATTTTACAAATTCCGGCATCCATCCAAAAAATGAATCAACACCCATCCATACAACCAATCCGAAGATGGTAACAAATATAGGTAATGAGAGTGTTTTTCCTTTATGATCAAGCGCCCAGCCTAACATTTTTGGATAGGCTTTTGTAAATCCGGTAATGGTCAACATAATCATGGCGATGAGCGATGCGGCAAAAAGAAAATTCAAAAAGAATCCTCGTTCTAAACCCAAAGGTGACCACGTAGCTGTCAAAATGAAAATAACCATCAAAATAACAATTCCATTCCCTAACCATGGGAATCGCTTAAAAATAGCAAATTTAAATTTGATTTGTTTTCCTTTTTTTCTCAGCAAAAGATGCGCCATGGCAGGCAGAATGGTTAAGGCGATAATAATGGATGCAATCAGGGCAAAGGTTTTAGTATAGGCCAGTGGTTTGAAAAGCTTCCCCTCAGCACCCATCATGGTAAAAACTGGCAGAAAACTAATCACCGTTGTTGATACTGCTGTTAGTACCGCTCCGCCCACTTCTGACACAGCTTTAAAAATTACTTCTTTAGTGTTTTCTTTCGCTTTTTCAAGATGCCTGATAATATTTTCCGTTACCACAATACCCATATCCACGATGGTACCAATGGCAATGGCAATCCCGGATAGAGCTACAATATTGGCATCCACCTTAAAAAGTTTCATTCCAACAAATACCATGAGAACAGTCAAGGGAAGCATACCGGAGATAAGCATTGATGTTCGGAAATGCATAACCATGACCAAAATCACAATAATAGTAATGAGAATTTCATCCCGTAAGGCGTGGTTCAATGTGTCTAATGTTTCATAAATTAGTCCTGTGCGGTCATAAAAGGGAATAATGGTTACTTGACTTTCCGTACTATCTGCTAAAGTCTTTTTTGGCAAACCGGGGGAAATTTCACTAATTTTACTTTTAACGTTCTTGATAGTTGCCAATGGATTTTCTCCATAGCGAGCCACCACCACACCGCCCACAGCTTCTGCACCTTCCTTATCCAAAACACCTCTCCGAAGTGCAGGACCTAAGTTCACATGGGCAATATCTTTGACATAAATGGGAACGTTATCCCGGGTTTTTACAACTGTATATTCAATATCTTCAAGTGATTTGATAAATCCCAATCCTCTTACCATATATTCCACACGGTTCACTTCAATTGTCCGAGCACCCACATCCAAATTGGATTGTCGAACTGCATTAAATACTTCAGTCAATTGCACACCATGTTCCCGCATTGCCATGGGATCCACATCAATCTGATACTCTTTTTGAAAACCACCAATGGATGCAACTTCCGACACACCTTCTGCAGATTGAAGAGCATAGCGAACCGTCCAATCCTGAATGCTGCGTAATTCTTCCAGATCCCAGCCGCCAGTTGGATTGCCGTCTTTGTCTCGTCCTTCAAGTGTGTACCAGAATACCTGCCCTAATGCCGTGGCATCGGGACCAAGCGTTGGAGAAATATCTTTTGGCACCGTTCCGGATGGAAGGGAGTTGAGTTTTTCCAGTATGCGGGAACGGGACCAATAAAAATCCACCTTTTCATTAAAAATGACATAAATCGTGGAAAAGCCGAACATGGAATAAGATCGAATTGTTTTCACATCTGGTATTCCCAACAAGGCGGTGGTCAGAGGATATGTAATTTGGTCTTCAATATCCTGGGGGCTTCTACCTGACCATTTTGTAAAGACAATTTGCTGATTTTCGCCAATATCCGGGATAGCATCCACGGGAACCGGATCTCGAGGCAAATCTCCTAAGTTCCAGTCAAAAGGTGCTACCATTATTCCCCAAAGCACAGCAGCAATGAGAAGAATGGCTACAACTAATGTGTTTTCGAGAAAATATCGTATAATTTTATTTAACATATCAATCTCAAGGTTGGTGAATCATTGGCTTATTTTTGCCCATTTTCCCATGGGGATTCATCATACTGGGTTTTGCCGAAACCTGCATAGCACTGTCAATTTTGAAATTACCCCGCACTACAACACGTTCACCTTCACGAAGTCCGCCAAGTATAACATAATAATCTCCGGCACGATGACCCAATACAATCTCCCGTCCTTCAAAAGTTTGATCATCTTTTTGAACATAAACGATCGCCCTTTGTCCGGTTTTCAGTACAGCGCTGACAGGTATGAGCAGGGGATTCGTACCATCACCATGATGAACAAACCCAAGTGATTCTGCTGATTCTAATTTCATTCCGCAGATCGAACAAACAACCTGTTGCTCATGAACTTCTTCAGGATGCATGGGGCACACCCACATTCCTGCTAATCTTTTACCCAATGCCTGACCATGAGAATCAATTTTTGCTTTGACAATTCCATTGGTAAACATTCCCGGTTTTAGCATTCCGGATGAATTATCTACATTGAGTCGAACTTGAACTGTTCGTGTTTTTTCATCAACGATTGGATCAATAAACGCTACTGCTCCAGAAAATTCATGCCCAGGAAGAGCAGCAGTATTGAAAGTGACACTTTGGCCATATTGAATCATGGCAACTTCTGTTTCATACACATCAAGTTTTACCCAGACCTGATCCAGCCCAACCACATCAAACAGTTTGGAACCTGTTTTAACATAATTTCCTTCAACAGCACTTTTGGCAATTACCACTCCTGAAATCGGACTGTAAATCGTAACTCTATCTGAGGGTGTTCCCCTTTTTTCAATTTCAGCAATTTGTTCATTGGTTAAACCAAGTAATTGTAATTTCTGACGAGAAGCAGTTAAAATCATATCAAAACCGCTACCGGAAGATGAATTTTCCGGTAAGCGAATTGCCTGTAAAAACTCCTCTTGAGCGGAGTACAGTTCCGGGCTATATAATTCCACCAAATGATCCCCTTTTTGCACGGAAATTCCGGTGAAATCAACATATAATCTTTCTATGCGGCCGGGAACCCAAGCAGTAATGGATTTAATACTGGTTTCATCATAATCCACTTTTCCTGACACTTGAATCTCTGCAAATGCTTCACCACGTTTTACAATTATGGTTTCCACTTCAGCAAGTGCTTGAGCTTCCGGGGATAAGGTTAATTCATTCATATTCACTGATGAAGATCCCATTGCCACCGGAATCAGATCCATAAAGCAAATGGGGCACTGTCCCGATTCAGGTAGATTTACATTAGGATGCATGGAACACGTCCACGCTTCTACTTTTTCTTGATGATTATTTTGTATATTTACAGTTTCGACATTGCTTGGTAATCCTACCCAAATACCCAGAAGAAATACCGCTGTAATGACCCCCCACGTAAACCCATTTATTTGTTTAAAATATTCTAAAATATTATTCATGATTTATTCTCCTTTTTCTAATCCCAAATAGGATTCCAGAAGTGCTTTTTGTTGTAAATAGCTGACGACAGCATTTTCATATTCAAGTTTAAACCGCAGTAAGAGTCTTTGCGCATCAATCAGTGTAATTAAATCTGCATTATCACTTATATATGCTTTCTCCGATGCTCCTAAAGATTCCAGACTTTTTGGAATTAATTTATTATTATATAACTCGATTTTTCTCTTGGCATCGTCCATTTTATACATAACGTTTTTTACTTCCGCAATTATACTATGCCGTTTACCTACCAGTTTATTTTCTTCTGCGGTTTTCCTATAACGTGCTGCAGAAACCTGTGTCGCATTTTTTCCAACCCAAATGGGTATATCTAAAGATACCTTGAAGACCAGCGGATCTTTTCCACTATCTGAAACCGGAACTCCCTCCATTTCTTTTTCACCCGTTCCGATATAATCCAAGCCTATTCCAAAATCGGGTAAATAATTCAGCTTTGCTCTTTTTAATAAATTTCCGCTGGAACTGACAGAATGCTCTGCAGCAAGCAATGTATGATTTTTATTCTGAATCATTTGTAAAACAGATTCTTTTGATTCTGCCATAAGTTCCACCTGCAATGTGTCAGGCATATCTACTTTAGCGATAGAATAATCATTCAGCACAGCTCTGAATTCCTGCAGGAGAGGATCTTTTCTGGCTGTCAATGATTCCAGAACATTTTGCAATTTTATTAATTCAATTTGTGTTTTTATAACATCGGGATGTCCGGCTTGAGCCGTTTGATATTTGGTCTGAATAACTTTCTCCCAGTTTTTCAGTAAATGGACATTCTGTTGTGTAATGCTAATGGCTCTTTCAAGGTAATACACATCATAATACAATGATTTGATTTTTGCGCTTACGTTTGCCCGTGTTTGAAAATAGGATTGTTTTAGTGCATCCGCTTGGGAGGATTTAGCTAAACTGGCAGTTTTCAATTTTCTAAACAGGGGAAATTTCTGCATAATCCCAATTTTGTATTCTTGGGAACCCACAGCCGTTTCCACACTTTCCAAAAAGTAACCCACACTCAATGAAGGATTCGGTAATTTTTTTACTACGGAAATGTCTTCCAATGATGCTTGCCAGCGATAATATGCTTCCTGGACACTAGCATTATGGCTTCGACCAAACTCAATATATTGATCTAAGTTTTTTTGGCTGTAAGCATTTACAGCTAATAGCGCTATCGTTAATAAAATTTTCATGTTTTAAGTATGATGTATCATCACTCCTGTAAATTAACAAAAACCGGGGGTCGTCTGGACAGACGAATCCCTTGTAACGGACTATAAAGTCCGTGAATAATTTTAGGAGAGTCTAAATACGAAGGGGTGTGAGAAAGGATATCGGCGGTGAAACCGATGGATTTTGGAATTCTTTTGTATGTAATGATCCAAAACCTGAAACAATGATTGAAATATCTGCCAGTTGGTTGGCGGATATTTCTACTTTTTGATTGGTATGCGCTTTTGGTCCCGAAAGGAGCAATAAAATGAGTGTTTTATCGCAAGAAGTCATTTCCGGACATTGCGACTTTTCCTGTCCAATACAACAGCTCATTTCAACCTTTCCACAGCAGGGCATTCCGCAGTCCTCTGATGAAAACAGCGTTACTGCCATGGAAACAGCCATGAAAGCAATCAAACCGATAGATATGTATTTTTTAAGCATACCTGTTATATTACAGAATATAAGTTAATAGTTCCAATTTATTTTTTTTGACCTGATTTTTTAGTATTTTGCAACAAATCCAAAAAAATTATTGATCTTCCTGACGGATTATTCAAATTAGTTTTTTGGTTTGGAACTTGAAATATAATTTGCGTCCCACCCAGGCATCTGTGGCAGCATAAGAAATTTGTTTTTTACTTAGTGATTTTACATTCCAATTTGTTGTTTGTGCCTGTTTTGAAATACGAAAATGTAGAAAATATGCTGTTAATCCACGAAGACCATGATGGGGAATAAAAGCCTTGCGGGCAAGTTCTCCCAAATCTACAAATCCTCTTGGAACAAAATTACTTAACCTGTTCAATTCGGATAAATCATACTCAATTGCAACACCGCATTTTAGAATGTTGCTATTTGACAGAATGCTTTTAATTGGCTTACAAAACCCAATTTGAGGTAATTGAAAAATAAAAACAGCATTTTCCCCGGCAAGTTGGATGAGTGAAGGGAAATGATGTTCCCCTTTTTGAAATGCAGGTCGAGTCTCTGTGTCAAAGCCCAGAATTTTTTCCTTTTGAAGAAGATCACAGGAAGATTTAACATCCCGAAATGTGTTGATTACAAATATTTCACCAACATAAGCTTCCAATGGTAATGCATTGATTTCCTGTTTTTCAAGTTTTTCGGGAAAGGCCATATTCTTTCTAATATGTTAACTAACTATCTCGAATCATTTGAAGGAGAATGTATACAATGAAAAACTTTCTCTAATGATACCAGTCAATTAGTCACAATAATAATAAATCTGTAAAAATACGGTATGTTTTTCGGTTGCTAAAATAGTTGGGATTGATAAAAGCGAGTGATATAATCTAATACCCCACTTTTTTATTGAAATAATGTCTATTATCTTAGACTTTTATTTATGACGAAAGACAATTCTTCCCCTAGACAGATCATAAGGGGACACTTCAAGTGTGACCATATCCCCGGGTAGGATTTTTATAAAGTATTTTCTCATTTTTCCGGAAACATAACTTAAAACCTCATGATTTTCCCCTCCAATTTCAATCTCTACCCGGAACATGGAGTTTGGAAGCGTTTCTTTTATGACGCCATCAATAGTGATGGGTTTTTCCTTAGCCAATGTTTTTCTTTCTAATCATTATATTAAAAATCCTTCGTACTCAATTTATATGAATATGGTGTTAAACTAATAAAGATCACCGTGATAACATCTTGATATTCTGTATGATTGTCATTTAGTGCTCAGATAATTTACCACAAGTTACAAACATTTCTCCTTCTAAATTATCCCACCTGTGAATGTTATGTTGTTGACTATTTCAATCGAATCTAAAATTGTTTTAAATGTTTCATAAAGGAATAGGGATTTATTCCACATTAAATTTTATGTATCCATAGATATAAAATAGTTTAATTTTCTAAATGAATTCTAACCAATTTAGAATATTGGTGGCACTGGTTGCCCGGGGAGATGAAAAACCGGTAATAAAACAAGCCGCTCTGTTTGCAGAGAAGTTTAATGCAACTCTGATAGCAATCCATGTAAACCAACCTGCATTGAGTCAGCCAAAGGGTGAAGTTCAGGAACGGGTGACAGAAGATATTTTACGGAAAATATTTATTAAAAACGGGTTCGAGTATATGTTGGATGACGTTGATTTTATAATCGAACATGGTGAAAGTATTTCTAAAATCATAAATAAATATACGGACAATCTTGACCTTGTTATTCTTGGACACAGAAAACAGACTACTTTTAAGTCCCAGATAATGGACTCCATTGATGAAGGGATCTCAAATCTTGTATCTTGTCCTGTCTTGGTCGTACAAAAGAATTGATATTCAAATTCAACTCATCTAAATAGAACCAACTCACATCATGGAACATGCCGTTCAACACACCAGCGCCCTCATTCCTATCATCGTGTTTTTGGTTGTTTATGCCGCCATAACCCTTGAACTGGTAAATAAAGCCGCTGCCGCTCTTGCAGGAGTTGGAGTTCTGGTGGTTTTGCACGTTCTTACTGAACATCAGGCAGTTGAATTTATTGATTTTGAAACACTTATGCTTTTGACAGGGATGATGATCCTTGTGATCCTGATTAAACAATCAGGGTTTTTTACAATAGTATCTGTAAAAATTGCTGAATTCACCAAGGGTAACCCTGTAAAAATTCTGTGTTTATTTTCAGTTGTTACCGCTCTCATGTCTGCATTTCTTGATAATGTAACCACTGTCCTGATAATTATTCCCATTATTATTGAACTCACCCGAGGCATGGGATTGAATCCAAAAAATTATGTTTTGAGCCAAGCTATCATTTCAAATGTTGGCGGAGCGGCGACGCTTATCGGAGATCCGCCGAATGTGATCATCGGTTCTAAAGTCGGACTCTCATTTAATCAATTCATCCTGAATTTGTCACCAGTGATCATCCCCATATTTATTATAGTACTGGTATACATCTGGTTTATTAACCGAATCGAATTCAAACCCATAAATACCAGTATGGTAAAACTGGTTTCCGTAGAACTTCTTTTGGAGAAAATTAGATTTGAATTTTCAAATATTAAAGTGGATCAAAAATTAATGATCAAAAGCCTGGCTTGTACCATCCTTGCCATTCTTCTTTTTATCACTCAGACGCTTACCGGCTTGGCGCCGGGGGTTGTAGCACTGGGAATGGCAATGGTATTATTGATTATATCTCAAGCCAACGTGGAGCATGTTCTGGAGGAAGTGGAATGGAGTACCCTTTTGTTTTTCACCGGGCTTTTCATATTGGTTGGTGCGTTGGAGGAATATGGAGTGATTGAATGGATGGCTCATAATATTTTCATGAATGTGGGAGACAATCCCTACGTTATTGTGCTGGTGGTTTTGTGGGTATCAGGAATTGTCTCTGGATTTCTGGATAATATTCCATTTACCATCACTATGATTCCCATTATCCATCTCATGCTTGAAAGCAATCCCATTCCCAATGATATTCTCTGGTGGGCTCTTGCCTTGGGTGCCTGCCTGGGTGGAAATATCACAATGATCGGTTCGTCCGCTAATATTGTATCGGTGGGAATTGCTAAAAAATACGGGGTAGAAATCTCCTTCATTGATTTCATGAAAAAAGGATTGTTAATTACAATAATCTCACTGAGCATTTCATCGGTATATCTTGTAATGTATCTGAAGATGTCATTATGAGTACGGTAGATCAGAAAATTCTGGACAGCCTGTTCCGGGATATTGTCAAATTTTATTCATCCTCACAAACCAGTTTGATAACTCTTGGTGCCATGACCAAAGCGATAAACTCTCTTGAATGCGAAGATGACATGTTTCGTGCCCAAATTAGTGAAGTGTGTAAGATCATCACAAACAGCCAGCCCCGCATGTTTCCAATTGATAATCTGATCATCCTTTTGGAGCATGAATTGGAAAAAAATAACTTTTTTGAGGATAAAGACATCTCCATCAGAAAATCTGCCACCATTGAAATTATTGAGGACATTGTCACTCGATTGAAATACGATTTGAGTGAATTGGCAAACCAGGGACTGGACCATATCACCGATGGTGATTTTATCATACTCCACGCAGTCGAAGAACCCGTGGAACTGTTATTGCCGGAAGCAAAAAAGATGGGAAAAGAATTTGAAGTTTTGATCCTGAGACAGGAGTCCGTAAAGACTAATCGTGTCATTAAGATCATGGAAAAGAACCAGATTAAATTTACAGTTATTCCCGAGTGGGACCTCATTCACCATTTTGACAAGGTGAATAAACTCTTTATCGGTGCCTATGCCATCACTGCAGACGGAAAATTTGTCAGTGACAGCGGCACGTCAAACATTGTGAGTGAATGTCATATTCACAAATTGCCCATTTATCTTTTTGCTCCAATTCTGGAAATCACTTCTACGTTCTCCGAAGACCAAAATATATTTTTAAAAGAAGAGTCGGGTTATGCCAGCGGTGTGGACTATACCCTGATTTCTCATTCGTGTGATATTGTGAGCTTGGACCTGGTTGATCATATCATTAC
>CAZSIH010000005.1:0-36813 GCA_964606925.1 uncultured bacterium
AGGTGTTGGATTAATTTATCTCCATCCATATTCCCACTTCGCTAAATGTACCACCCCTTTTATCCGCTCCTCGTATGAGGAGGGGACAATGGAATTGTGAAAATTTACACAAAAGAAAAAATGTAGGAATGTAGGTAATTATACATGTAGTTTATACTATGAGCGTAATAAGTATTAGGATAAAAGATAATAAACAAAAACTGTTGAAGATTATCAGTTCCCTTGAAGAAAGGACGATTGGAAGTTTGGTTGAAGAATGGATAGATGAATATATCGAGGAGAACAAAAAACGATACCAGACAGAATTAGAAAAAGAAAATCTCTCCGGAATCATGAAAATATCAGAATCGTCTTTCGCGGAATGGAATAACGAGATAGACGATATGTATAATGATTTATAAAAAATGGGACATAGTTTTAGTTCCCTTCCCATTTTCTGATCAAACAATCACAAAAAAACGTCCCGGCTTAATTCTATCTCCAAATGCCGTAATCAATTATAAGTTTGATATCCTGATCACATTTATGACAAGTAACCTGTCCAGTCCTCATCGAATTGGGGATTATCATATCCAAAATTGGAAAGAAGCAAAACTACCAAAACCAACTCTGATTCGAATGAAATTTGCTACAATTGAATATACCATCATTATAAAGAAACTCGGCAGTTTGACTCGAAAAGATCAATGGGGATTTAAAAAGGAATTCAAATCTTTTTTTAATCTTTAGAATAATAAAATGAATTTATTTTAAAAAATGTTAAGCAACTTCTGTTATGGTTTAATAGCATGATAAACGTCATAGGCAAATGGTGTACATAATTGTACAAAAGGAAAATTTTAATTCAGAATTTTGAAATCCAGGTATTTGGGAATCCTTAGAACATCTTTCCCTTGCAGGAAATAAAATAACCATCTATCTTTAAACATGATGTTTCTATTAAAGTGATTGATTCATACGATAGATCGTTATTGCAATGACAAACCCTGCTTTATGGGATAAAAAATCATCTTGAATCCGACTTGGCAATGTTGTAATATTACGATATTATTTTTTGGAGAATTAAAATGACACATACAACCACACTACGTTTACCGGAGAAAAAACTAAGAGCCCTGCGGGTTGCATCGGGTTTGGTAAACAAACCCATGAGTAAAATCGTTGAGGAAGCATTGGACGAATATCTGGAAGATATTGTAGATTCAATGGACGCAGAAAAAGCGCTGAAAGAAGAGGGGGAGATGACTTGGGAAGAAGTGAAAGAGGAATTAGGTTTGGATGTCTGATTATGTTGTAATTTTTAAAAAATCAGCTAAAAAAAGTCTTGCCAACCTACCCAAAAGCATTCAATTAACTATTGGGAGAAAAATTGAATCCTTAAAACAAAATCCTTATCAAAGAGGAATTGTAAAAATTTATACCAAAGAAAAAAATGTATTTAGAATTCGAGTCGGAAGATATAGGGTTATATATCAGGTTCAGAAAGAAAAACTGATTGTGCTTGTCCTGAAAATTTCCCATCGCAGTAAAGCGTATTAAAACATTGGAACATCTTTCCCTTGCAGGAAATAAAATAACCATCTATCTTTAAACATGATGTTTCGGTTTATACCTCAAATCCTGCCACATTTTCTTCTGTTGTCCTTTCTGACGGCGCAATTCGGGAAAACCCAGGTGTCCTTTGATGACCGCCTGTTAAAAGGAAACGAACGCCAGATACTGTTTACTCTCGAATCCGAATTGATGCGGTTTTATACAAATACCAATTGGGATGATGAGTTTTCTGACCTTTCCATTCCTCTGTCAATTCACATTGTTTTTGAAGGAGTCACCCCGAAAGGAGCGGTGCAGACCGTATTGGCTCAGGCACTTTTCACTTCCGGTACTGACCAGCGTTATTATGACAGTGGAGTCCAATTTATATATAACACTGCCGGAAGCATTTATTTTGATCCTGTCCTGTTCGATCCCCTGTCAAGTTTTTTCGCATTTTACGGGTATTTGATCTTAGCCTCGGAAATTGATACGTACATTCCCGTAGGTGGTACTGCCCATTTTGAATCAGCTCGAAATATTGCCCTCAGGGGAAACTCCTCTGATTATTCACGAGGATGGAAAGACCGCCTCCAGCTTTGCGACAATCTCTCTGAGAATTTTGGATTGAGAAAAGCGAAATTTTCCTATTATTACGCCATGGAATTATTACAGACGGGAGAACCCGAAAGGTCTGTTGAAGAATTAGAAAATATGATAACCGGTCTGGATGAGGTCTATGACAGATATCCCCGGGAACGATACACACTTTATTTTTTGAATAATCACGCCAGGACCTTGGCAGATGCCCTTTCTCTTTTAGGGCAGGAGGAAATTCTTTATTCCCTCAAAGATTTAGACACCGACAATGAAGCGATTTATGATTCGGCATTGGTAAAGATCTCACGGTAAGTGTTTTTCCGTAAAATATAATACACCAGAACAATACTCCCCCGAAAAAGATTTTTTATGATATCTCTGTCCCTGACGGACTTCAGGGGTTTGTTTCTCTGTCGCTTGGCGTAAATTAAATGAGGATGAAAGATCACCCAGAATAAAGCTGAAACGATTGCTGTCATATGTTTCCAGTCCAGTTTCGTTAATGCGTAAAAAAAGGCAATAATATCAAGACCAATCCGAAGGGGAAAAAGATAAGCGGTCAATGGAAAGGAGTAATTACTGCACAGCATGTACAGGGAATTTCGATGATTGAGATAATATTTTTTCAGGGAATACATGGGAAGTGTCACAGCATTTTTATGATACACGATGCTTGGTGGAACTGAAACGACCTTGTACCCCAGCATATAAAACCTCCAGCACAGATCAATTTCCTCCATATGAGCGAAAAAGGTTTCGTCAAACTTTCCTGCTTGTTCAAACAGATATTTCCGAACCATTATTGCCGTTCCTGAAGCCCAGAAGATATTTTTTACATCATTATATTGACCGGTATCTATTTCCTGTTCAAGAAATATGCGCCCCCGTGCAAATGGAAAACAGAGGATGTCCATGTGACCTCCGGCACCTCCGGCATAATCAAAAAGGTCTTGTTGAAAATAATTCAGAATTTTCGGCTGTACCGCCGCAATGGATTCATCCTGTTCAAGTTGAATTACAAGGGGTTCTATCCAGTTTTGTACATGGGTAGTATCATTATTCAAAAAAAGCAAGTATTTTCCATTTGCACGGTTTGCTCCCCGGTTGCACCCACCTGCAAACCCTTCATTGGTGTCATTTTCCACCAAAATAATTTCCGGATAATGCTGTTTTATTTTATCAGGACTTCCGTCTGCGGACCCATTATCCACCACAATTATTTCACAGTTTTTGTAGGAAACATTTTTTAATGAGTTCAAACATTCTTCTAAAATCGGATAGTTATTCCAATGGGGAATGATGATGGAAACAAGCGGTTGAGATTCAAGTGTTTTCACAGGGAAATATGTAAACTGGATTAGGAGTCAGAAGAGCTTTTGTGCAGGCAAGCTTTGATTACTCCTTCAGATCATCCAGCATTTTGCGGGCGGTTTTGTCCGTTGGATTTCGATCCAACCAATCATTTAGAGCTGACTCAGCTTTTTCATCATCTCCTACTCCCTGATACGCCAGCACCAGCGAAGAAATGATCTCCGGATATACAGACTCCCATTTTTTCCATGAATTAGCAGAAACACTCTTGGGGTTTTTCCTGAACGATTCTTCCAGACTGCGATAGTGACTGTTCATCTTCTCAAAGATATTGATGGCTTTTTCGTAATCTTTCAGTTCCTGCATATAGGTTTGCCCAAACCTGATTTTGTCATCCAGAGAAATCCTTTCCCTGTCAGATAACTGGTCTAGAATCGACCGGAAACGGTCTTTTTCTCCAGCCTGACTGTAAATCTGCCCGATCTGATAATATAGATCATTGGATGGGATAGGAATTGTCTTTTCAGGAAGATTCAAAGCCATTTGATCCAGCACTGCTAAAACCGTTTTTCTTTCCTTTTCCGCCTCTTTTGCTGACTCTTTGCTTCGTTTCAGATCCTGATATTTAAAATAATGATGAACTGCTAATTGGAGGTAAGCACTTCGGTAATTTTGAAGGAGTCGAATGATCTGGTCATTAAAATGAACACCCTCATTCCCCAGATTCCGGAATAGATATCCCGGCTGATATTCATCAGACCAAAGAAGTGTCTCCGGGTCTGAATTTCCCGAGGTGAAAGATGACATTGAAAAATTATTGTGCCAGGTGGAATCACCTATTTCCGTCATCAAATAATCATACATTTTATCTGGATTGATATTATCCACTTTATGGTCATTTAATTTGAAAGTGAGTCCTTCCATTGACAGGTATTTATCCAAACCAATTTTATTTGATGGCGAAACCGTTACGGCAAAATAAATTGGAAATTTCCACTTGGTGTCGTTTATGATCTGCATAATCATCATATCCTGCACTTTTAATGCCTGTCCCCCATAGGTGGGTTTTACCTTCCAGGTAATTTGTTTTTCATATTTGTACGGCAGGGTAACATTTCGAGTTTTCCATGGATTTAATCTGGATGCTATTTTGTTAATATCATCATCACTTAGAAAAATAAACCGTTTCTCACGAGGACGTAAATCTCTCAACTGTTTGATGTACCATGCCGTATTTAACAAACTTAAATTGGCAACGGTTACATCTTTTCTTACTCCCTCTACCTCTTGTAAATACCATAGAGGGAATGTATCATTATCCCCATTGGTAAAAATGATTCCATCCGGTTCACAGGATTGAAGCATATTGTAACTCATGTCCCAAGCAACGAAATTCCCGCTGCGGTCATGTTCATGATAATTTGCCCGAAGCATAACCAGAGGAACCAGCATCAACTGAAGTCCAACAATAAAATAGGCTAAATGATGCCGCCAGGGTTGAGATTTGAAATACGACAAACATTTTTCAATGATTGCAGATCCTCCGATACCTACCCATACGGCAAATGCCAAAAAACTGCCTACGTAGGAATAGTCCCGTTCCCGGGGTTGAGGATTATCCTGATTCAAATACACAATAACTGCTAATCCCGTCATAAAAAATAGAGTAAAGAGTGAAAATGCCTGTTTTTCATCCCGGTAAAAATGATATAACATTCCGCCAATTCCAAGGATCAATGCCAGAGGGAAGCCAAATTGTGTCCAATCCACACCGTCCTCTTTTGAGTTTGCCCCCATGGCAGTAACTTTGGAATCAAGTGATTCCCCTCTACCAGCAAACTGCCAAAGAAAATAGCGCCAATACATTTTTTTAACCTGATAATTCCAAAAATAAGACCACTGTTTATCCACATTATGCAACATGTATTTTCTGTTTTGCGCAGAGGAATAATTCCCATTATTTCTTGGATAACCAACAGTTTCATGTTTTTGAGACAGTCCGTTATATCGTCGGGGAAATCGCCCTACAGCGCCATATTGTTCTCTCTCTAAATAAGAAATAGCAGATGAAATAGTTTCGGGATCGTTCTCATCAATTACAGGATCCTGCCCTGAACGAATGAAAATAATTGTGTAGCTGGAATATCCTATCAGGATCAAAACCATAGATGTAAAAATGATGGACAATAATTTATTTCGCTGTGTGATTGCCCAAATCATGGCACCAAAAATAAGTAAAACGGTTAGGCTTACACCACTAAGACCTATTAAACCCGCCAATTTCGGAAGGCCTTTAATAATTCCGTTATGAATAATAAGAAAGGTCAGACCCGTAATCCCTGTAGTGATGAAAAATGTTTTCCAATTAAAAGGTAATTTTTTAAAGTAAATGATCAAAGCTACAAATGGTAAAGCCAATAAATTCAAAATATGGACGCCAGTCGCTAAACCGATCATATAGGCAATAAATAAGATGTACCGTTCGTGACCGGGTTGGTCTGCCCTTTCAGCCCAATGTAAAATAAGCCAAGCGACAATTATGGTAAAAAATGTACTCATGGCATATACTTCTGCTTCAACAGCATTAAACCAATGGCTGTCAGTGAATGCAAAAGCAAGCGATCCAATTAAAGCTCCTCCAAATGCAATGACTGCATCAGATTTGTTTTTTATCCCATTTCTCCAATGAGCAGCAAATTTTACAATTACAAGATATAGAAGCATGACAGCTAAGGCACTTACAATAGGAGAAAGAATATTAACACGAAAAGCGATATCATTATTAAAGGGAAGCATTGAAAAAACACGTCCAATAATTAGATAGAGCGGACTCCCTGGCGGATGTGGAACACCCAGTGTATAAGAAGTGGCAATAAATTCCCCACAGTCCCAAAATGAAACTGTGGGTGACATGGTCATAAAATAGACCAAAAATGAAAAAGCCAGCACGATGCCAGCTAGGATCCTATTCCATTTTATCCACAGTAAATCTATCATTTTTTCTTCTTAGTGTTCGCAGGAGTTTTCTTTTTTTTCGATTTACTTTTCGATTTATTATTTGAATAAGACTTGTTTTCTGCTGATTCATTGGAATCTTCTTCATGCGAATCACTTGGTTGAGATTTTTCGTGAATATAATTCATTTTCAATTCACTCAAGACATGACTCATATATTTATCTTCAGCTTCAGAAAGATTCCCGTCCATTCTCTTATACAACATGTCTATCATATCAATATTCATTGAAGCAGATTGTAAATCTTTTTCAATTTTTTCTGTCATGGGATTTTTAATTTTCCCTAACGAAACCCAGGTTGTATGAACCAGAGAAGAGATAAGCTGATCAAACAATTGCTGTTCTGTGAGTTTACTTTCTAAAGGCATTTGAACTCCATACGCATAAATGGTAAAATGGTTTCACCGGTTCAACCGGAAATATTTTAACACAATCAAGCGATGAATTTAATCGTTTCCAATCATTCAGAATAAACGTAATCTTTTTGTCATTGTATAAATCTTGAATTCAAGAATAAAAACAAGTCTAATATTTTCAAAAATAATATAATTTTGTCTTCTGAAAGAAAACAGAATTTTGTCAATCAACTTCTCGAAATACAAAGAAATATCCTTAATAACTAACACTGGTATCGGGTTAATTTTAACACTATTTTCCATTAATGTGTTTAATGATAACCAAATACCGGCAAAATTCTAACCATGAATATTGGTGTTATTCCTGCTCGGCTAAAGTCCACAAGACTCCCGAAAAAGATCTTAATTCCGATTGGGGGAATCCCAATGGTCGTCCAAGTGTACAATCAAGCTCTTCAGGCAAAACAATTGGATAAAGTCATCGTTGCAATAGATAGTGAAAAAACACAAATTGAGTTAAATAGGTTTAGTGTGTCAGGAATCATGACCGGGAAATATCATCAATCTGGAACTGACAGAATAGCAGAAGCAGTGAAAGACGAAGATGCTGATATTATAGTAAATATTCAAAGCGATGAACCTGAAATAGAACCGGAATTGATTGATGACCTCGTTTTATTGTTTAAAAACAGGGATACAGAAATGTGTACTGCCGCTACATCAAATTTAACTGCAGAGGATTTGGAAAATCCGGATGTAGTAAAGGTGAAATTAAACGATAAGGGAATAGCAGTAAACTTTTCAAGACAATCGATGAAAGGAGACAATATATTTCGTCATATCGGTATCTATGCATTTACATCCCCCATTTTGGAGAAATTTACCGGGTTATCTCCATCGAAAAGAGAGAGAGAACTAAAACTGGAACAAATGAGAGCCTTGGATAACGGAATTTCCATCCATACGGTCGTAACAGATTATGAAGGTCGGGGAGTGGATTCAGCAGAAGATGTTAAACGATTGGAATTAAATTATGCCTCGTAATCCTGTTAAATATATTTTCGTATTGGGTGGAGTCATGTCCGGTCTGGGAAAAGGTATCGCCGCTTCATCAATTGGATATCTGTTAAAAAGTGCTGGGTTAAGGGTGACTATTTTGAAACTGGACCCTTATTTGAATGTTGACCCGGGAACTATGAACCCCTATCAACATGGAGAAGTGTTTGTTTTAGATGACGGATCGGAAACAGATCTTGATCTGGGGCATTATGAGCGGTTCATAGATGTAGATATGAGCAAACGTAATAATGCCACTGCCGGTCAAGTTTACAGTACGGTTCTGGAAAAGGAGCGGAAAGGTGAATATTTAGGAGACACTGTTCAGGTGATACCACATGTGACCGATGAGATTATAAATCGAATCGAGTCTGTGAACAAACCAAAGAAATATGATGTAGTAATCTGTGAGGTGGGTGGCACTGTAGGAGATATTGAAAGTCTCCCTTTTATGGAAGCCATTCGGCAAATGTCAGTGAACGTTGGATATCATAACCATTTAATTGTTCACGTTACTCTGCTTCCCTTTGTAAAAGCAAGTGAAGAAGTAAAAACAAAACCCACCCAACATTCTGTGATGAGATTAAGAGAAATTGGGTTAAGTCCGGATTTTATTTTATGTCGGTCTGAAACCCGGATAGAAAAATCAGTAAAAGATAAAATTGCCTTATTTTGCAATGTAGATTCAGCTCATGTCATAGAAGGACGGGACGTAAACAGTATTTATGAAGTTCCCCTTTTATTAGATAAACAGAAATTGGGACAGTTGATATCTAAGCGTATGGAATTGTCAGGGGAACCTGATGTGTCAGCGTTGCAAAATTTTATCCATCATTATAAAAACCCTGTTCATTCAGTAACCATCACAATGTGCGGAAAATACACTGAACTTCCCGATGCCTATAAAAGTGTTTTGGAGGCATTCATCCATGCAGGAGTGGAAAATGACGCCCATGTAAAAATTAAGTGGGTCCCCACAGAAAATTTACGATCACTGAATCAATGCGAAAACGAATTCGCTGCTGTAAACGGAATTCTCCTGCTTCCGGGGTTTGGTAAAAGGGGATCGGAAGGGAAAATTTTAGCCTGCCGGTATGCCCGTGAACATAAAATTCCATTTTTGGGAATTTGTCTCGGCCTGCAATGCGCTGTTATAGAATTCGCCAGAAATGTCTGCGGATTAGAAAAAGCTAATAGTACGGAATTTGATTCCAAAACACCATATCCTGTCATTGACCTTATGGAGTCTCAAAGGATGGTAAAAAGAAAAGGCGGAACCATGCGATTGGGTGCATATAATTGCGAATCGAAACTGGGTAGTCAGGTGTACAAAGAATACAGAAAAAAGAAAATTTCGGAGCGGCATCGCCACAGGTGGGAAGTAAACAATCGTTTCCGGTCTAAGTTGGAGAAAAACGGTATCATTATTTCCGGGTTAAATGCTGAGTTAAATCTGGTGGAAATGATAGAATTAAAAGATCATCCATGGTTCGTTGGCTGTCAGTTTCATCCGGAGTTGAAAAGCAGAGTGCTTAAAGCCCATCCATTATTTCGTGGATTTATTGGAGCGGCAGTTGATTATAAAAATGGGAAATTTTCTGCATGACTCATCAAGTGAAAGCAGGGGGAGTTCATTTTGGTGGAGATAAACTACCTATTATCGCCGGACCCTGTGTTATTGAAAGCAGAGATCATGCCATCAAAATGGCTGAGTCCATAGCAGATATTACTGACGCACTGGACCTCCCTTTTGTGTTCAAAAGTTCCTACGATAAAGCGAACCGTACTTCAGTAAAATCCTTTCGGGGATTAGGTATGGAACAGGGACTCGATATTTTAGGAGAGATTAAAACAAAAATCGGTATTCCCGTTCTAACAGATATTCACCATCCGGATCAAGCTGCAATCGCTGCAGAGGTGGTAGATGTACTTCAAATTCCTGCTTTCTTATGTCGGCAGACAGATTTGCTGTTAGCAGCAGGGGAAACACAATGTACTGTCAACGTAAAAAAAGGTCAATTTTTAGCGCCGTGGAAGATGAATACCATCATTCAAAAAATTGAATCAACCGGAAATAAGAATATATTATTGACGGAAAGAGGAACAACCTTCGGTTATGAAAGTTTGGTAACGGATGTCCGCTCTATTTCGATGATGCAAAAAACCGGATATCCTGTTATTTTTGATGCAACTCACAGCACTCAAATACCCGGTAATTACGGAAATGTTACAGGTGGAATGAGGGAATATATTCCGGTTTTAGCGAATGCATCGGTTGCTGCAGGTTGTGACGGAGTTTTTTTGGAAGTACACGATAATGTGAATGAAGCAAAATCTGATGCCGCTACCCAATGGCCCCTGGATAAATTATCCGACTTATTAAGGACTTTAAAACGAATACATCAGGCAATAAAATGAATGTAAAACAACGTTTGAAAAAGATAAAGTTGATTATTTCAGATGTGGATGGTGTACTCACTGACGGAACGGTTTTAAAGGGAGCAGGAGACTTGGAATTGAAACGTTTTTGTGTTCAGGATGGAACTGCTGTTGTGATGGCAAAGACTGCTGGATTTCTGCTGGCATTCATCTCCGGTAGATATTCCCAGGCAACTGAAATTCGATTGAATGAGTTAAAGATTTCTGATGTGTATAATGGGACACTGAATAAACTTGTCCCTTATGAAAAATTGAAACAAAAATATAAATTGAAGGATGATGAGATCGCTTATATCGGAGATGACCTCATTGATATTCCTGTCATGGAAAAAGTGGGACTTCCCGTAGCGGTGAAAAATGCATATCCGGATGTTAAAGAGAAAGCAATTTATATAACCAAAACAAAGGGCGGTGAAGGAGCATTCAGAGAATTCATAGACTGGATGCTAACGGAATTGGATATTTATGAAAAATGTTTAGCAGATTTGAAAAAAAAGATGGTGAATGACGGATGATTTTTTTTAAATACATCAGTTGGTCCCTGATTATTATCTCAGGATTTATGATATCAGGCTGTCTGTCAACCACTGAGGAAATGGGTGGAGAAAAAAGAATGAATCGCCCGGATCAGGAAAGCTGGGATGTAACTATTACGATGACAAACGAGGGATTGGTACGGGCAATAGTACAATCCGGATATTTGAAAAAATTTCAGGAAAAAAGTTTTATTTTTCTGGAAGATAGCGTCACGGTAGATTTTTTTGACCAATCTGAAGTCCATACGACACACTTGACATCACACAGTGCAGAAATAAACGAAAAGAGTAATTTTATGAGAGCCATGCAGTCTGTTGTGGTTAAGTCAGATAGCGGGGTTACACTTTTTACAGATACCCTGTCCTGGGACCATTCAAAAAAGCGTATTTTTACAGATGATTCTGTGCAGGTAGTGACGGAAAAACAGGATACGGTATACGGAGTGGGATTTGAATCGGACATGGAAATGAGATACTGGAAGATACTTCAACCCTCTGGCGTGACGGACAGGATGATAAATGAATAACGGACATTCTTTGGAAGCAAAGAACCTTCATAAACGATATGGAAAAAAATTGGTGGTTCATGATGTTGACCTGATACTTAATAAAGGGGAAATCGTAGGACTACTCGGTCCAAACGGTGCTGGGAAAACCACTACTTTTTATATGATCACAGGTATGATAAAACCAACAAACGGTCAAATATTTTTAGATCAAAAAGACATTACAGGCGATCCAATGTATAAACGATCCAGAAAGGGAATTGGATACCTTTCTCAGGAACCATCTATTTTTGTTAAATTATCCGTTGAGGATAATCTCCGTCTGATCTTGGAATTGACTGATTTATCAAAATCAGATCAGGAAGAAAAAATTAATGCATTACTCGAGGATTTGTCCATTACACACTTGAGAAAAAATAAAGGAGGAAGCCTTTCAGGAGGAGAACGGCGGAGAGTTGAGATTTGCCGTTCCCTGGCAATTGATCCTGATTTTATTTTACTGGATGAACCTTTTGCAGGTGTGGATCCAATAGCAGTTGAAGATATTCAATCCATTGTTCGTTCATTGAAGGATCGTGACATTGGTGTACTCATAACCGATCATAATGTGAGAGAAACCTTGTCCATTACAGACAGATCATATCTCCTCTTTGAAGGTGAAATTTTAAAATCAGGGACTTCGGAAGAACTTGCGAATGACCCGGAAGCCCGGCGCCTTTATCTTGGCGAAAAATTCAGTTTAAACTAATGGCACGACTGGAACAAAAACAATCGCTTAGGCAAACCCTGTCTCCCCGACAGATCCTTCAGGCACGGTTACTTCAATTAAATTCACTTTCCCTGGAAGCATATATTTTAAATGAATTGGAATTGAATCCTGTACTGGAATCTTTAGAACAGGAAACAGAAACGGAAGAAGAAATTTCTGAGGAGGAAGATAATTCGCTGGATATGAATCCAATAGATTATGATTTTGAAATTATTCAACCAAAAGGGGAACAAAAAAATCTATTGGATTTTCCCCTTCCGGACAGATTGGATTTTGTTGAAACTCTTATCAAGCAATTGGACGATTATTCTCTCAGTGACTTGGAACGAACACTGAGTGAGGAGATTATTTGGAATATAGATGAACGTGGATATCTGGATGTTGAACTTGCCATGATTGCTGACAGATTTGATCTCCATGAAGAAGACTTGAATCCTTTGCTACATCTTGTTCAGAATCTGGAACCAAAAGGAATTGGATCACGTAATTTACAGGAATGTCTCTTAGTTCAATTAAATGAAGAACCCCACTCCCTGCCCTATTTGATTGTTGAGGATTGCTATGATGACTTCATCCATAAAAGATTTGAAAAAATAGAAAAACACCTCAAATGTACTCGGGATGAATTAAAGACAGCAATGGAACAAATTGGGAGATTAAATCCTCATCCAGGTGATGGAAAGATTACAGGAAGAGAATCGGTGGTAATCCCCGACCTTATCATTTACAGAAGAGAGGGGAAATGGGTAATTAGAACAAATGACAGAGGTATTCCGGAGTTAGCCATAAATGAAATGTATAAAGATTTGTCTGCAGGTAAGACACTGGTGGATAAAGATAAAAAATATTTAAGAGAGAGAGTCGAAAGTGCAGGAATGCTGATTCAAGCTGTTCAACAGCGCCGGCATACTCTTGCGGCAGTAATGGAATCTATTATCCGCAGACAACCTGCATTTTTCAATGGAGATATTGAAGTTTTAGAGCCCATGAAATTGCAAGATATTGCAGATGAGATCAATGTAGATATTTCCACGGTAAGCAGGAGCACCAGAGGGAAATATGTAGATAGTCCTTTTGGTATTTTCGAGTTGAAATCATTTTTTACCGGAACAGTGGAACTAGGCGATGGTCAAGTCGTTAGCAACCGGAAGGCAAAGCAGTCTTTGAAAGAATTAATTGAGGATGAAGACAAAAAAAATCCTCTCACGGATGAACAAATTTTATCCCTTATGAAAGATAGGGGATTTCCGCTGGCACGGAGGACAATTGCGAAATACCGAAAACAGTTGAAGATTCCAGTAGCCAGACTTAGAAGAATTATTTAAATAAAAGGAGACAATTGAATGAGTAATCGTCGTGTAATAATCGGAGATAAAGAATATCAAATCCCGGAAAAACTCTTGTCACTGGGATTTGTCCCCATTTTGGGAATTGCTGCCCTGCTTTGGCTCATAACAGGTGTTTATCAGGTTGGCCCGGATGAAGTTGGAGTCGTTCAGCGGTTTGGTAAAGTAAATAGGATCGTTCAGTCCGGGCTTCGGTATCATTTCCCATTTCCAATTGAAACCGTTCAGACCCCAAAAGTTACGGAAGTAAAACGGATTGAAATTGGATTCAGGACTGTTGGGAAAAACCAGTTTCGTACTGTAGAACGGGAAAGTATCATGCTGACGGGAGATGAAAACATTGTGGATGCAGAAATGATTGTTCAGTACAAGCTGAAAGATCCGGAAGCATACTTATTTAATTTTGTTCGACCGGTGCTTACAGTTCGAGAAGCATCTGAAGCTTCATTGAGAACGATTGTTGGACGTCATGGGATTGATGAAGCTCTTACTGCGGGGAAATTGATGATTCAGGAAGAAACAAAAGCTCTTTTACAATCAATTTTAGACAAATACAATACAGGGATTCTTGTCGTAGCTGTTCAACTTCAGGATGTTTCTCCCCCAAAAGTTGTTATTTCGGCATTTAAGGATGTAGCTTCTGCGAAGGAAGATAAGAATCGTTTGATCAATGAAGCGGAAGGCTATAGGAATGATGTCATTCCAAAAGCAAGAGGAGAAGCGCAGGCAATGATCCGTGAAGCGGAAGGATTCAAGGAAGCACGAATCAAACGATCTGAAGGTGATGTGGCAAAATTCAAAGCCATGCTGAAAGAATATAAAAAGGCAAAATCAATCACAAAAAAAAGGTTGTACCTGGAAGCCATAGAAGAAATACTTCCCGGAATAAATAAATATATTATTCCTGATGGCGAAGGTGGAAATCTACTAAATCTATTGAATCTCACAGGGAATGAGAAAGGAGGCAAAAAATGAAAAAATTAATCATAGCACTTGTTATTCTTTTTAGTATTGTATTTTTCTCTACTGTTTTCATTGTGGATATGACTGAACAGGTTGTCATTCTGCAATTTGGAAAACCGGTCAGAACGATAAAGGAACCGGGATTACATTTCAAACTTCCAATCCCACTCCAAAATGCAGTGGTGTTCGATAACCGACTTTTGGAATATGACGTTCCTCCGGAAGAGATTTTGAGCAGGGACAAGAAATCGCTTATTGTAGACAATTATGTTCGATGGAAGATTGTGGATCCTCTTCTCTTCTTGCAGACAGTTCAGGCAATCCCCACTGCAATAACCCGGCTGGATGACATAGTCTATTCAGAATTAAGAAGAGAATTAGGAACTCATAATATGAGCGAAATTATAACTGAAAGACGTGAAATCATCATGGAACAGGTAACCCACAACAGTAAAATCGCCACGTCTCCTTATGGAATAGAAGTTGTGGATGTAAGGATAAAACGGGTGGACTTACCTAAACAAAATGAGAAATCCATTTACGCAAGAATGGAAGCCGAACGGAAAAGACAGGCAAATAAGTTCCGATCTGAAGGTGATGAAGAAAAACAGAAAATCCATGCCTTAACTGAAAAGGATAAGACTATTATTTTAGCTAATGCCTATAAAGAGGCTCAGGAAATCCGAGGTGAAGGAGAAGCTATAGCGTTGGAAATATATGCTAAAGCATTTGGTGCTGATCCTGATTTTTACGAATTCGTCCGTACACTGGAAACCTATAAAAAAATCATTGATGGAAACACTACACTCGTACTTCCGGCAGATTCAGATCTTTTCAAACTTCTTGGCAATCAATAGATGTTTCAATTCAATGAAAACCGTCAATTAATTCGCTCAACAACGATTCTGGGTGTTCGTTATAAACAAAAAGCTGCATTAGGCGGAGATGGACAGGTCACGTTTGGTGATATGGCGCTTAAACAAAAAGCTGTTAAAGTCCGAGAGTTTGATTCAGAAAGGGGATGTATTCTCAGCGGATTTGCAGGTGCCGCTGCAGATGCATTGACCCTCTTTGAAAAATTTGAGGGAAAATTAGATGAATTCAGTGGGGATTTGAAACGCTCCGTAGTCGAATTGGCAAAAGAATGGAGGACGGATAAATATCTGCGTCATTTGGATGCTCATTTAGCGCTCATGAATAAACATTCCAGTTTTATTGTTTCCGGTGACGGAAATGTCATAGAACCGGATGGACCTATTATTGCGGTAGGGTCAGGAGCCGGGTATGCCCAGGCAGCAGCAAAAGCCTTGATGCAAACAACAAAACTTGAAGTGAAAGAAGTCGTGGAAAAATCATTGAAAATTGCTGCTGAAATTTGCATTTATACCAATGATTCTATAACCGTGATTGAGACAAAATGAACGCCTTGACGCCGAAACAGATAGTAAGAGAACTGAACAAGTTTATTGTCGGACAAAAAAATGCCAAACGGGCAGTTGCTATTGCCCTGAGAAACAGGTGGCGGAGACAGCAGGTTCCAAAAGCAATGAAAAATGAAATCGTTCCTAATAATATCATCCTCATTGGATCCACAGGTGTGGGGAAAACGGAAATAGCCAGGCGATTAGCCAACCTTGCTAATGCACCTTTCTTAAAATTGGAAGCAAGCAAATTCACCGAAGTGGGATATGTAGGCAGGGATGTGGAATCCATAATCAGGGATTTGATGAACACATCAGTGAATATGGTTCGGCATGAACAGGAGAAGAAAGTTATTGATCAGGCAAAAGAACTGGCGAAGGAACGGTTGGTGGAATTGCTTTTTCCCGGTAAAAGTGTAGCAGCAGAAAGACGAAAATCGGAAGAAGCGGAAAAACGGTATCAGCGAAATCGTGACAAACTCTTAAAAAAATTAGAGAAAGGTGATTTTGAAGACCGGTATGTGGAGTTGGATGTTCCTGAAGAAAATTTTCCTACGATGCAGGTGTTTGGTCCCATTGGGTTGGAAGATATGGGTTCAAATATCAAGGACATGCTTGCTAATGTATTGCCCTCTAATAAAAAGCACAGACGGATGAAAGTGTCACAAGCCAGGGAAGTATTGGTTGAAATGGAGACTCAAAACCTGTTGGATCGGGATGAAATAATCAGAATTGCCAAGGACAGAGTTGAAAATAACGGAATTGTTTTTTTAGATGAAATTGACAAAATTTGCGGAAATGAGAGAAGCGCAGGACCGGATGTGAGCCGGGAAGGAGTACAAAGAGACCTGCTTCCCATAATAGAAGGAAGTACCGTCAGTACTAAATACGGTTCGGTAAAATCTGATCATGTTTTGTTTATTGCGGCGGGAGCCTTTTATGTCGCAACCCCTTCGGATATGATCCCAGAACTGCAGGGACGTTTTCCAATTCGGGTGGAGATGGATAAGCTCACAACCAAAGATTTTGTAAAAATCCTCACTCATCCAAAATCTGCCCTCATCAAGCAATATCAGGCATTGATGGAAGCAGAAGGAGTGACATTGACTTTTAAAAAATCTGCAATTAAAGCAATTGCAGAAATCGCCACGGAAGTGAATACAAAAACAGAAAATATAGGCGCCAGACGGCTTCACACCGTTATGACCACACTTTTGGATGAATATATGTATGAAAAAGTCAAAGGAAAATCACCAAATGGCGTTATAGAAATAACACCAAAAATTGTAAAAGAAAAATTGTCAAACATTGCCAAGGATCAGGATTTGAGCCGTTATATTTTGTAGTTAATCTGGATAGATTTAATTCTGAATTAAAGGAACCAACCATGCCCAAACATTTTCTACACATTTCAGATTATTCAAAAGAAGAACTAATCGACATTCTTATTCTGGCAAAGGAACTGAAGCAAAAATTCCGAAATCGGGAAAATTACACACCGTTTAAAAATCGTTCATTAGCTATGATATTTGCTAAACCCTCTGCCAGAACACGGGTATCCTTCGAAACTGGATTTGAATGGATGGGAGGTCATGCGTTGTTTTTAGGTCCCAATGACATTGGTATTGGCAAACGGGAATCCATCAAAGATATTTCACGACTGTTCAGCAGGTATAACGATATGATAATGGCACGCCTTTTTGACCATGAGCATATTTTAGAATTAGCCAAACATTCATCCATCCCGGTGGTAAACGGATTGACTGATTACAACCATCCCTGTCAAATCATGACAGATATATTCACAATTTGGGAACACAAGAAGAGATTCGAAAACTTGAAAATTTGTTATGTAGGTGATGGGAATAACATAGTTCATTCCTGGCTTCAGTTGGCTTCAAAATTATCCATTAATTTTGTATGCATTTGTCCGGAAGGATTTACTCCCGATGAAAAAACAGTTGAATTAGCAAATTCCGGAGGCGGTTCCGAAATTGAGATTAGCCATGATCCTCATACTGCAATTCAAAATGCAGATGTGGTTTACACTGATGTGTGGGCGTCTATGGGACAAAAAGAGGAAGCAGGATCAAGGGAGAAAATATTTCAGCCTTTTCAGGTGGACAAAAGTTTAATGGAATCCGCAGGAGAATCTGCACTTTTCATGCACTGCCTTCCGGCAGAACGGGGACGGGAAGTCACCGATGGTGTAATGGAAGCGGATTATTCCATCGTCTTTGATCAGGCGGAAAACCGCCTCCATGTTCAAAATGCAATTATGGTGTCCCTTTCAGGAACATAAAATATTATTTAACGGGGAGAGTCGTTATTGGAATCCCATCGCTTTAGAGCCAAAATTTCCCCGTCAAAAACAGCATAAGAATCAAAACTAAACCAATCCCCTAAAATTAATAATTTTCCTTCATCAATTTGTTTTTCAGTGAATTGGTGATAATGTCCACAAAGGATATAATCAATTCCACTTTCTATTTTTTCTTGGGCAAACATAGACAAATCATCTAACACTTTTTTATTATATTCATCGGAATGGATGTAATGTACTTTATTCCCGGAAATCTTTTTAGCAATCCAATATCCTACATTTGGATGAAGCCACTTATAAAACCAGACAAATAACGAACTTCGAATAATCTTTTTCATTATACGGTAGCCCCTGTCCCAGGAAAGCAAACCATCTCCATGAGTGAGTAAAAAAGTTTTATTATTAATGCTGAATTCAAAATCACGCTCATGCACTTTATCCATGAGAGTCTCTGTGATGAAATGTGATACCCAGTAATCATGATTCCCTAAAATAAAATGTATGTTTACACCTGATTCCTTGAGACGATTTATTTCCATATAAAATTGGAAATAGTCTTTTGGAATAACGTCATTGTATTCAAAATAAAAATCAAACAGATCGCCGACAATAAAAAGAGTTCCTTTTGTTTCGGAAATATATCTGAAAAAATGAAACAATCGTTTTTGACGCTGAACTTCCTCATCGGATGGATCGAGACTCAAATGTAAATCGGAAATAAAATAAAGTGGCAATTTCATTGGCAGTGAAACTTACCTTTAGAGAGTTGAATAGACAAAGGGTTTCAATAAATCGTTCACTCGACATAATTTATAGGGTAAATCTCATTTTAAAAGATCCTTTCGAATAGATTTGTCATAAAATTCCTCTTAGATTAAATAAATGGAATCAATGAATTTTCCTTGTAGATTTACACCAACTATTTAACTTGTGAGAGAATAATACATCTAATTTATTCGGAACATGTCTTATATAATTTAGTCTAATTACCATGAAAAAATACGTCCAGATTGCAGCAGTATTGTATTTATCCTGTGTGTCTAGCCAAGAGTTCGGACAAAACAAAGTTCAGTATAGAGCTTTTGACTGGAAATTTGTAAAGTCTCCCCATTTTGATGTGTATTATTATGAACAAAATAGCAACCTTGCAAAATTTACTGCAAATGCATCAGAGGAAGCCTACGAACAAATTTCAAAACATTTACGCTGGACAATTAAAAAACCAATTTCTATTATTGTGTACAATTCCCACAATGATTTCCAACAAACCAATGTAGTGGACAGCTACATGTATGAAGGAATTGGCGGAGTGACAGAATTATTTAAGAACAGAGTGGTTTTACCTTTTGAGGGATCTTACGATCAATTCCGCCATGTCATCCATCATGAACTGGTTCATGCACTGGTCAATGACATGATGTTTGGCGGTTCCATCCAAGGAATTATTACAGGTAAAATAAGATTAAGGATTCCCTTGTGGGTCAATGAAGGATTAGCAGAATATTTATCCTTGAATTGGGATACAAAATCTGACATGATCATTCGGGATATGGCGATACATGAGCAAATGCCGGAAGTGACTCATTTGGATGCGTATATGGCATACAGGGGAGGACAATCTGTATGGAAGTACATTGCTTCAACATACGGACGTGAAAAAGTCGGTGAGATACTTTTAGAAATGAAACAATCGCAAAATGCTGAAAAAGGTTTCAAGCGGGCATTAGGGATGGATTATGAAGATCTCACGGAGAAATGGCATAAATATTTAAAGAAGGAATATTGGCCTGATGTAGCAGGACGTGAAGAGATTGGAGATATAGCAAAACAGTTAACAGATCATAAGGAAGAGGAAAATTTTTATAATATTTCCCCGGCAATTTCCCCGGATGGAAGTAAAATTGCTATTTTATCAGACCGCTCGGGATATGCTGATATTTTATTGATTGACGCCATTGATGGAAAAGTACTGAAAAAATTAATCAAGGGAAACCGTTCCATTGATTTTGAAGAATTAAAGTGGCTCCAGCCTGGAATTTCCTGGTCCCCAAGTGGACAAAAAATTGTTATAGCTTCAAAATCCGGCGATGCTGATGCGCTTTATCTCATAGATATTGAGACAGAAAAATCAAACAAACTGACCTTTGATTTAGATGGGTTATTCACAGCTTCCTGGAGTCCGGATGGAAATTATCTCTGTTTTGTTGGAAACAGAGGAAATGCAAGTGATATTTTCTTGTATGATATAAAATCTGAAACCCTGGTTAATCTCACCAATGACCTGTTTTCCGATTCAGAACCGGCTTGGAGTCCGGATGGGAAACAATTAGTTTTTGTGTCAGACCGAGGTGCTCATACAATTAAGGAACAAGATGAGGACTGGAATTCATTTGATATGATTGAACATGATTACAGTCAGCGAGATATTTATATTTTGGATATTTCTACAAAAACTATTGAGAGAATTACTCACACAGACCATGATGAAACATATCCCGTCTGGTCACACACAGAAAATGTTTTATTCTACACTTCAGATGATCAAGGTGTCTGGAATATTGTTCGTCATGAAATACCGACCCGAAAGTCCCAGCAGATAACCAATGTATTAACGGGTATCCAGCAATTAAGTTTATCCGAAGATGATAAATTATTGGTTTTTTCAGGATACAACGAAGGCGGCTGGGATATTTATACTTTGTCTTCCCCTCTTGAATCGCAGATTTTTCATATTGAACCTACACACTATTATTTGAGCAGAAATGAGGATGATTCATTCAGTGATTTACGCATGGATAAAAACCGGAACCGGCTGAACACAGGTTCTTCCAATGATTACAGCCGTTATGTTTTTGCTCCTCATTACGAGCATTTTAATGATCAAAATTTATCTGATTCTTCGGAAGATGATTTTTCAATGGACAGTCTTAGACAAAGTGAAGAATTGACATCTCAAAAATATCTCCCTCGATTTACACTGGATTTTGCAGGTGGCAATTTTTCTTTCAGTAATATTTACGGCGCACAGGGAATGACCTATTTTTACTGGAGTGATATTCTTGGAGACTACCGTATAAGTTTTGGAACTGACGTGGTTATTTCTCTTGATAATAGCGATTTTTATCTGGCTTTTTCCAATTTAAAGAACCGCTACGATTATCATTTATTATTGTATCAAACTGCATATCTATGGCAAATTGGTTTTTCAATTAACGGACCAGTTTATGGACGCTTGAAACAGTTTGCAACCGGAGGATTTTTAACCCTTCCCTTTAATCGGTTTCAACGACTGGATTTCGGATTAACCGGACATGTGTTTAATTATATGGAATTTTGGGAAAATTCAAATACAGAAGAAATTAATGAAAATTTGGTAGCCGAATTATCTAGCATTCTTCCAAGAATCAGCTGGATTTATGACAATTCGGTATTTGGGTACACAGGGCCTGTGGATGGATTCAGACAAAATTTATCTCTCAAATTCAGTCCTGGATTTGGGGAAGGTAATCTTCAATTCAATACTTTTACCTGGGATGCACGAAAATATGTTCGATATGGAAAATACTACTCGTTAGCAGGAAGACTAATGGTAGGTAAAAGTATGGGAGCCGACCGTCAGCAATTTTTCTTGGGAGGCTTACCAAACTGGTATTTTGGCAATGGTGAGACAAACGGAGTTGATGATTCCCGTCCTTCCAGGACACCTGTTTTGGAAGAGAGTGACAATATTTTAAAAAACGTATTTTTTGCTGAATATGCAATGCCGGTTAGAGGCACCCGCTATGTAGAACGGCAGGGATCAAATGTTGCACTGGCAAACTTTGAATATAGATTCCCGTTTTTATTTGCACTTGGTCCTCCAAAAAGAGTTGCCGCAACCTATCTGTTTGGTCATTTCTTTTATGATATTGGAGCAGCATGGGATAGTCAGGATGAATTTTGGGATGAAGATGTACTCTATTCAAAATATAACGATGCTACCATAAAATCACCTACGATTTCGAGTTTTGGGACTGGCGTTAAATTGTTCACACCTCTCGGATTATTGCGGATTGATATTGCATGGGACGTAAAGAACAATGGAGGGTATTCCAAACCACAATACTATTTTTCATTTGGTGCAGATTGGTAGTCATCAAATCTGATATTGATTGAACTTTAAGATCACTCAAATAGGTTCCCGTTCATCCGCAAGAACAGGGATTATAGAGACATTTCACGGAAAAATAAATACTCCTGTTTTTATGCCCGTAGGGACTTTAGGGACGGTAAAAACATTTACACCACAGGAATTGGAATCCATGGAAACAGAAATTATTTTAGGGAACACGTATCACCTGTATCTCAGACCTGGAGATGAGATCGTAAAAAAAGCAGGCGGGCTTCATACATTTTCCGGATGGAAAGGACCGATGTTGACAGACAGCGGTGGATTTCAGGTTTTTTCATTAGCACGGTTGAATAAAATTTCCGATGAGTGTGTTGAATTTCAATCACATATAGATGGTAGTCATCATTTTTTTACACCGGAAAAATCTATGAGTATTCAGAGGAACTTGGGTGCAGACATCATCATGGCTTTTGATGAATGTCCACCTGGGAGTAGTAATAAAAAAGCCGTAAAACAATCTGTTCTCCGAACAACTCAATGGACAAAATCATGTATAAAATATCTGAAGGAAAATCCATCTCATTATGGGTGGGAACAGGTTATGTTCCCCATTGTACAGGGGAATATTTATCCGGAGTATAGAAAACAAAGCATGGAAGAACTTATTCCTTTTTCTACCTGCGGAGTTGCCATCGGTGGATTGGCGGTGGGAGAAGAAAAATCTGCAATGATGGAAATGGTGGATTTATGCAGCCAATATCTTCCGGTTGACCAACCTCGATATTTGATGGGTGTTGGAAAACCTGCGGACATAGTGAAAACAGTGGCGATGGGAATGGACATGTTCGATTGCGTAATTCCTACCAGAAACGGCAGGAACGGACACATATTTACTGATGAGGGAATTATCAATATCAAAAACAGTAAATATAAAACGGATTTTAATCCAATAGATGAAACCAGCAATTCTCCATTTGGAAAACAGTTTTCTAAAGCATATGTTCGGCATTTATTTAATGTGAATGAAATTTTAGGACTTAGGATTTCCAGCACCTTGAATATATCTTTTTTTATGAAATTAATGAGAACCATACGTTCAAAAATTGAATCCGGGAATTTTTCTGATTGGTCCAAATCATTTTTGGATAAATGGGATGTAGAGTAAGATATTTCATTCTGAACTTCCTGAATAAAATAATTGAATCCTTAGAAATACCATTGAAATGGTTATAATACATAACAAATTATTGCAACCCACATATTAATCTGTGGGTTAATTTGGAATTTTCCATAAAACAAATTTTTACCGCCAATCCCGTGAGTAAATTTTACAATGAAATGGTCAGAAATTAAAATACATTAGGAGAAGAATATGTTAAATGCAGGAGATAAAGCACCTTTGTTTTCATTAAAAAATCAAGACGATGAACTGGTTTCACTTGAGGGTTTTAAAGGGAAAAAAGTTTTGCTCTGGTTTTATCCGAAAGCCAGTACCCCCGGATGAACAGTTGAAGGACAAGGACTCCGTGATGAGTTCAAAACATTTCAAAATAAGAATGTAGAGATTGTCGGTATGAGTGCCGATCCAGTAAAAAAACAAAAGTCTTTTTGTGAAAAACAGGACTTCCCTTTTTCACTTCTAAGTGACGAATCTAAGACCACCATAAAAGCATACGATGCTTGGGGACTGAAAAAATTTATGGGGAGAGAATACGAAGGAATTCACCGATATTCTTATCTCATTGACGAAAATGGAACGATTGAAAAAACATACCTGAAAGTGAATACAAAAACCCATGGTCAGGATGTTCTAGCAGATATTAGTTAGAAAATATTTCTAAATTAAGTGAATCTTTAAAAAAGCATTTTTCATTTTTTTTATTATTTAAATACCCCATCATCACTGAATGACCAATAATTTTCAATTTTCCGTTTTTTAATTTAATTTGAGTCAGATGAATTGGCTTATTATTTATACAAAGAATTCCGCTATTTTCCGGAAGAACATGAAGAGTGGGTGAATCTGTTTTTTCAATTGTGTTCCATACAGGTTGTATGAGGTAATCAGGATTTTCAAACTGTCCAGGGAGACTTAAAGTTGTATCTGCATTTTCACTGGTCAATTCTGTTCCGGTGTAGAGGGGTAATATTACCTGTAAAACCACCCATGCAGGAGAATGAGGTTTTAAATTTACTTTCAATGTAGAATTACGATTGAGCTGAAGTGATTTTTGAATCCCGTTGGCATTGACAAGCAGATTATAATGACTTAGTCGAATACCATTTTCCCTTTCCAATAATATAAGGGCTTCATCCAGTAAATTGGGTTTAAATGTGGGCGTAAAAACCGGATTTGACTTTGACAGTTCTTCCTGAAATTCAGTCTCAGGTGTAAAAAGGGTGCAACATTCAAATCCTTCCTTTTGTGGTGGAATTCCATCATGTGTCAACACAACAGTAGCTCCCAGATTCCAAATACCAAAAGCCAGGATTTCTGAATATGGGAAATCCAGACATGGAAGAAAAATCCGGGATTCAGGCTTCCCTCCTATGGATGTTAACCATGAAGCTGCTCGGTTGGTTAAATCAAGGAAATCTTTATTTGTGATTGGAATATCCTTGTATAATAAAGAATCCTTGAATTTTACATTTTGCCCATCCACTAAAGAAAATATGTTTGGATAGGGAACCATGAATTCTACAGGTTCTACGTTTCCAAAACACTGGGCGTTATAAATACGATCATTTAGATCAGGAATCATTTAAGACATTTTATTTTTAAAATTTAGGATTTGAAGAAAACTGATTATTCGGGTTTAATTTTCCGAACAATTTCAAATGTATCTGTCGTTCGAACATAATTATTTCCTGAAAGCCTACCGATTGGACTAAGTTTTTCAAGATTTATTTTACCGTTTTCATGCACCTCTTCTGAAATATGAAAAAGAACAATTGTCCCAATGACAACAAAACCTCCTCCGGGACATTCATTTCCGACGGGAACAATTTGATTGAGTTCACATTCATAACTGACCCGAGCCTCCTTTACAAAAGGAGGCTTTATTTTCTGGCATGTTGAAGGGGTAAGTCCGGAAATTTCAAATTCATTAATTTTTGGTTCAAAATCTGTGGAGCAGGCAACCATTTTTTCTGCAAAATCTTCCGAGACAATATTGACTGCAAATTCACCAGTCTCTCGAATATTATTTAAAGTATCTTTTGATTTTCCATCATATCCTCGACGTGCAGGAGCAAACATGATGGTAGGTGGATTGGAACACACACCGTTGAAATATGAAAAGGGTGCAAGATTTAAAATACCATCTGTTGAGCAGGTAGAAACGAATGCAATGGGACGAGGTAGAATAGAACCAATCATCAGCTTGTGGTTATCTGAGAAAGTCTGCGAACTGGGATCTATGATCATTTTATCCAAGAGAATGGATATTCTTTTTCATCAACAGTTTGGGCATTTACAGTCATGTACAATGGTTTAAATGTATCAACCATAACTGCCAATTCTGTCGTTTCTTTTGTCCCAAGCGATTCTTCGATTTTCCCCGGATGAGGACCATGAGGTAATCCCATGGGATGAAAAGTTATAGATCCTTCCTCCACCCCTTTCCGGCTCATAAAATTTCCTTTTACATAGTAGAGAATCTCATCCGAATCCACATTACTATGAGCATAAGGTGCAGGGACAGATTCCGGATGATAATCAAACAGACGGGGAACAAATGAACAAATCACCAATCCGGGAGCTTGAAATGTTTGATGAATTGGCGGTGGCTGGTGAACTTTTCCCGTGATGGGCATGAAATCGTTAATATTGAAAACCCAGGGATAATAGAATCCGTCCCAGCCAATCAGATCACAAGGACTGTTTTCATATTTGTAGGATTGAATTCCGGCATTCAATTTTATATTAACAATAACTTTTTTATCATCGGCTGGATTAGTAAATATCGGTGTACGAATATCCCGTTCGCTGTAGGGTGAATGTTCCAGAAGTTGTCCCTGTTTATTTCTATATCTGTTTGGAGTTTCAACAGGACCTGATGATTCTATAACAAACTGATGCATTTCTTCTTCAACGTCCAATTTCCAGACTACTCCCCGAGGGATAACAACATAATCCCCCTCTCCAATGGATAATCTCCCGAAATTGGATTGCAACTCTCCTTTGCCTGAATGAATAAAAATTATCTCATCATAGTGACCGTTTCGGTAATAATCATTCATGGATTCGTTTACAAGAGCTTTGGATAATATGACATCTTCATTGAAAAGCAATGGTATTCTTGAGGTAATTGCATTTCCCGATTTATTTAGGTTTCGAGTTTTTAAATGATGGTGACGATGTTTGTTTTTCCATTTTTCCAAAGTTACCGGTTGAAATTCTCCAATTTTTGTCACACTTGTTGGTGGATTTAAATGATATACATTGGAATAAATCGAACTGAATCCCTCTCGGCTAATGAGTTCTTCCCAATATAAATTTCCACTGTCATCTCTGAATTGAATGTGTCGTTTGTTGGGTATATTCCCCCGTTGTTGGTAAAAAGGCATTTTAAGACTCCGCAGATGAACACAGTTGAATACAGATAATATTAATCATGAATAACTCTTTTAATTTGAAGTTTAGGTTTTCCAAAATTAAGCATAAGACCAAATTTTAGTCCGGAAGCTTTTAAATAATTTTGCACTTGTGCGGGGTGTTCATTAACAATCGATTCAACTGCTTTAAGTTCAATGATTAATTTATCATCAATCAATAGGTCTGGAACAAAATGACCAACCTCATGATCATTATAAAATACGTTTATGGATTTCTGTGAAGAATAAGGAATATTTCTTAACCCCAATTCAACATGCATAGCATTATCATAAATCTTTTCTGTAAATCTCGCCCCAATTGTATTTGATTCTTCCATCGCACAATTAATTGCTTCATGTGTTAGCTTGTTTATATCTGACTCCATTCGGGTTTATCGGTGGAATTGTCAAACAATTTTGTTCTCAAGTACACCGAGACGATCCACCTCCATTCTAACAACATCACCTTTTTTTATCCAACCTCCTGTATTCTCAGGACGTAATTCAAGAACACATCCCGTTCCCACTGTTCCGGAACCAAGATAATCACCTGCAACCAAATTGGTGTTCATACTTGCCCGTTCAATCATTGTTGTAAAAGGATGGTATAAATCATTTGTATTCCCATCGGAAATAAGTCTTCCATTAACCTGACATGTCATTCGCAGATGAAGTTTCTCATTCTCATCCCAGGCATCATCCAGTTCATCCGGAGTTACCATACATGGGCCAAAACTTGTAGCAAAATCTTTTCCCTTTGCCGGGCCTAGACTTAATGGCATTTCCTCCCTTTGAAGATCCCGGGCAGACCAATCATTACAAATAGTATATCCCGCAATGAGTTTATGAGCATCTTCCTTTTGCACATTTCGCCCACCGTTGCCAATGATGACAGCAAATTCTAATTCGTAATCAAGTTCATTCGTATTATTAGGATACGGAATTTCATCACCGTGACCATAAAGTGCGCTTGGATTGGAAAAATAAAAAATGGGTAGCCGAAACCAATCCGGGTGCATATCCAGTCCTCTTAATTTTCGTGCTGCTCTTACATGTTGTTCAAATGCATAAAAATCTCTAAAGGATGGAGGATTAGTTACAGGCGGAAGAAATTTCACATCATCAATGTTTATGGAAATATTATCTTTCTTCAATTCTTCAGTGTCAAAACCGCCGATTTCTATTTGTAATTCTTGAAGAATTGGGAAAATATCATCCCAATTAGAAAGGGAATCTTTTAACGATTTAGGTATAAGCAAGTATTTTTGCTCTCCCTTAGATTCGTTTAGCCAATTTCCTGCAAATTGAATATCAATAATTCTATCCTCGGCGATATATCCAAATCGGTTTTCGGTTAAGATTGTTGTGGTATATGTTACAAATTTCATATTGTGATCGCCGTTTGTTAAAGATTTCCTCTCATTTCTTGTTCTCGTTCGATAGATTCAAATAATGCTTTAAAATTTCCTTTTCCAAAGCTATTGGATCCTTTCCTTTGAATAATTTCATAAAATAAAGTGGGTCTGTCCTGAACAGGTTTTGTAAAGATCTGAAGCATATATCCATTTTCATCTTCATCAATAAGAATTCCTAATTCTTTTAAAATGCTGATATCTTCTTCGATGTCACCTATTCGGTCACGGAGCATTTCGTAATATGTGTCGGGTGTAGGCAGGAATTCAACTCCATTGGATTTTAATTTTCTGACAGTTTCAATAATATCTCTGGTGGACATTGCAATATGCTGAATTCCGGCATTTTTATAATAATCAATGAATTCTTGAATTTGTGATTTTTTCAATCCCGATGCTGGTTCATTGATGGGCATTTTTATAATTTCATTATCGTTTGCCATCACAATGGATCGCAAAGAAGAATATTCCGTATTTATATCTTTGTCATCTACGGTCCAAAACCTATGCCACCCAAAAACCTTTTCATAAAAAATACATACATTTTGCATTTCTCCGTCTGGCTGGTTACCCACAACGTGATCTATATGAAATAGTCCTGTAGGTTCTGCAACCAGTTCCTTTGGATCATACATTGCGAATCCAGGGAGGAATGCTCCATGGTAATTATTTCGTTGCACAAAAGAGTGGGTTGTATCTCCAAATGTTTGAATAGTAGCAACCACAGCTTCGCCTTGGTCATCCTCTATCAGAGTTGGTTTCTGAACACTCACTGCACCTTTTGATGTTGTTTCTTTCCATGCAAATTCAGCATCGTCTACAGTAAATGATACATCTTTAATTCCATCACCATGTTTGTTAATGTGATCTCCAATTGGAGAATTATTTTCTAATGGAGAAGTGATCACATATCTGATTTTATTCTGCTTTAACACATAGCTAACTCTATCCCGAGAATCCGTTTCAAGTCCCCGATAAGCAATAGGTTGGAATCCAAATGAAGTTCGGTAAAAATGGGCAGCCTGCTTGGCATTGCTCACATACAATTCACAGTGATCAAATCCAGAAATTTTATATGAATTCATATTTTCAAAAATTATAATAGAGTTGATAAACTCTGAATAAATTGTTCATTTTCCGTTTTTAACCCAATGGATATTCTCAGGCAATCGGGCCAACCAAAACTAATCAGTGGTCTCACAATAACTCCCTTATCTAGCAATTTATTTGCAATGGATTGAGCCTGCTCAGAAGAATCCCAAACTGTCGTGATAAAATTAGCAACGGACGGAATAGTTTTGATATTTAATTTAGATAAATTTTCATATACGTAGTGCATACCTTCCCGATTCAATTTGAGTGTTTTGTGTAAAAAACTGTTATCTTCCAATGCTGCAAATCCAGCAACCTGTGCCAGAAACGAGGGTTCAAATGGGACTTTCACTTTCATTAAATTTTTTATGAGAGACTCATGTGCAAAACCATAACCAATGCGTATTCCTGCTAATCCATAAGCTTTTGAAAAGGTTCTCAATGTGATCACATTATCATATCTGTACGTCATAGAATCTGGATAGTCCTTCTCTTCCCGGGCGAATTCAAAATAAGCTTCGTCTAAAATTATAAGTACCCGTTCCGGTATTTTTTGATAAAATGAATCAAAATCTTTTCTGGTGATATAAGTTCCCATTGGATTATCAGGATTTGCAATATAAATAATTTTTGTATAATCATTTATTTTTTCAGCCATGGCTTCAAGGTCATATCGATAATCCTTCATAGGAACCCAGTGAATTTTCCTTCCTGAAGCATTGGCTAAAACCCGAAATCCGATAAATGAGTTTTTTGCTGTTACAATTTCATCATCCTGAAGTAAAAATGTTCGCATGATAGTGGACATTATTCCTTCGCTGCCGGCTCCAAGAACGACGTTCTCGATTTTCAAATTAAATTTTTTACTTAATTTATTTCTAAGATTGTATCCACCTGCATCTGGATATCTGTGACTTAATAATACTGCTTTTTGAATTGCATCAATAGCCAAAGGCGAAGGGCCAAGTGAATTTTCATTTGAAGCCAGTTTGATAATTTTTTCTATACCGAATTCACGTTTAACTTCTTCAATTGGTTTCCCGGGAGTATAATTTGCAAGTGTATTTATGTAGGATGGTACTAAAGGCATAATTCTTTTTTTCGTTTTTAATTGTAGAGTAATATTAATATATTTCAGACCCTTTTTAAAATGAAAACAAAAATAAAAATGGATCCAAACAGATTAAGCGATAGGAGAAAAGAGGATAAAAGGACGCAAAATATGCCTATTTCTTTCGATCGAAGGGCGACAGACCGCCGTTCGGGGAAAGATAGAAGGGATATTTATTAATTGTTGACCATAATGGTCAGCGACTTATTTCCCAATCTTTAATTATTCTCAAAAATATGGTTTATTAGGTCTCCATACGAATTCGAAATTTGTATAGAATTTTTCTTTTTTGTTATGAAAGATTGAAGCCTTTTGGGTATTTTAAAATCAGTTTTTAAAACTGGTTTAACTATATCAAAAAATTTTGCTGGATGAGCTGTTCCCAGGCAAATTCCTGTTAATTCGGGATGAGAGTTCAGGTAATTTAACAGACCCAAGTATCCCACGGCTCCGTGCGGGTCAACAATATAATTAAATTTTGAATACATTTCTTTCATAGCTGATTTAGTTTCAGCATCTGTGAAATAAAAACCAACGATTGCACCCTGAATTTTGTTAAAGGAATGATCAAATAAATCGAGAATACGATCGAAATTACTTGGGTTCCCTACATCCATAGCATTTGATATCGTCTGAAAAGAGGAAGAAGGGGAAAATATTCCCGTTTTTAAATATTCGGGAACAATCTTGTTTATATTAGTAGATGCTATAAATTTTTTAATTGGTAATCCCATTTTCATACCAAGTATTCCTGCGGTTAGATTACCAAAATTTCCCGAAGGAACAGATAATACAACCTTTTGGGTGTTTTTAATTTGAGACAAAGCATAAGCATAATAAAATATCTGTGGGATAAGTCGCCCGATATTGATGGAATTTGCAGAAGTAAGGCGAATATCCTTGTTTAAATCTTTATCCAGAAAAGCAGTTTTCACTAATTTTTGACAGTCATCAAAACTTCCCTCCACCTCTAAAGCTATTATATTTTTTCCAAGAGTTGTGAATTGTTTCTCCTGAATTTTACTCACCCGATTTTTTGGGTATAAGACAAAAACTTTAATTCCTTCAATTCCAAGGAAACTGTTGGCGATTGCACTTCCCGTATCTCCTGATGTTGCAACTAAAATATGAAGAGGGTCTGATGTATCTTCAACAAAAAATCCCATGAGTTGAGCCATGAATCGTGCACCAAAATCTTTGAATGCTAATGTAGGACCATGCCATAATTCGAGGATATGAATGTTTTTATTCAATTTTAAAAGAGGAGCGTCAAAGTTAATTGATTTTTCCACGATATTTTTTAACTTGGAGGATTCAATGTCATTTGAAAGGAAAAGAGAAGCAATATGATGACTAATTTCCTGAAATGTAAGATTGGGTATGTTGTTAAGGAATTTATCATCGAATTCTGGGATTACTTCCGGCATATAAAGTCCTGAATCAGGAGCAAGACTCTTGAACAAGGCATTTTGAAATGACACTTTATTTGAAGGATTTTGTGTGCTGTAATATTTCAAAGTGTGTGATTGGAAAAATCTGAAATATTATAATCAATCCAGAATTTTTGGAGGAAAAGGATGAATTGGAGAAATATACAATTTGCTGTCAAGTCCAACATTTTTGAATGAAGTTACCATTGCATTCCCGATTGCATTTGCTTTTTCTTTCGAATCAGACAGTGCAAATACAGAGGGGCCAGAACCTGATATTCCACATCCAATGGCACCGTTATCCAATGCAGATTGACGGACTGATTCATAACCAGGAATAAGATTAGACCGTACAGGTTCAGCGAACATGTCCACCATGGATCTTCCCATTAATTCAAAATCGTTTTCAAAAAGACCAACAGTGAATCCGGAGATATTCCCGGATTGCTTTATGGCGGAGGAAAGAGGAATATGCTTCGGCAGAATTTCCCTTGCATCCTTTGTATTTATAACACAATCAGGTAGCACATTAATACTTATCAGGTTTTTTGGTACGGGTAATCTTAAAATATCCAATGGATCATAACTTCGCACCAAAATAAACCCACCCAGTAAAGCAGGAGCCACATTGTCCGCATGAGCACTACCAGAGGAAACAATCTCCCCATTTATACAATGTTCCAGCAATTCTGCAGTTGTTAAAGGTGAATCCAAAAGTTTATTTGCTCCGAAAACTGCCCCAACGGCACTTGCAGCACTGGACCCAAGTCCGCTCCCAGGGTGGATCCCTTTTTCAATATGCACCTTAAATCCCTGTTTAAATTTTAAACTTTCTAACAGAGATAAAATTGATTTTCCTGCTGTATTTTGTTCAGGATTGGTGGGGATGGACTCCGCTTTTATACCGGATAGTGAAATGGTAATCTCTGACTTATTTTGTTTGGAAATGATTACCACATCCCCGGGGTTTTCAATGGAGTATCCTAAACAATCAAGACCGCAGGATACATTTGAAACGGTAGCAGTAGTTCGAATTCTAATTGAATTTTTGATCATGAATATATCCTTTTTTAACGAGTAATTCTGCCATAAGTATAGCGCCACCTGCAGCCCCTCTGACAATATTATGTGATAAAGAAATAAATCGAACATCGAATATTTTGTCTTTTGCTAATCGCCCTATTGAAACAGCCATGCCATTTTCTGCATCTTTGTCTAATTTTGGCTGAGGACGGTTTTTGTCGCCAAGATAAATGATTGGAGAATTAGGAGCAGAAGGTAAATTCATTATCTGAGGTTCGCCTCTGAATTCATTCCAAATTGATGTTATTTTTTCTAAATTAGGTTGTGATTTTTTGAAATTAATATGAACAACAGCTGTATGCCCATCCACCACAGGAACACGGGTACAAACAGCTGATATATTTGGTTTGTTGGCATGTTTGATGCCATCATTGGTTATTCGCCCTAAAATTTTCAAAGGTTCGGTTTGTGTTTTTTCTTCTTCTCCCTCAATAAATGGAATCACATTATTTTGCATTTCCAAAGAAGTGATCCCTTTCACTCCTGCTCCGGACAGTGCCTGTAAAGTTGTGACCAGTACATCTTTAACAGGAAACCCCGCCTGTGACATGGCAGTTAACGTCACTAAATATGATTGAATAGAACAATTTGGTTTTACAGCGACAAATCCCGTTTTGGGTAGATTCCTGTTTTTTTGTTGAATGGGAATTACATCTGAATGGTGAGGGTTTATTTCCGGAATTATCATAGGTACATCGCAGATCATTCGATTTGCAGAGCTGTTGCTGATAAACGGGAGTCCGGCTGAAGCATATTTAAATTCTAATTCTTTTGTGTCCTTTTTTTCGGGGAGATCCATAGCAGAAAAGACACACGATACACTTTTTGGTATTGAATCAAAATCCTGAGCATCCCGAATGATTAACTGGCTAACACTTGATGGAATATTTTCAGTCATATACCATTTATCCTTCACAATTTCGGAGTATTTTTTTCCAGCAGACCGGTGTGATGCTGCCACATCAATAACATTAAACCAAGGGTGATCATTCAGCAGTCGCAAATAATTTTGTCCGACCATTCCTGTCGCTCCTAAAACACTTACATTTATTTTATTGATCATCTAATTTTAATTTATGCAATTTTGGATATCAGAGAAAACCCCAGCAGCTGTTACGCTTGCTCCGGCTCCATGCCCCCTGATGATTAATGGTTGGCTGTTGTAACGTTTTGTTTTGAAACTGAAAATATTTTCACTCCCTTCCAATGTAGAAAACGAATGATGTTTTTCAGTTTTCATTAAAGAAACAGCTGCATGTTTACCATCAAACTTCCCAACATATCGTAACAATTTTCCATTACTTAAGGCATTTTCTAATCTTGATTTCATCTCGCCATCGAATTTAGATAAATGCGTTATAAAATCCTCAACTGATTTTAATTTATCACTTCCTTCGGGTAAAAGAGTTTCTATCTGAACATCACTTAATTCTAATTCAATCCCTGTTTCTCGGATAAGAATTAACAACTTTCTGGCGACATCCATTCCGCTCAAGTCGTTTCTTGGATCCGGTTCGGTGTATCCTTTTTTCCAGGCTTTTTTTACTAATTCAGAAAAAGGAATTTCGGGAGTAATTGTATTGAATAAATAACTTAAAGTCCCGGAAAAAACACCTTCAATACTTATAATTTCATCCCCCGTTTTAATAAGATTTTTCAGTGTGGAAATAACCGGAAGTCCGGCACCTACATTGGTTTCATAAAAAAAACTAACATCATGTTTCACGACTGATTTTCTAATTTGGTTGTAATAATTCTGATCCAAAGTGTTTGCAATTTTGTTGGCAGTAACTATTGAAAATCCATTTTCTATTATTTTTATATATTTTTTTGATAATTCCATACTTGCGGTACAATCGATAAAGATTCTTTTTTGGGTGAATTTTTCCCCGGTTTTTAAAAACGTTTTCAAGTTCATTTTTTCTTTAGATGTTGATAAGAATTCCTCTGCTGATTTTGGATTGATTGGTTTATCATTAATCAGCAATTTTTTAGTGGAAGCAATCCCTTTTAAATTAATGTTGTCCGGTTTAATTTGATTGAGAATATTTAATAGTTCACTCCCTACTGTACCGACTCCTAAAATAAAAATATCTACTCCAGCATTTTGAGGACTAAAAAACTCTTCATGCAAAACTTTTATGGTTTTGTCTACATTATCGTCTTCCACAATAAAGGAAATATTTCGCTCAGAGGATCCTTGTGCGATAGCTACGACATTTATTTTTTCATTACCGAGAATTCCAAAAATTTTACCGGAAATCCCCGGTGTATGCCGCATTCCTTCACCGACAACCGCAACGAGGGAAAGATGTTCTTCAACTTTTATATTGTCAATCATGTGTTTTTTCAATTCAAAATTAAATTCTTCCTTCAGGGTATTAATTGCATTACTGACAACTATTGGATCAATTGCGAAGCAAATGGAATGCTCACTGAAGGTTTGAGATACCAGAATAATGTTGATCTTTTCTTTGGAAAGGGAAGTAAATATTCTACCGATCAATCCCTTCATTCCAATCATTCCTGCACCCTGTAACCGAATAAGACTAATATCTGATAAAGAAGATATCCCAACGACTTTTTCCTCATCGAGTTTCCGTTCAATGGTGATGAGCGAACCGGGATGATTCGGATTAAATGTATTTTTTATGACTATGGGGATTTTTTTGTAAAGTGCAGGAATCATTGTTGGTGGAAAAATAACTTTTGCACCAGCATGTGCTAATTCCATTGCTTCTTCATAAGTTAAATGAGGAATTGTAGTAGATTCCGGAACAATTTTTGGGTCCGCTGATAAAATACCATTCACGTCTGACCAAATTTCAATTGAGCCTGCGTTTAATGCTGACCCAAAGATTGAAGCAGAATAATCAGACCCACTTCTCCCTAACGTTGTTGTTTCTTTTTTTTCTGTTGATCCTAAAAACCCGGTTATGATCTGTATTTTTTTCCGGTGTTTAAAATAAGCCCTGATTTGACCGCATGACCTTTGATAATGAACATGAGCATTACCAAAATGGTCATCAGTAAGAACGACCTCCCGAGCATCAAGTGGTTCGGAGGGAACCCCCTTTAATGTAAGATATTCTGCCAGAATAGTCGCAGAACATAATTCACCGAATGACAGTATTTTATCCAGTGATTCAGGAATCAGCTGTTTTTCTTTTGTAATAGAAATAAGATTTGTTTTTAGTTCATGGAAATAAAGATCAATCTTAGATTGGATTTTATTATGATTTCCTTGAAATAAAGTTTGAATGCACGTGGAGTGTTTATTTTTCAGATAATGGAATGTAGAACTATCATCTACTCCTTTTAAGGCTTTTTCTGCTAAACTTTTTAACAAATCTGTGACTCCACCAAGTGCAGAAACAACAACAGTTATTTTGGAATATTTACTTTGATTAATAATAATTGCTGTTACTTTGCCAATCTTATCAGCATCAGCAATTGATGATCCCCCAAATTTTAAGAGTTTTGATTTCATTTAAATTTTCAATAGTAAAATTATACAACAAATCGAATTCGGACTTAATATTTCAAGTATCAATTTTTTATTTTAACGATATTAAATTGGCTAAAGATTTTTATTAAATTTCTCAGAATTACATCTCTAAAAAGTTATTATTCAATGAATATTTTGTGTTAAATTTATTGACTCAGAATAGAGTTGCAATTTAAATACGGAATCAGGAATTCCAAGATCAGCAATTTATTCGGTATTAAAAAACATGGAGTCACAGGGTCTTATAAATTCTGTATCACAGTCTCCTCGTAAATATAGTCCATTATCACCCTCTT
>CAZSIH010000005.1:36913-46839 GCA_964606925.1 uncultured bacterium
CTTATAAATTCTGTATCACAGTCTCCTCGTAAATATAGTCCATTATCACCCTCTTCATTGATAGAACATTTGGATCATCTGAATGCATATAATATTGAATCATTGACCGATACGCTTGGAAAATTTCAGATCAATGATGAATCATTCGATTTTTGGCATTTGCATGGTTATCAAAATATCCTGTTAAAATTGAAAGAGTGTATAAAAAGCTGCAAGGAAAAACTTTTCATAAATGGTTGGGACAAGGAGTTTTTAAAATTAAATAGAGATTTGACGGAAGCGGAAAAAAAGGTGTGGAATTAACATTGTTTTCATTCAGTAAAACATCAAAAAGTACAGGAGTTACCGTTTCTTATGATTTAGTTGAAAAAGACCTTTTGGAAATTTGGAAACCAAAAATAATACTTGTTTCTGATCATGAGGTTACAATCATGGGTGGCTGTGGAAGATGAATCTGCCCGGGCAATTTGGACACAAAATAAAGCCATTACAGAAATCGCAACGGATCACATTATTCTTGATATTACCCTTGCGGGTACGAGATTGAATTTTGATTCAACTCCCATTGTGCAGAGAGTGATGCGCCGCCCGGAAATCCATTTAAATGAATTGTTAAAATAATAGACGATGAGGTATTAATGTTATGACAAAACCAAAAAATGCCGGTAAATCAGGTCTTTTTAAAGTAGGAGACACTGTTTTTTATAATGAACATGACTGGAAAGTAGCAGAGGTTCTGGGAAAAAACCTTACCTTATATCGAGATAGAATAGATGGACAATCGGAAACGAAAAGAATCAGTTCGAAAGAATTACGAAAAGCATTAATAAACTAATTCCTTCAAGAAGCACTGAGACTTTTTTAATCATTTAGTTTTTATCCTCCTTTATTTAAATTGGGTAATGTCCCGCTTTGGCCATTAATGTAATTAAATTATACATATGAAAAAGCAATTAAAGTGTTTACGCTGTGGTTATTCAAAGCTTTACTCTGCCCGATGAGAAAAGAAGTGTTGCAGTAGCTGTGGATACGAATGGAAACCAAGGAAGCTGCCATTAAATTTAGTTCGCAAAGAATAGTCTCAATAGAAAATGAAGTAACGAGAAAAATTATTTATTTGAAATAAACGGTTAAATACCCACCCCTTTCTGGAAGGGACTCATTTGTTTCAAACTCATCTTCAATTTCACACAGTCAGGTAAACCATTTATTCAGACGTTATTTTATTGAATACTTACAATTTTGATAAACCGTTGAAGCGGTTTATAATATCACTCCTATTAACCCACGAATATAATTCGCGGGTTACAAATTTTCGTTATGGATTTTAACCATTTCAATGGTTTTTCAACTGTTTCTAATGCAATACTATTGAATTTTTCACTCTCCTCTAAACTGCAGAGATGGTTTCAATTTTCGCTGCCAGAATAAAATCACTTTCGGTTAGTCCGTCAATTTTGTGAGTCCACATTTTAATCTGGACCTTTCCCCATGCGAGATATATGTCAGGGTGATGTCCCTGTTCTTCAGCCAAAGACCCGACCTTGTTTGTAAAGTCGAGAGCGGACTGGAAATCATCAAATTTCCACTCTTTTTCAAGATGATGTTCGTTAATCACGTTCCATCCGTTTCCCAGTTGTTCCTGCAAGGATTTTAACTCTTTCCCTTTTAACGGTGGTATTCCGCCTCGGCAGGGGACACAAACTTTATTTGCTAATCCGTTCATTGATCCTCCTTAAGTTCTATTTCCTAAAAATTGTCCACAATCCTTTCTCAATATTTAATGAGTTCATGGATATTCTTCCGAACTTGATCACGCAATTCCTCCACGGTTTGATCTTCATAATCACTTTCAAATATGGGATTTCCAAATGTCAATGTTAAAATTCCCGGTTTAATTCTCCAATCCGGTTTACTTTTAGCTTTAAATGCACCTGAGAGACCCAGTGGTATGATGGTAATTCCTGATTTTTTTGCCAAGTGAAAAGGTCCCTTTTTAAAGGTACCCATCTCACCGGTTAATGTTCGTGTTCCTTCAGGAGAAATAAGAAAAGAAATCCCTCCTTTTATAGCATCCTCTGCCATATCCAGACTGTGAATTGCTTCTTTCAATTTTTTTCGTTTAATTGGAATCACTCCATATCGTTTTACGATCCAACCCCAGATGGGCCAGGAAAATTGTTTATTTGCTCCCACTGCCGTAACATAATGTGGGATTGCTGCTACGATCATAAATCCGTCAAACATAGAACTATGGTTAAAAAGATAAAGGTAAGGCTGTCCATTTTTCCGTGGAGTTTCACCTTCAATTTTCAGCCACTGCCCTCCAAATAAAAGAGTGATTCTACATAATATTCCTGCAAGAGGATATAATTTTGTGGGTGGAATCAAAATTGCCAGAAGAAAATAAAAGGAGACTACAATCAAAAAAAATGAAGATGCCAAAGGCCAGATGATCAATGAAGCGATTGTCTTGTACATTAATTATTCCTGCATCAGTTTAAACAATTTATGATTTGCTTTTGGAAAAGCATATCGGTTTATTTCGGTTTGTCTGATCCAGCGGTATGGCTGACTCACTTCGGGTTTTGTACCTTTTATGAGTGAGCAGTGAAAACCTGAAAGGGTTATTCCAAAATGGCTATACCTGTGATTGATCTCACCTATTTTATTTTTAATGGACACATCCAGTTTATACTTATTTTTTAACAGTTCTGCCAATTGGGGATGGGGTTTATTTTTAATCTGTGTTTTCCCGCCCGGTAATTCCCAAAGATTATTCAAATGGTTATACCCCGATCGTTTTAAAATTAAAAATGAATCATTCCTCCATATTACTCCGGTGACAACGTTTTGCCATGGTAAGGATTTTTTAATTTTAGAATATGGATACAATTCAGGATGTCCGGAAATCGCTCCGCCACAGAATGGTTTTAGAGGACAGTCTTCACATTTTGGGATTTTTGGCAGACAAATTATACTACCCAGTTCCATCATAGCCTGATTAAAATCTCCGGGTCGAGTCTTGTCAATCCATTTGTTTAACGTGGACAAAATCCTTTTTTTATTGTATGGAGTGAATCGCCGTAGTCTTAATAACCGTGACATAACCCTGTTCACGTTCCCGTCCACAACCGGAATTGAATGTGAATAAACAATAGAGTACACTGCCGCTGCAGTATAGTTACCCACTCCGGGAAGAGCTTTGAAATCTTCTATTTCATCCGGAAGGGATGAGGAATATTTGTGTACAATTATTTTTACTGCTTTATGAAAATTGTGACAGCGGTTGTAATATCCTAATCCTTCCCAACTTTTTAAGAGGGAATCCGAATCAGCTCTGGCTACTGAATCAAAATCCGGATATTTTTCAACCCACCTGTTGTAAAATGGAATAACAGTTTGAACTTGTGTTTGCTGAAGCATGGTTTCGGACAACCATATCTTATAGGGTTCTTTTGTCTGACGCCAGGGCATGGGTCGTTTCGATTTCCGATACCAGCATAAAAGCGGTTTGGAAATATTCATTGCAGAATACATATATTAAACAGAATTATTATATTTCAGTAAAGTCCAATGAAAAGATAAAAGCGCTTCTTTTATGTCATCCTGTTGTTCCATTGGAATTTGGGAAAATATTTCTTCACCAATTTTATCTAATTTATTTTCAATTTCCTCCGAAGCAAGTTCACCCTTTTCTGTCAATAAGATAATAGTGATTCGTCTATCAGAATGACTTTTTCTTTTTCGGACAAGGTCCAGGCGAACCATCCTATCTATCAGGCGGGTTGCGGTGCTGTTATCCACTCCGATCTTCTCAGATAAGGAGGTCATGTCCATTCCATTATCAGGAATGGAAGATAAAATAAGGATTTGGGGAAGAGTGTACTTTTCCCCTTTGACTTTTTTCCTGAATACTCTTAGTAGGCTGAGTAAATATTGCTTTATTAGTTCACCGCATTCCATATTTGTAAGTTACAAACAAATTACGAGTTATAAAAATCAAATTAAATTATAAATTCAATTTCCATACAATCAATCCGGGAGATTCCATAATCTTTTACAATGGGTATGGTAAAGTGAGAGAATAAACTCCTCTTCTTTCCCATTCATTCGACCCTGACCCACAATTTTCCAATGGTCCATTTTTAATTTACCCATCACGTACCATTGTCCGGGAATAAGAGGTTCTGAAGGATTGAAATTTGCCAATGGATCTGCACCGTTCAATCCGGTAGTGGGACCTTTTTGGGAGACGGTATTTACAACTCCATCATTTTCGAACCACAGGGAGTCCGTAGTTGTGCCATCCTGAAATTGTACAATTTTTGATCCCATAAGCCTAGATTTAATACGGAGCATCATACTTGTATTTTTATCAGGATCTTGTTTCCCGGTTTGATTATTTTTGTGTGTTGCACTGGTTGTAAAAGAGAAATAAAATATATCAGGTTGCGCCATAAGGATTGTATTTAATTCTTGTGCTCCATCAATACTCAAATCCCACCCGGAAATATTTTTTGTATTCCAGGCAGAATGATTTCTCATGCGTTTAAAATAGTGTATCCATGACTCATTTTCTTTTCGGCTGAATCCCCAATGCTGTAGGTCAAAATCATAAAATTTGGACTCAACGACAGCACCGAGAATAATGAAATTTTGCAGAAAAGGAACCGATTTGTTCACCAGATCAGACAGAGTTGTTCCGTTATGTGGTGTTGAAATAGTAGTGATGGATTTAATCCATCCGTTGTGCCCCTCGTTCATTAGGATGTTTTTTTCTGCATATTCAAAAGTTGAATCGGAGTAAAACAAGTGAGTTAACTGATAGGCAAGCATACGAATTGTCTGGCCACCCATACTGTGCCCAATAAAATGTACCGGATGATTCTGATCCCATTCTGGATACAAACCATTGTAGTATTTCTTCTCAGGTTTTTGACTGATTCCCCATTTTTCAGAGTGATTTCTCCCATAGTCTACTTGTCCCCCTTTGAGTTGATAAAAGGTTTCCACAGACCGTTCCCAATTGCTGGATACTGGGCCGACTGAAACTGTGAATACTTCAAATCCAAACGATTCCAGATATCCGGTCAGATCCAATTCTCCACCCCAATAAGGATATCCTCCCATTTCATCCGGTCCCCACCCGATAAAACCGTGAACCAGAACTATTGGATATTGATTCACACCGGATAACGATGAGTGTGAAAGGGAAGCAAAAAAAAGGAAATTAATGAAAAGAGATCTGAAAACTTTTTCCATCAACCAAAGTATTTTGATTTTTCATATCCGAATTCCACAGGATTTTCCATTAAGGGAAAAGTAAAGCAATTAAATGCCAATGAAATTCGTTCTGTTCTGCTTCTGTTTTCGGAAACATAATGATTTAAGGATGACGGGAATAATACCATTTGTCCAGTTTTAACCTGAAATTCCAATTTATTTGATTTTCCATTTTTGAAAAACAGGTGTCCGCTTTTTTCCGGAACCTGTAAATAAAACACCCCGGACAGAGTGGATTTATCTTTATGATTATGTACACCTGTAGAGTCTCCCGGTTTGGCAACATTAAACCAGAACTCGTTGTGGTTAAATCCCAGGAGTTCATGAGGGATGATCAATTTTTTATTGTACACTTTTCTGCTGAAGGAAACTGCAAAAGAAAAGACCGGTAATACGGCTGGAACCAACATCGGATTCACATAAATATTCTCCCATCTTTTTTGAATAAAATGAGAATAAGAATAATCTTTTTTATGACAAAATAATTCTGAAAGGATTTGTTCAACATCTGCTTTATCCTCGGATATAAAAGTAGAATAAATTTCATGGTCACAAAATAAATGTTTTCTCATCTCCATATTTTTTTAAGGTTCAAGGACTGCATAGTTCTGCCAAAAGTTTACCGCTTCTGCCCATTCATCCGATGAGTAAGATCCGGAAGTGCCTCCTATTAATTCAAGTTGATTTCTCATCATGGTAACCGGTCCCATTGGCAATGTTTCAATCCCGTCCGGAAGGGCGTGAATACTGATGAGTTCCCATTCAGCATCTGTGGAGTGTTCATTGTTTTCAGCTAAGACATCATGGCGATATAGGATAAATTCTACTTTTCCCGCTTTTAGGGGTTTCCCGTTTAGTGCCCTCACCTGAATGTACGGTTCTTCATTATCCCGGCGGCGAACCCATTCAGCCTTTAATTTTGTATCCTCATTAATTTTTACAAATGGACATTTGAATTGTTTGGTGTAATCTGAACTTGCGTTTATAATGACTACACCATCACGATACCCTTGGGAAAAATTTCCTTTGTCCAGCTGTGCGGAGGCATGGTCCGCTATCTGTTCAAATGTGAGGTGAGGAGAATAGGTTTTTCCTGAACCTTTGATTTGCCGTCTCACAAATTCATTCACCGCTACTATATTTTTAGATGATATAAGTGCCATTATCAATCAGACAAATTTTTCAGTCGGTTTCTGTAACGGATATATCCAATTATGACAAGGACTGCTAATATAAACCAAAGGCTGATCTTCAAAATAATTTGTAGAAAACAAGGTTAATATTTTTAGCGGAATGACTGCTCAGAAACAGCGAAGATGAAATAATATTCATGATTTTCAATTTTTACATCATTTTAATGTTAGATAGACTTTCATAGAAAGTAAATTGAATTGTGTACTCTTATTCAATCAGAAGATAAGCTGTATTTTTATTCTTTATTTATATCAGCCTGAAATAATAGTACATTCAATTTACGATGGTTATTTTTATGGAATCATTTCAAATTTTACCATGTAAAGTATTAATTTATTTTTAATCATACAGGTTACGTTTATCCTTTTTTAACTTTCCCCGTTTCTTTTCTCTATTTATAAACCCAATGGAGTTTTCATGAATCGTAATTTTCTGACAATTTTAATCATTATTCCCTGGCTTTTTCTTTCCGGGAAAGAAATAACAGTTCATCCCGAACCAGGTAAAGGTGGTTACGATAAACCGTTTTTCCCTATGGATGATTATAAGGAAAACGTCGCCTTACCTGATTCCCTTTGGGGATTTTCATTGGGGTCAAAACCTGCCAGCCATGATGAGATCATTAACTATTTTGAATATTTGGATGATATATTTTCTAATGCAAAACTGTATGATTATGGTAAGACCTATGAAGGTAGAAGACTCATTTACCTTGTCATTACCAGCGAGAAAAATTTCAACCGATTAGATACTATCAGGGAAAACATCTCAAAACTTTCAGATCCCAGAACCATTGACAATTCGTCCGAAGCAAAAAAAATCATTGCGCACACCCCTGCAATCTCATGGATGTCTTATTCGATTCACGGAGATGAACTTTCAGGAGCAGATGCGGGAGTTCAACTGGCATATCAGCTTTTGGCAGGAACCGATTCCTATTCCCAGTTAATACGGGATTCTCTGGTAGTCTGTATTGATCCTCTGCAAAACCCGGACGGAAGAACAAGGTTTTTAGCCCAAATGACTCAATGGAACGGAGCAATGATAAATTATGATACTCAAAGCGCTCATCATCGTGGAAACTGGCCTTGGGGACGGGGCAATCATTATTTATTTGATTTAAACCGGGATTGGTTCACGCAGGTTCATCCTGAGTCCAAAGGAAAAGTCCGAGCGATTATGGATTGGCATCCTCAGCTGGTTGTGGATGGACATGAAATGGGACCTCTGGACACCTATTTGTTCAATCCCCCACGAGAACCCTATAATCCCTTTATGCCGGAATTAATTTATAAATGGTGGAAGATCATGAGTTTGGAACATTCCGCTGCATTTGATCAGAATGGATGGAATTATTATACACGGGAATGGAATGAGGAATTATTTCCCGGATACGGAAGTTCTTGGTCTATCTATACAGGAGCAGTGGGATTGCTTTATGAACAGGCTGGTGTGGATGGTTCGCAGGTAATTCAGCAAGACGGGTCGGTACTCACATACAGGGAATCAGTTCATCATCAATTCATCAGTTCCATGGCAAATTTGATCACCGTAGCAGATAACAGGAAAGATTTGTTAAGGGATTATTACAGCGAAAAATATGAATCGGTATACACCAAATCCAATCGATTGAAAGCATTTATTTTTCCCAAAGGGAAGAATGGTTCCATTGAAAAACAATTTGCAGAGACATTGATCCGTCAGGGAATTGAAGTTGGGCAAACCCTGCAGGTAGAGAAATTAAAACAAGCCGTAAAATCAGACGGAACAACCGAGACAAATATCATGATACCAAAAGGGTCAATGCTGGTGAGATTAGACCAGCCCAATAATGCTTTGGTAAATGTTATTCTCAGTTTTGACATCCGCCTGAAAAATTCATTTTTAGAAACTGAAAGACGCCAGCGGTTGAAACACAGTGAAAGCCGGTTGTATGAAACTACAGCTTGGTCTCTTCCTCTGGCATACGGATTGGAAGGATATTACACCAATGACCTTCCTCCGATAGTCACAACAAAATATGTAACCTACCCGTCACCAGGTATGGTATTTAATCCGGAACCGTCCTTTGGTTATGTCATCCCGAATTTTGATAATAACAGCTATGCGGTATTAAACATTCTATTGGAAAACCAATTAAAAGTGTGGACGGCAAATAAACCATTTAAAATAAACGGAAATGACTTTCCTGCAGGTTCTTACCTTTTAAGACGGAATGCAAATCCACCACTTGAGACTGAATTTTTTCGGGAATTAGCTTTGGAGTTTGGTGTGAATGTCCATGGTGTAAATACAGGATTGGCTGAATCAGGACCTGATCTGGGTGGAGGAGAATTCCATCTTCTTGAAAAACCAAAAATTGCATTGATTGGAGGATCTCCTGCATCGTTCACCAGTTTTGGCGCTACATGGCATTTACTGGATTCCCAACTGAATATCCCTTTTTCTATTTTGGAAGCTGGGAATTTTTCCGGGACGGACTTAAGAAAATACAATGTAATTATTCTTCCTTCTGCTTGGGGAGGAACAGGAGCATACAAGCGATATTTTGGCGAAGGAGGAATTGAAAAACTTAAAGGATGGATTGAAGGTGGCGGAACAGTTATCGGTCTTGGTTCGGGCTCTCATTTTTTGACAGATACCACCGTGGCAATTTCATCGGTAAGGCAGAAAAGACAGGTATTAAAGGATCTGAAAGATTATGAAAAGTCTCTGGAATACATCAAATCTGCAGAAGCTCCTGAAATTGACAGCCTGGCAGTTTGGGAAGGGAAAAAGAATTCTGAGTTAATAAAAAAAGATAAACCTGAAGAATTATTGGATGTAATAAAAGAAAAAGATAAACTTGCCAGAAAACTTGCCCCAAGAGGAATGCTCATGAAAGCAAATTTGGATAAAGAGCATTGGCTTTCTTTTGGATGTGGTGACTACGTAATTCCTATGGTGAATACGTCTGTGGTGCTGATGAGTGATGAGCATGTTGCAACTGTGGCTCGATTTGCGGAAGAAAATGAACTTAGGATTTCCGGATTACTTTGGCCCGAGGCAAGGGAACGGTGGGCAGAATCGGTTTTTTCCACAAGAGAAGGTTATGGTAACGGACAGGTAATATTATTTGCAACGGATCCAAATTTCAGAGGGTATTTTCATAATACGGAACGGATGTTCTTGAATGCGTTACTTTTAGGTCCCGGAATGGGAACTCATCAACCCATAAAATGGTGATAATTAAAAAAAGTAATGAAAAGGTCGAAACTTAATCTATTTCATGTTAATTAAGTGTGAAAATTTCTGGCACTTTTTACTGTTACCAATTCTCAGGGGTGATATTTGTTGTTTCAAAATTGTCATTTACACACCCAGTCAAAATGAAGATGAGAAAAAATATGCTGTTTGGAAATAAGATATTTTTCAATTGACCTGATTCACAATTGATTCCATTTCAG
>CAZSIH010000006.1:0-42852 GCA_964606925.1 uncultured bacterium
CTCGCAGATTATGGAAAAGGATTTTTGACCCCAACAATCATTTCTGAAATAATTGGTATTTCTCAAAAACACAATATTCCTATTTATGTGGATCCTAAAATGAATGATTTCACCTATTTTAAAAGTGTACATATGATCAAACCAAATTTTCATGAATTCCAGTCAGTGGTAGGAAAATGGAACTCTGAGGAGGAATTTGATATTTTTGGGCATGAATTAAGAGATAATTTGAATGTGGATATTTTATTGGTTACTCTGGGCGCTAATGGCAGTACTTTATTTATAAAAAATCAAAAACATAAAATTTTAACTAAAACCTTGCAGGTACACGATGTTTCCGGAGCTGGGGATACGGTTATAAGTACTTTTGCACTTGCTGAATTATCAGGTGCAAACGCAGAAGAATCAGCATTGCTGGCTAATTATGCTGCAGGTTTTGTCTGCGGGGAAGTAGGAGTTGTCCCAATTACTCTTGATAACTTAACCAAAATGATCGAAAATTATCATAATTGAGAAATCAAAAAACAAATCGTTCACTAAATTTTTCAGACTAAGGAATTTTATATAACAAAATAAAGGAAATGGTACCATACAGGATTTATTATATTCCCTTACTCGGAATTATTTCTTTTAACATTCTTTTCAGTCAATACGATCCAAGATTTAATCCATTTGACTGGATCACCATAAGCAAAACCGGAGCGATTACGTCTATTTCCGAAGGATATTCCTATATTTATTTTGGGACTGAAAACGGAGGTGTGTTAAGATATCATATTTATGCAAACGAAATGGACATTCCGTTAACGATGGCTCAGGGATTATCTTCCAACGGAATTCAATCCGTCCACTTTGATTTTGATACCGGAATTCTTTGGATAGGGACAGATACCGGATTAGATTATTCTCACATGCGAGAAGGTGGATGGACACATATTAAAAAAAGAGATATTGGAATGAACAGGAAATTATTCACCCATCAAATTGGATCCACAACAAAAAATCTCTGGTTGAGGAGTAATAATCAATATATTAAACTGGATCATGTTTCTGGGATTTTGTTATCAATAATGTCTTTTCCCGATGAGGAAAATATACAATGGAGCCCCTCTTATTCTCCAGAAAGAGTCTTACTTCCGGAGCCTTTTGACAATTATCTTATGATGGATGGATGGATGTACAATAACGGGGATTTAATTGATCCACACAGGAGGGATAAATTTATAACAGTATTTTATTCAGCACGATACGGAGATGTTTGGCTGGGAATTAATGACGGGATCATATTGAAAGGAGATTTTCATATGGAAACATTTTATCCCATTCGATTCGGATTATCAGATTCAGATGTAACTGCATTATTGAAATCTCAAGACGGATTTTGGGTTGCAGGAAAATCCACGCCTCCAGAGGGAATCACTTTTTTTGATCATAACCAAAATTATTTTAAATCTCATGATTTTGAAGTCAATATAAATATGACTCCCCAAAAAATATATTCCGTTATAAATGTACATGATGAGTTATGGTTTGGAGGATCCATGGGAATTCTTGTTTATAATGAAGAAAAAGATTATTGGAGATTATTGGATGAAACTAGAATCCAACTGGATGGTTACATAAACACAATGACATGGGATTCTAATTTTGTCTGGATCGGATCAAATACAGGAATCTCCAGAATGAATCCGATAAATAAACGAGCAGAACCTGTTAGTATTCATTCTCATCTTAGTATAGAACCATCATTCAGAAATGAAATAATTTATGATATGGAATATATTGGAAAAGAAATTTGGATTGGTACGAAATATGGACTGTTTATTTATGATGAAATAACAGAATCTGTGTTTGATTTCAGGGAATTTGGGAACTTCACATCTCTTGGAGGTGGCGAGAATCAATTTTCAGATTTTTGGGAAATTGAGGAATATAATAATTTAGTTTATATTGCTGCAAAACAAGGTCTAATTTCTTATGACAGGCAAACGAGATTTTGGAGAATAATATTCAGATTTAACTCTGTTCGTCAACAAAGGATTTACTCGATGACCTTTAACGAGAATTACGGATTTTTCGGAAATAATTCAGGTTTGTTCAAATTTGATTTTGAACACTATTTTATTGACGAATATTCTTATCCTTTCCTGGGTCGGGTGAATACCCTTTATTTAGAGGATGAGGAATTATGGATTGGAACATCTAAAGGGTTAACACGGTTTTTATGGAAAAATGATTAAACAAAAAATAAAAAAAGAACGAACTCATTGGATAATAGCATTCCTGTGTTTGTTTGTTTTTATGGCAAATAGTTACAGCAAGGATAAAAATAATGATGTGGGTAACTACAAAAAGATCCGAATAAATACGGTACCAGTAACTACTCAATGGCAGGATTCCATTTTGGTTAAAATGTATCTGGATATTCCTTTAAAAACTCTTCAATTTATTAAAAGAAACAATGAATTTATTTCAGGGTATGAAGCCCAAATAGTAGTGATGAATAAAAAAGGAAAATTACTTCATAAAAATACTTGGACTGATTCGATCCATGTTCAACATTATATTGAAACAATCAGGAAAACCGAAACCATCACTTTATTCACAGAAAAAATGATTCCTATGGATAAATATGTCGTAATGGCGAATGTTCTTGATATTGAAAGTAGAGAATTTTATAAAGTAAGTCAGGATTTAGAATTAGAAATTTCAAAAACACCCTATATTAATAAACCGGTAGTACTTCTTGAAAAACCGGGAAATTGGGGTTTTTTACCCGATCTCATCCCCAGTTGGAATTATTTTCTTTCCTCAGGAAAAGATTCAGTCAGTCTGTTTATTTCTGGATTCAGTCAATCGGATAACTGTGAACTTGAATGGGAAATAATAAGTAAAATTGGAAAAGAACAGGTAAGAAAGGAAAATAAAATTCCTGTTAATATCAGTTATTTTCACCATTATGTACACCTTCCCATTTCAATTTTTTCCGATTTGTCCTATACGTTCATGGTAAGAGTAAGAGATGGGAAAAAACAGGATGAACAATCTATAGAATTGATTATCCTGAAACCGGGTATCTCAAGTAGGGTAACTGATATTGATGAAGCATTGGATCAGATGAAATACATTCTTACCTCAATAGAGCGTTCTGAAATAAAAAAATCTAAGAAAGCTGAAAAGGAACAATTATTTAAAACATTCTGGGATGTCCGGGATCCGTCACATGAAACATTAGAAAATGAACTCATGGATGAATATTATAAACGGGTGGCATACACAGTAGAACATTTTAGCGGATTTCAGGATGGGTGGAAAACAGATATGGGAATGATTTATATTTTATTTGGATTTCCGGATGAAGTGAAAAGGTATTCAGATTATTCAAACCAAAAAGCGTTCGAAATATGGTATTATTTTACCGTGAATAAAACCTTTAGATTTGTTGATGCGAATGGTTTCGGTGACTATCAATTGGAAACACCCCATTTTATTTCAATTCCCTGATTGACTGGCTTAAAATGGAAGATAAATTAATCCTCACATTAACCCATTCTGAAAAGATGGTCTTATTGAAAAAACTGAGTTCGATTTTGGACGAATCCGGGACAAAAACGGAAATTACACTCATTGAATCTATTTTATCAAAATTAAAATCAAATAATGAAGTCGTGCTTTATATTGATGGAGCTGCAATGCCGGACAGACAAGGAGCGGGAATTGGTGGAGTATGTTATAAAAATGAAAAGAAGGTATTTTCCTTCTCAAATTATATTGGAAATAAAACCAATAATGAAGCTGAATATTTTGCATTGATTGATGGTTTAAATCATGCCCTTGAAAAAGAACTAAAAATCATCACAATCTATTCTGATAGTCAACTCATTGTAAATCAGATCAATGGAAAATATCAGGTTAAAAATGAGAGAATGAAAATATGTTATCAAAAAGCTATGAATATTTTATCCAATTTTAACCGCTGGACCATAACCCATATTCCTCGGGAGAAAAATAAAGAAGCAGATTTTCTCAGCAAACAAGGTTTGCAAGGGTAGAAAACAATAAATCGAATAGGATTTTCCTTTAACTGCAAGAAAAATTATTATTCATGTGAATTGTAAAAGGATATAATTCAAGTTTGCTGTAATTTTCATCCTCATTAACTAAGTCTTTCTATATCAATTGAGTCTACTTTCTATATTAACTAAACCCTTTAGCTGGTTATCCGGTGATATTGCTATAGATCTGGGTACAGCGAATACCCTCATCTGGCTTCGAGGAAAAGGAGTGATTATCAATGAACCTTCAATCGTTGCCAGGTCAGTTCATGATGAAAAGATTTTTGCTGTTGGAAACGAAGCAAAGGAAATGGTAGGAAAAACTCATAGGGATATCGAGACAATTCGGCCATTACGGGATGGGGTGATTGCAGATTTTAATATGACGGATGGAATGCTGCAGGGATTTATTCGAAAGGTTGAATTAAATCGAATCGCAAGAGTAAGAATGGTCATTTGTGTTCCCAGTGGAGTTACTTCTGTAGAAAGGAGAGCGGTAAAGGATTCTGGAGAAAGAGCAAATGCAAGGGAAGTATATCTCATTGAAGAACCAGTTGCTGCTGCAATAGGAATAGGGTTGGATATCAGTAAACCTATTGGAAATATTATTGTTGACATCGGGGGAGGAACTACGGAAATTGCAGTCATTTCGCTTAATGGTGTTGCTACCAAAGAATCCATTCGAATTGCCGGTGATGAAATGGATGAAGCCATTGTACAATGGTTTAGAAACGAACATAAATTAGAAATTGGAATACCCACGAGTGAATCTATTAAAATAGCTGTAGGGTCTGCAATGCGAATGAAACCGGAAACCATTTCTGTAAAGGGAAGAGATTTGGTGAACGGAATTCCAAATACTATTGAAGTTTCTTCGGATGAAATTCGGCATGCATTAAAAGACCCGATAAATAGTATTGTGGAATCCGTAAAACATGCTCTGGAAAAAACGCCTCCTGAATTAGCATCTGATATTTTGGATCGAGGCATTATTCTGACAGGGGGTGGAAGTCTTCTTCATGGCTTGGATCAAATAATCAGAGAACGGACAAATATTCCGGTTAATCTATCGGAAAACCCATTGTTAACTGTGGTAAAGGGAACTGGAATGGTTCTTGAAAATCTGAGGAAATATAAAGATGTGTTGATTTAACTTTTATGAAAAAAATATTTTCATTTGTAGTGGAAAATAAACAACATGCTTTATTTATTAGTTGTACAATTATTTCTTTTACACTTCTTTTTACAGATAATTCCACGAAAAATGTAGCATTGTTCAGGTCCAGAGTTATTGATTTATTTTCTTCCCTGTACAAACCCATTACTTGGATCAAATACTCATATACATTAGATGAAGAAAACACTCTTTTAAGAGGAAAAGTTCTTCAGTTATCTTTACAAGTGTCATCAATGCAATTTCTTGAATATGAAAATAAAAGATTGCAGGACTTGTTATCTTTCCAAAGGGAAAATCAATTAACCTTATTACCATCGAAAGTGATCAATAAGGGCATATTACCCAACATTAATTCACTGACAATCGATGTGGGAAAAAAATCCGGTGTCCAAAAAAACGATCCTGTTCTTACTCCGAATGGCGTCATCGGAAAAGTATTAATTGCAGGAGAATCTTCTTCTATTGTCCAACTCATTAATGATATAAATTATCGATTAAGTGTTAGAGTTTTACCCCAGGGGAATACAGGAATATTAAGGTGGTATGGAAACAATAAATGTCAAATTAGAGAGGTTCAAAAAAATGCTATAATTCACGTCGGTGATGGAGTGATAACATCCGGTTTCAGCAATATATACCCGAAAAACTTACCCGTTGGAACTGTGAGTGGTATAATAGATAAATTAGGGAGTTTTGAAAAAATTATTTTGGTTCAAATTACAGAGGACATAGAATCCCTTTTAGATGTATTTGTTATCCTTGAGGGAAAGAATGAATCAAATTAAGATTTATGTTATTGGATTGATTATTTTGGGAGTTCAAATTTTGCTTTCTGATTTTTTATCATTGAATGGAATTCGACCTGATTTCATTCTCATTTTTATTCTGTATATCAGTGTGCAATATGGCAGTTTTCAAGGAGTATTATTGGGCTTCAGCTTGGGAATTATGGCAGATTTATTAGGTGTAAGTACCTCATTTGGATTGTCTCCCTTAACATATTCTATTACAGGATATATTCTTGGATTACTTTTTTATCATAATAAAATTCATACTCAATTTCAATTTCATGGTGTCTGGTTATCCGTTATACTTTTCCATTTTTTATGTACAACTTTTATTCGATATCAATCCATAGTACTTGACAATCTAATCCATTTTTTTCTATTGTGGATTTTAACTTCCTTATATACTTTAGGATTTGCAGGTATTTTACAAATTATAAATCCACTATATAAAAAACCCTGAATGTTAAAAGCAGAAAATATAATTCACAGAGGGCAAATAAGGGTTGTAAAAGGAATTATTTCGGTTACTTTTTTTATTTTGATCGCTCGATACTTTTATATTCAAATTGTCAAGCATGAGGTGTATCATGAAAAAGCGGAAGTGAATCGAATTCAGGCATTTTCACTTCCTGCACCACGTGGACTTATATTGGACAGAGATAAAAACATTTTGGTAGATAATTATCCAACTTTTGTCCTTTCAGCGATTCCCCAAGAATTTGAAAATAAACAAGCTAAATTTGATTTGATAAATGAGTTAACGGGAATTCCATTTGAAGTATTGGAAAAAAATTACACACGATATTATCGAAATAGGTTTGTTACTGCCCGTTTAGCTAAAAATCTGAATTTTAAACAATTGAGTCTTTTAGAGGAAAATAAATCAAGTCTCGCTGGAATACATTACAATAAACTTCCGGAAAGGTCATATCCAAGCCAGATAAATGGTTTTCATTTTTTAGGGTATGTCCGGGAAGTAGATCGTGTAAAATTAAAGAAATTGGGTGACCAAACCACATATGATTTAGGAGATCTAACCGGTTGGAATGGTATTGAAAAATATTATGAAAAATATTTGACCGGTCAAAAAGGTATAGATTTTTTCGAAGTAAATGTAAGAGGAGAAATCGTAGGACAACTGGTGGATCGAATCATTCAGCCTATCCCCGGAAATGATATGAGGTTAACCATTAATTCCGAATTACAAGAAGCAATGGAAAATTCAATGTCAGGAAAAAAAGGTACTGTATTGGTATCCAATGCAAAAACGGGAGATATTTTAGCTTATGTGAGTTCACCCGGATTATCTCCTCAAATATTTTCTGGTGGGACTTCACATGAACAATGGAAAAAAATTATTAAAGATCCAAAGACTCCGCTTTTGGATAGGAATTCTTCAGGTTTATATCCTCCTGGGTCAATTTTTAAATTAATTTTACTTTTTCCACTTATTGAAGAAAAAAAAGTATTACCAAACTGGGAAACATTTTGCAGTGGAAGTTACAGCTTTGGAGATAGAATTTTTAATTGCTGGAAAGAAGAGGGTCACGGTATAGTCAATATGGAAAAAGCTGTGGCTCAATCATGTAATATTTATTTTTTTCAAGCTGTCCAGTCCGTTTCTTTGGAAAAATGGGCAGCAACATCAATAAATTTTGGTTTTGGGACAAAAACACAGATTGATTTACCGGAAGAAAAGAATGGGTTAATTCCTAACAGGAATTACTTAAACAAAAAATATGGTAAATGGGGTTGGTCGAAGGGAGCAATGCTGAATCTTGCGGTTGGTCAGGGAGAAATACTGGTTACACCACTTCAATTATTACAATTTGCAAATCTCACCGCAACTCATGGACATACCAATAGGTTACATTTTAATTATGGGGAATTCAAACAATTGAATCTTTCAATGAATTATTCTGAAAACACGTGGAGGCTGGTTGACAGATTCTTAATTGCTACCGTATCACAATCTGGCGGAACAGGTAAATTAGCAGATCCTCATATCAACGGGTTGAAAGTATCAGGAAAAACAGGGACTGCCCAAAATCCCCATGGTGAGCCTCATGCATGGTTTTTCGGTTTTGGAAAGTACAGGGAAGAAATCATTTCGATTGTTGTTCTCATTGAAAATGGAGGACATGGCGGTGAAGTATCCGCTCCCATCGCTAGATTAGCTTTTGATATTTATTTCTCAAATAAAAATATTGATCTATATACTTATGGGAATAATTGAAAAAATTAAAGAAGCAAATTATATTATCATCGGTGTAACCTTTCTTTTGTTTTTTATTGGATTACTGGCGTTGTTAAATATTGCCATTCATCAGGGTGGTACAATTCAATCCAGTTCATTTTTAAAACAGACTCTATTTGTGTTTCCGGGAATTGTACTGTTTTTTATTACATTTTATTTACCTAAATCTTTTTATCATAAATCCGCATATTTGGTTTATGGAGCTATCGTTCTGGCAATATTATTTCCATTTATTGGTCAAAAAATTTCCGGAACATATCGATGGATTGATATTGGTCCAATTGGTATTCAGCCATCTGAATTTGCAAAGTGGATTGTTGTTTTAGTGTTGGCACGTTATTTATCTGATCATAATTTGGATTTGAAAAAATTCCGCACAATAATCATCTCCATTATTGTGGCAATTGTCCCCACAATAATCGTATTAAAACAACCGGATTTGGGGTCTGCTATCATTATTTTATCTACACTGATTCCCATGATTTATTGGTCACGTGTTAATCCATATTTTATTTTTCTTTTAGTGGGTCCTTTAATTAGCATTCTGACGGCTTTTCATAATGTGTCCTTTACAATTTGGGGAATCACCATGATTGGTATTTTGTATATTGCACGCCCAAATATAGTCCATGGTGTCATGACATATTTTTCTTTTTTACTGCTTGGTTTGTTGTCACCTTGGATATGGAGTTTATTGACTCTTTATCAACAAAAAAGAATTCTGACTCTTCTGAACCCAGATTTAGACCCTCTGGGTTCTGCCTATCAGGTGATTCAAAGTCAAACAGCTATTGGTTCCGGAGGTTTTTTTGGAAAAGGATGGGGAAATGGAACACAGACTCACTTGAAATTTTTACCTGTACAGGAATCTGATTTCATTATATCAGTCATTGGTGAAGAGATGGGGTTTGGATTCATTATGGTATTATTTTGTTTATTTGCTTTGTTAATTTTTCAAATTGTTAAATTAGCTTTTGAATCTAATGATCGTTTTTCAAGTCTCGTTTTGATTGGTATAGGAACTATTCTTCTATCACATATATTTGTAAATACAGCAATGGCAGTTGGGTTGATTCCTGTCAAAGGATTACCGCTTCCATTTATTTCTGCCGGAGGTTCGTTCCTATTATCTTGTTTTATGATGATCGGTTTAGCATTGAATATGGGAATTAACTCATTTGAATGATTCTTTAATCATTTGAACATATTTTTATTAGAGATTAAATTCCCTGATGCTATTTGCCCACTATTTTATATTTTGAAAAATTCCTTCTTATTTATTTTAAATTACATTCTTTTTTGTTTGTGTTCCGGTTCGGTCTATTCTCAGGTCAATGCGGAAAAAGAGTTGAAACGTCTGAATGCTAAAATTGATCGAGCAAATGTACGACTTGATTCATTGGAAACTAAAAACAGTGAATTGATCCCTGAGTTGAGATCGGTTCTCCAAAATAATACACAGTCACAGGAACATTTGGATTCTTTAAATGAAAATATATTTATACTGATAAAAAAACTGGATGATAAAATTACAATTTTAGAAAAAAAAACAACCTTCATTGAAAATAAACTCTTTACATTGACAAACAGTTATAAAGAATTGTCAGCTATAGGGTATCAATCTGGTAAAAATGATGTGGTGGAAAAATTGACTTCAGAATCCTATCAACAAAAATATAATGAGAGTTTGCATTATTATCAGAATGGCATGTTTGATTTAGCCGCACTGGGATTTACACGTTTAATAGAGGATGATCCATTAAATCCACTTGCGGATAACAGCCAATATTGGCTGGGGGAATGTTTTTACTCTAAAACGGAATTTAAAAAAGCTATTTCAGGATTTAAAAAAGTAAGAAATTTTCCTGGCACGGACAAAGATGATGATGCCCAATTAAAAATTGGAATGTCTTATTTAGCAATGAATAATAAACCTGATGCAAAAGAACAATTTTTAAAATTTTTAGATGTATATCCGGAAAGTGAATATACAATTATTGTGCGTGAATCTTTAAAACAAATAGAATTGGAATAATTATGAAACTCTTTTTTCTGACATCGGAAATAACACCATTTACTCTACCTTCAACATTAGGAAATTACTCAGCAAAAGTATCATTACTACTTCAGGGTAAATCCCATGACTTGAGAACAATGATCCCCAAATATGGTTATATTAGCGAAAGAAAATATATATTGAGAGAAGTGATCAGATTAAGGGAGATTCCCTTTGAATTTGATGGTGTTGATCAATCATCTTCGGCTAAAAGTGCATTCATTCCAAAGACTCGTGTTCAGGTATATTTTTTGGAACACTTAGAATGGTTTAAACCCCTTTCCACTTTATTATACAAAGCTAAAAATGGACGTATTCTGTCTGATAATGATGTGAGGTTTGCTTATTTTGCATGTGCAGGGCTTGCAATTCTACCTCATTTATTTTGGAAACCGGATATGTATCTTTGTCATGGATGGCAGTCCAGTCTCGTACCGCTTTTATACCATCAGAAATATAAAGATAAAGTTTCAAAAAATATAGATTACAAAAATATAAAATCTGCTTATATCGTCCATTCTATGGATGAATTTTGTCAATTTAAACGAGAATCATTTGAAGCAGCAGGACTCAAAATCCCTGATTATCTGGATAACGATATTGTCAATACTCATGAAACCGCTGTTCATTACGCTGATAAAGTAATTGTATTTAATTTTCCCGGTTCTTCCCTTGTGGATGATTTTATGAAACTAAAAGCCGTTGAAAAGCATAGTAATAAAGTATCTGTGATTGATTGGAATGATGAGGAATCTCCTGATTATTTCACATTATCCGATAAAATTGATGAGGTATTGACCTCTTAATACATTGAAGATAAATACTTTAAAGAATGAGAAAAAATTTGTTACATTATATTTTCACAGGAATAGTTCCCTTCATATTTCTTCTTTCCTGTTCCGATAAAAATTATTCTATAACCCACCCTGAATTTGAGGGAAATTTTGAATTTCATTCCCTCACAGTTGATAATATCGTTTCAGGATATTCCTATATAACCTCGCCCAAATTAGGCGACCATACTTATTTATATTCCGGTTCTAAAAATAATTACAATTGTGAATTCACATTAATTGATTTCACCTCATATTATGCACTTAATGCCTATCCTGAAGTTTTTTCCGATTCGGTTACGGTGGACAGCATGATTTTAAGAATATATTTTCCTGATTCAGCTAATTTCATTCCCGCAATTTTTGTTTCTTATTTGCATCATGAAATCGATTCAATATTTCACGAAGATAAAACCCTTTTTCCTGAATTTGATCCTGATGGGTTTCCCCTCTCTTTTGGATTAGGTGATTTTCAGTTGAGTGAGGAAGATTCAAATTCCACAGTGAATTCCATGGAAGTGATGATAAAAGATACAGCTAAAATAAGTGAGTTTTTGTTTTATTCAGAAGACACATCCAAGTGTTTTTTATTATCACAAACGGAAACATCCGATTTTATTAAAATGTACAGCAGCGAATCTTTTTATAAACCGGAGTTTTATATTTATTATACCTTAACTGATAGTTCTGATTCCAGTTATGCAGCATCATTTTCCTTACCAATTTTACAGGATGTTACACTTATCGACCCACCGGATTTTTCAAACTTACCTCAAGATTCTCTTTATATTGGTGGTAGTTTATTTAAATCTGTAATTCAATTCGATCTGGATTCTTTCTCAGGATTACCGGATCAATTTATTCTCAATGATGACTCCTATATCTTTTTAAACACTCCGTTCGATGCCGAAGCTGGAACTGTTACTGTGTTAGCCTATTCCTTATCGGACAGTATAATTGACCTTGGACATTATTTTCATATTGAAGAAGAATATTCTGTAGATAAATCTGTATATATTCCCGCTTGGATCGAAAATGGAAAATTAAAAATAAGAATACAATCTTATCTTCAATACGCACTCACGGAGGAAATAGAACATTTTGGTATCAATTTGCAGGGAAGTATTCATAATGATCCATTTTCAATTTTATCAATAGAAAAACCTGATTCTGGATTTTCAAATATCTCAATTGAATATGTTGACAATTAAAAAATTAATAATTCTGATAATATTTTTTGCAATTTGTTATTCACAAAGTATGATAAACAGTTACGGAATGGGTAATCCCGGTTTATACAAAGATGTTGCTTCAACAGGACTTTCCTCTTCAGGTTTAATTCCAGGATACGGACGGCAATTTTCTTTAATGAATCCATCAACTTGGTCATCATCCAAATTCTCTATATTCTCAAGTACATTCATGGGTACTACCCGGTATGTTAATAGGGAAAATGTTGAAAATCAACATTCAAATATTGACTTGGTGATTTTTATTGTTCCTATTAAACAAAAATATGCAATTGGTGTCGGATTTTTTCCCTATGCGGATCAAAATGTACAATTTAACAGAACCGATCTGATGACATATGAAAATGGGGAATCCTCATTATTAAATCAAAGTGTGGATTATTCCGGAGGATTATCTTCTTTACGATTTGCTTTCGGATTCCCTTTCGGTAATATTGGTCTTGGTGGTTGGGGATTTGATTTGTTATTCGGTTCCACAAGAGTACACAAAATCACTGATTTAAAAGATGACTTTTATATTCATGATCAACGAAAGTTGTTTAACGGTATTATTTCACAATTTTATTTCACTTCAAATCCATTTTTTATTGATACTCAGGAAATAATATTGTATTTGAACTTGGATTTTACTATGAGAAATTTTTCAGCAGAAGTACAATCTTACCAACCTTTTATTGATGTAAATAAAAACGGAATTCATGATGTATCTTTAATTGATTTCCCGGGGATAGATAAATCTCCTGATCCTGTCATTACGCAATTTCGAAATTTTTATAATCCAATAGAATTTAATTTTGGAGTTAACGTAAAATATACATCAGATATTTCATTCATGTACGAAGGCGGAATATGGAAAAATACCGGCAATACTCCCGATGAATTATTTGAATTTAAAGATGGATTATCAAAAAAAATATACCTCTCTCAGGGACTGATTAAATATGCGGGAGAATTTCCCCAAAATATTATTCATAAATTACATTGGAGGACGGGTTATTCAATTTCACAAATGAATTTTCAAAATAATTCCAATCAAGTTGACAAGTTTGATGTATCAATTGGCATGGGATTACCATTTGGTAAATTGGGAAATCAAATTGATTTTGCAGTCACTTTTTCAAAAATAAAAAGTGGGAATTTGATTAATGAAACTGTAAAATCGTTTAAAATAGGATTAACGATAGGAGATATTTGGTTTGTTAAAAGAAGGAATAGATAAATGAATATTTTGAAGAAAAGATGGATGTATTTTTGGATTACCTTATCCATGTTTTTTATAACAATGTGTGTACCTCCCTCGTCCGGTCCAGAGGATAATTCAGTTGCGGAACAGGCAAAACTGGATTCATTGCGCCTTCTGAAATGTCCTCGATTTATGAGCAGTGCCGCAGAATATTATCGTAACCGGAATTGGAGAGAAACTGTGGAAATGTATTCACAGATCCTTGAATTGGGATGTGATGTTTATGATCCTGTTTTGGCTCCACCGGAAGAAATTTATCAATATTATGCAATTGGTCATGAGTATTTAGGCGAGTTTAGTGAATCTGAAAAAGTAATATTGAAGGGACTTCAAAAATTGCCTCAAAATGTAAATCTCAGAAAGCGATTGGCTTATTCATACAAAAAACAAAATAAAATGGATCAGTATATCAATGAAATGGAACGCATTGTGGATTTAACAGAAAATGACACAAATCTTATGATGGAATTATCCAATGCCTACGGAGAATTAAAGCGATATGACGATAAGGTTTATATCTTAAAACGACTTTTGAAAGAAGATCCGAATAATGAAATAGCACAGGGAGAACTTGCACTTACACTGGAAAAAAGCGGTGAAGATCCTTTGGAATTTATTAAGGAACGATTTGAGAATAATCCTGATAATATTGCTTATGGACTCGATTATGCAGAGCGTCTCATAAAAAATAACCGTTATGATGAAGCAATTAATGTCTTTCAAAAAGTTATTCGTGTAGATGGATCTAATAAAAGTGCATATCGAAAGATCGGAGAAATTTATTATGAAATGGATGACCTTGAATCCGCCTCTGAAGCATTTGAGGAATTATTTATGTTGGATCCTCGTGATGTTAAAATTGCAATAAAAATTTCGGATATCAATATTGAACTGGATCAATTTAAGGATGCTAAAAAATGGGCAAAAAAAGCTGATAAGATATCACGGTCATCAGGTGAGTCTGTGAGTCAGATCGGTAAGGTTTATTATAAGGGATTTCAATATTGTCGAAGTGAAATGATCAGCTTGGATGACAGGATTGTTGCTTCTCTTGCATTTAGAGAATTTGAAAAAGCAGGAGAAAAGGGATATAAAAGGAATTCAGGTTCAATGCAGTGGTTAAAAGAGAATGAAGTATTATTTGGGAAAGCAAATTGGTTCATGTTAGATCCTGAATCAAAAAGAAGAGGGTTTGTCAAACCATCTTCGTCCTGTTATAATTGGATTGATGATAAACTTGAAAAACAAGCGGATTGGTAGGTTGACTTCCCTACATGAATCTGATAGTCGTATCTTTAAAATTCTTCAACGGGAATATGTTAGAGAAAGGGATACGCTTGAACTAATTGCTTCGGAGAATTTTGTCAGTCCAGCAGTATTAGAAGCCGCCGGAGGTATTATGACAAATAAATATGCCGAGGGATATCCTGGAAAGAGGTATTACGGTGGCTGTGAACATGTTGATGAAGCGGAAAATTTAGCTCGTGATAGGGCAAAACAACTGTTTAATGCGGAATATGTCAATGTTCAACCCCATTCAGGATCTCAGGCGAATATGGCGGTATTAATGACTTTCTTGAATATAGGAGATACAGTTCTTGGTTTGGATTTATCTCATGGAGGTCATTTAACTCATGGAAGTCCCGTCAATTTTTCCGGTCAGTTATATAATTTTGTTTCTTATCACGTTCGAGCTGAAACAGGAAGGGTGGATTTTAACCAAGTCCTGAAATTAGCGAAAGAACATAAGCCGAAATTGATCATTTGCGGAGGAAGTGCTTATCCACGATTTATTGAATTTGAGACGTTTAGAGAAATCGCTGATAAAACAGGATCATTTCTCATGGCAGATATTGCTCATCCTGCTGGATTGATCGCCTCCGGTTTGCACCCATCTCCCATGCCATTTTGCGATGTGATAACAACTACAACTCATAAAACACTCCGTGGACCTCGAGGAGGAATGATTATGATGGGAAAAGATGAAAAAAATCCCTGGAGTAAAATTGCTCCGAAATCCGGACGTGTGAAAAATATTTCCGAACTTTTAGATTCAATGGTCATGCCGGGAATTCAGGGTGGTCCATTAATGCATATCATCAGTGCAAAAGCAGTAGCGTTTGGAGAAGCTCTGCTTCCGGAGTTTAAACAATATTCTGGTCAAATTGTTCAAAACGCAAAATGCTTTGCTGAAGAAATGATGAAAAGAAATTATGTTGTTATTTCCGGAGGTACAGATACACATCTTGTGTTAATTGATTTAACAAAAAATGACATTTCCGGTAAAAAAGCGGAGCAATCTCTGGAATTAGCGGGAATCACTGTAAATAAAAATATGGTTCCTTTTGACAAGAGAAGCCCACTGGTCACCAGCGGAATTCGCATTGGAACATCTGCAATAACAACAAGAGGAATGAAGACAGATCAAATAAAATTAATTGCAAAAATGATTGATTATATTGTGAAAAACCATGAAAATGAAAATAAGATTAATACTGTAAGAGATCAGGTCAGGGAGTTGTCAGGTGATTTCCCATTATATCAGGAATTATTTACATCCTGATATATTTTCACTGAAGGTTCCATTGAGGTTCATTTCTTATTATTTTATAGGTGGACTCTTTTTAATTTTTGTAAACGGATGTACGCCTGTTTATCTTCTCTCTCATCATCCGAATCTGAGTGAAAAAGTATTTGAATTAAAAGTAAACAGGACATTACGAAAAGCGGAGGAAAATCCTTTTAATTCAACCATCCTTCTTGAAGCACAAATACGATTAACCCAATATGGATATATTTTTCAATTAGAAATGGGAGATCGGAAAATTTATAATGATTATTTAGCATCCAAACAAGTGTATTCTGAAGCAAAACAGTCTTTTTCTGAAGCATTAGTTCTTGGTAAAAATGCGCTGAGAATTTCCTATCCTGAAATTGATCTATGGCTGTTGGATCCTGAACATATAAAAATAAATTTTGAGATACAGCATATTTCCAATTTATATTGGACAGCAGCTTCAATAGGTGGATTCATCAAAGCAGGGAAGGGATCTCCGGAAGCAGTGGTATTATTACCTCAGGTCGGTTTACTCTTGAATACCGCTTTGAATCTTGATCCATCTTGGGGAAACGGACGTATTTATTCAGCATTAATCTCTTACACAATGTCTGAATTTCCTGTTACCAAAGAAAAGAGAAAAAGGGTGAAATATTTTTTTGATGAAGCTGTCAGATTATCTTATGGAAAAGATGCAGGTCCGTATGTGGCATATGCTGAGTCGGTGTCCGTAAAAAATCAGGATAAGGATGAATTTATCCATTTACTGAATAAAGCATTTACGATTCCCTCTTCGGATGATGAGGAAATTAATCTTCAAAATCTTATCGCACGAAACCGTGCAAAATGGTTATTATCCAGAACTGATGAATTATTTTATTAAGACTATCTGTAAAACATGAGAAGAATTTTTATCCTGATTATTTTCATTGGATTGACTTTCCCGTTATTTGCGAAGAAAACCGTAATTAAATTAGCAACTTTAGCTCCTGATGGTTCAGAATGGTACTATATGTTGGTTGATTTAGGACAACGATGGGAAGCCGCAACCGAAGGCAGAGTCAGACTTAGAATATATCCTGGTGGAGTAATAGGCGATGAACGGGACATGATACGAAAAATGAGAATTGGGCAGATCCACGGAGCCGCTATTACTGCGGAAGGATTATCTGAACTTAACCCTGATTTTTATATGTTTTTTATTCCCCTGCTCTTTGACAATTATAAGGAAGTTGATTTTATTCGATCTGAATTGAAAGATGATTTATACAATGGAATTCGATCAAATGGATTTGAACTCATGATGATCAATGATGTGGGTTGGGTTTATTGGTTCACAACTCAACCTATAAAAAATCCGGATGATCTTAAAAACCATAAAATATTTAATTGGGCAGGAGATTACAAATTTTCTGAAATTTGGGAAAAAGCCGGATATCAATCCGTTCCTCTTTCTTCTATTGATATTCTTCCGGGTTTACAGACGGGATTAATTGATGCCATCTCCAGTAATCCACAGTTTGCGCTAGCCCAGCAGATGTTCGGAATTTGTAAAAACATGCTTGAGTTAAAATGGGGATTATTAACGGGAGGAATTGTCGTTGATTCAAAAATATTTAATAGTATTGATTTCAAGGATAAAGAAGCAATTTTAAACATTTCCAAAGAATTTGAAAAACAATATCAGGCAACTCTAAGGTATCGAGATAAAGAAGCTATTGAAGTGATGAAGGAGTACGATTTAAAAGTAACTCAACTCACTGTTGAAGAAAAAAACAACTGGAATTCAATCGTGGACGATTGGTACCCAAGTATTCGAGAAATATTTACACATCCGGAATTTTTTGACAAAATTATTGAATTAAAAAAATCATATAATAAAAAGATAGCAGATTCGAATGACTCTGACTAATCCCCCAGTCGATCATGAAAACCATTTTAATGAGAGACTGAAATGGGGTGAAGATGTTCTGGCTATTTCTGTGTTTTTTGCCATCACGTTTCTTCCTTTTTATGACATCATTGCAAGGATCTTTCAACTAAAAAGTATTCCCGCTTCTCAAATAATTATTCAACATCTGACGCTTTGGACAGGATTTCTGGGAGCTGTTCTTGCTACACGTCAAAATAAACTGCTAGCACTTACCCGAAAACCATTATTTGTTTCTGATGACGATTTCAATTTTGGAAGATGGATTTCCAAATCAGTTTCTTTTATCATTCTATGTTCTTTGATATGGGGAAGTATCCAGTTAATAAAAACTGAATTTCAGTTTCCCATTGATATTGCACCCCACATCCCAAGATGGGTAGCTCAACTCATCATGCCGGTTGGATTTTTCTTTATAGCGTTGGAAGTTATTCTCAGAAGCGGAAACAATGCCATGTACCGTGCTTCTATTCTAATGATGGCAATTGGGTGGTATATTGTGTGTTTTTCAGGTAATCTACAGGATTCTGGATGGTTCCCCTGGGTGGGAAGTCTTATTATTTTATTTTCCGTCTATCATGGTTTGCCAATATTTTTAGCATTGGGAGGCCTGGCTGTTTTGTATTTTTGGATGGATTATACTCCTATAGCATCCATTGCCGCAGAAACGTACAGGATCGTTGTATCACCAACACTACCCACCATTCCTCTTTTTACTTTGGCCGGTTATATTTTAGCTGAAAGCGGAGCTCCAAAACGAATTTACATTTTTTTTAAATATGCGTTTGGATGGCTGCAGGGAGGAACACCTGTAATTGTAGTTTTACTGTGTTCTTTTTTTACTGCGCTAACGGGCGGTTCTGGTGTCACAATTCTTGCATTAGGCGGAATTCTTTACCCATTATTAAAAAATGAAGGATATTCAGAAAAATTTTCATTAGGATTGATCACGGTCTCAGGATCTTTGGGTTTACTTTTTCCTCCCAGTCTTCCTATGATAATTTATGGAGTAACCGCCGGAGTAAATGTTAAAGATCTCTTTATTCAGGGGTTTATTCCGGGAGTGATTTTAGTACTGAGTATGGTTGGGTGGGTATATTTTCAGGGGAAAAAACATAAAATTGAAAGATCCAAATTTAATTGGGATAAATTAAGAAATAGCTTTTGGAAAGCAAAATGGGAAATTATCCTGCCCTTTTTAATCCTCACCGGAGTGTTCAGCGGATATATGACATTGGTGGAAACTGCGGCATTTACGGTCGTGTATATTTTAAGCATTGAAATTGTGGTTTATAAAGATTTACCAATAAAAGACCTGCCAAAAATTATCATTGACTGTGCTACCTTAATTGGGGGGGTATTGATCATCCTTGGTGTAGCAATGGGATTAACAGCCTATCTTGTAGATGCACAGATTCCCATGCGGTTACTGGAATGGATACAATCTGCAATTTCGTCTAAAATAGTATTTTTATTACTTCTAAATGTTCTGCTTCTTCTTATAGGATGCATGATGGACATTTTTTCTGCAATCATAGTTTTTGTTCCTCTCATTGCACCTCTGGGTTTATTTTTCCAACTGGATCCAATACATTTAGCAATTATTTTTATTGCGAATCTTGAATTGGGATATTTTACCCCACCCATCGGGATGAATTTATTTTTATCTGCTTATCGTTTTAATAAATCCATGCCCGTTCTTTATAATGCGACCCTTCCATTTTTCCTGATTCGATTATTATTCGTAATGGTTCTCACATATGTTCCTTTGCTTTTTTATTAATTTATGGAGTCGAATTTCTTCAATATCCAGAATCCTTTTACTCACAATTCTATCGCAAGAAATCTTTTCAAAGTTTTAGTAAGAACCAAAATGGAACTAATTTTAATAAAAAACATTACTTGACTGAAAACAATGTACTGAAATAGATTCGTTTACACAATGGAGACAACTATTTAAAAACGCTATTAATTGTAAGAAAAATACGGTGAAATCCCGTTAATTTAATTCATTATTTATTTGGAGAAAAAATGAAGCGTTTTACCCTAATACCTTTGATGGTTCTAAGTTGTCTCACTCCCGCAATTGGAAGTGAAGCAGGAGCCATATTTTTACTCATTTCACCCGGAGCCAGAGCAGGGGGAATGGGAGAAGCAAATGTGGCGGTTGCCGATGATGCGTATGCCAGTTATTGGAACCCTGCCGGATTAGGATTTTTAGAAGGATCAGAACTTGCTATGATGCATGTAAATTGGCTACCAAACCTTGCTGATGATCTGTATTATGATTTTTTTGCATTCAGAAAGCATGTACCCGATTTAGGTACATTTGGAGGTCATCTGATTTATTTGAGTCTGGGTGAACAAATTCGTATGGGGGAAGGTCCTGAAGATTATCTGGGTACATTTACAAGTTTTATGATGGCGACCACTATATCTTATAGTTCATTATTATCACAATATTCTTCATTTGGTATAAATGCAAAGATTTCTTATCAGCATTTAGTAGATCTGGGAGCCGGTGCTGAAAAAGGGAAAGGAACCTCTCTGGATTTCGGGTTTGACCTTGGATATCTCAGAAAAGAATTCCTTACCCCAAAATTGGATATTGGAATAACAATCACAAATATTGGACCTAAAGTAGCGTTCATAGATCCTGCACAAGCAGATCCCCAACCTACAAACCTTACCTTTGGAATTAATTACAGGGTGATTGACAGTGAATTCAACAAATTATCCCTAATTTATGATGTAAATAAATTACTTGTTGCATCCTATCCCGATATGGATTGGGATGGAGATGGTTTTGTCGGTCGCTATGATGATGAAGGTCATTACAGCATTAGCGGAGAATATAATCAAAATGGAGATCAGGAAACTGCGCATACAGATCCCGTTTATATTGCATTATTTACATCATGGGTAGATGACTGGCTATTAGGCGGGGATACTGATTTTAGCGGTGATGGGAAAATCGGCGGATATGATTCAGAAGGATTTCCGACAGATTCAATTTCTTTTGGTGCTCCAGGATATGGTGAATATGGATGTGAGGACACGGAAATTAATTGTTCAGAAGAAAATTTAGTTTTGGAGGTTGGTACGGGTGATTCCAGAACTATTAAAAATGAGTTAGAAAAACTGGTTCATAATTTTGGAATGGAATATTGGTATTCCAAGTATTTTGCCCTGCGGGCAGGTTATTATTTGGATCAATCCGGAAAAATATCAAATCCGACATTTGGAGTTGGACTGCGGTTTTCCGGTTATGGATTTGATTTTGGTTACACTTCCGGAGATCCTGGGCATCCACTTACCAACACAATGCGCTTTTCCCTTAACTGGGAATTTTAAAACCCTTCGTATTTAATGTATAAAAATTTCTGCAGGATTTTAATCCCATTCCTGCTTTTCGCACTTCAGTATATTTCTGGTGATGTGATTGGACAAAAAAAAGTGATTTGTCTTCGGGTGGAGTTTCAGGAAAGTGAATCCTCTGGTACAACAGGAAATGGCCATTTTTTAATGAATCCGGATACATCATGCGGAAATTACCTTATTGATCCTCCTCCCCATGATAAAGCATATTTTGAATCCCAATTGAAAGCAATGAACAATTATTTTCAAAGTGTATCCTACGAAAAATTTGGAATAGACTTGGAACAATCCAAAATTTATCCGGAATCGAATAATTTTGCATATACCTTACAGTTTCCCATGAATTATTATAATCCCTATGGCGAAACTGAAACTGTAAAAGAAGAGAGGTTAGTTAAATTATTCAAAGATGCAATTTCTGTTGCTGATTCTGTAGATTTAATTTCATTTGATGATTCAGATTTTGTGATTGTTTTTCATGCAGGAATTGGACAGGATTTCAGTTTACCATATTTGGATCCAACGCCGGAAGATATTCCAAGTACTTATGTGGATAGAGAAATGTTGGGAGAACCATTTCTGGGTATTGAACATGGAATTATTCTACCGGAAACGGAAAACCATTTATTGTATGAAGAGGGAAGTGTTTTATTTGATCAATCTTCCCAACCTTGTGATTATCAATATGGATTAACGGGAGTCATGGCTTTGATGGTTGGATTTGCTTCCGGCTTACCACCACTTTGGGATTTGGAGTCAGGAGAAAGTAGAATCGGTATTTTTGGACTAATGGACCAAGGATCAAATAATGGGAGAGGTTTAATCCCTTCTCCTCCCGATGCATGGACACGAATAGTTGCAGGGTGGGAAACACCAACAACAATAAGTACTCTGAATTCGGTTTCAATATTGTCAAGACATGAAGGTAATATTTTCAAAGTAATTATGACTGATACTGAATATTTTCTCATTGAAAATCGAAATAATTGGATTTATTCAAATGTGAGTATTGATTCACTAAGATATACCCAGTGGGAAGAAACGGACCGATACCCACCATTTATTGAGATATTGATGGATTCGGTTAATATTGAAAAAGATGATAACGGTGTCATCACCCAAATTCCCAATTACGATTTAGGATTACCTGCTTCCGGTTTGCTGATTTGGCATATTGATGAAACTATAATAAATAATGGAATCGATAATTACACTATTAATTCGGATCGTATTCTAAAAGGGGTTGACTTGGAAGAAGCAGATGGTGCCCAAGATATTGGTTATCCGTCTATTTTTCTATTTCAGGATCCATCCAGTGGTTATTTTGGAGATATGTGGTTTGACGGAAATCCTGAGTATGAAAGATTAAACAGTGAATTTGATCTCCCTGAATTTGGTCCATTTACGTATCCAAATACACATACCAATAACGCTACTGCAACCTATTTAAAAATATTTGATATAAGTGAGCCAGGAGATACAATGTCATTTTCGGTTTCAAATTCTTATCAATTAGACGGATTTCCAGATTTCTCTGCACATTTCCAATTAATTTACCAATATGAATCAGGGCAAAATATTATTGGAGGAATTGATTCAGTCCGGTGGGCTTCATATCTCGATCCATTTGAAAGGACAATTTTATATACTAAGCAATCAATTGAAAATTCATTGTTTTTTACCCAAGGGAGGGTAATTGAGGAAGAAATACTACATATAATCGAACACGGGGAAAACACATCCATTTGGAATAAGTTTGAATGGAAAGAACATGAAAATAGATACGATTTGATGGAGCAAACTTTTTATGATTCAATTATTTACATTCTCGCTGAATTAGAGACAGATGTTTTATTTAGTGTAAATGATGAATCTTATAATAATTTTTTAAAAACCGCCATGGTAATACAAGAAAATGATACGGTTTCTTTCTTTATTGATGAAAATATTTTGAGGATAGAATCGGGATTTTCAGATGATAAATCGGTCTATTTTGACCATAATTTAAATAATCTTATTGCTATTGATTTAGATTTGGATGGAAGGGGAGACGCAATTATTTTGGATGAAAATGGAACTCTATTTGCTATAGACCAAAATGGTAGTTTAATGCCGGGATTTCCTGTCAATGGAAGTTTTGATGGAAATATTTTTGCCAATCAGATTTTAGATGATAATCACCCTGAAATTATAGTTGAAGATTTAATTAATAAGAAATATTTCATCATTAATTGGAATGGAGATATTGAATTATCTTTTCCTTTATCAAACTCAGAAAGAGTAAAATTTATTTATGAAAGGATTTTAAATGAGGGTAGTTTTATTTTCAAAGTCAAAGAGGTAGGTACATCTTTTTCAATATGGTCTTTTTCCTTTGGATCGGATTCGTCCTATATATCTTATTGTTGCAATGAGTGGAATTATCCTAACGGAGATATGGGACACACCCGAACGTTAAAATTGAACTATTCAATTTCATCCCCAATTCAAGATCAATTATTTGATTCAAACAGAACTTATGCTTATCCGAATCCGGCAACTGAAAATTACGTAAAGATCAGAATTCAGGTAGAATCTGCCAATAATATCGAATGCAAGATTTATGATTTAGCTGGATTTTATATTGATAAACTAATTTTAGATAATCCAATTCAGGGAATGCCGAATGAAATAGTTTGGGATGTGTCTGATGTAGAATCAGGAATTTACTATATTGATCTTACGGTTCAGGGAAATAACCAAACCCAGTCGAAATTGATCAAAGCAGGAATTGTGCACTAATTTGATTTTCACTTTAATAAAACTGAAAAATCAATTCAAAAACCCCCACTTTTTTTCTCCCCTTTTAAAGGAGAGAATGATAGGGAATAGCATAAATTGGTCGATCAATTTACTTTCCCCTGTCATAGGGGAAATAAAAAGGGGTACTAATTTTTGTAATGACTACCAGTCTCGTACAAAAATTGATTTTGATGTTATTGATTTTTTAAGGTTTAAATAATTTAGGCATAATCCAATCGTATTTTTCTATTCAATTTTTTATATAACCAAGGGAAGAATAGGAGTGATACTAAAAAATAGTTTTTTACACATAGTTATTACAAATTTAATATTCATTTCTGTTTCTGTTGGACAAACCAAATACAACCATCCCGAAATTGATTGGCAAACATTTGAAACTGAACATTTTTTAATTCATTTTTATGATGACACGGAACATTCTGCCAGGGAAGGTGCTAAAGTCGCTGAACGAATCTATCCGATTATAACTGATTTGTACAACTATGAACCTCCCCAAAAAACTCACATTATTTTTACAGATGTTGATGATATTTCAAACGGTGCTGCCTATTATTACGATAATAAAATTATTATCTGGACGTCTCCTTTAGATTTTGATCTGCGAGGAAGTCACCGCTGGCTGCAGAATGTGATCACTCATGAATTCACACATATTGTTTCCATACAAAAAGCCATGAAATTCGGTCAGAATATTCCCGGAGGATATCTCCAATTTATGGGATATGAAGATATCAAACGAAAAGATGTCTTGTATGGCTACCCAAATGTGCTCATAAGTTATCCTATCCCAGGAACGGTTGTTCCGCCTTGGCTTGCAGAAGGAACAGCTCAATATATGTATGAAAATGCAGATTGGGATAATTGGGACACTCATCGAGATATGATTTTGAGAGACAGATTTTTAAACGACAATTTGTTATCCCTTGCGGAAATGAACACATTTGGGAAAACCGGAATTGGAAATGAATCCACCTATAATTCTGGTTATGCTCTCTGCAGTTTTATTGCTGAAAATTACGGAAGTGAATCTTTGCGGAAAATTATGGATGAATTATCTAATCCATTTTCTTTTTCAGTATATTCTGCTATAGAAAACACTATAGGAATTTCTGCTAAAAAATTATATAATAATTTCAAAAATGAACTTGGGAATAAATATTCAAATTTTGGTAAGATCATTTCTGACAATGAAAAAACGGGAAATATTATTATATCAGAAGGGAGTACTAATCTTCATCCTGCTTGGTCTCCAATTGGAGATAAATTTTCTTATATATCGAATAAAAATAATGATTATTTTGGACAAACTTCACTTTATGTCTATGAAATAAATACAAAAAAAGATACGTTAATATCCAGCGGTGTCCAGAGTAAGGCTTCGTGGAGTGGTGATGGAACTAAAATTGTTTATTCTAAAAAACCAAAATATCCCAATAAACATGGATCAAAATATTTTGATTTATTTCAATACGATTTCAAAACTAAAAAAGAGTCACGGCTGACGAATGAATCCAGAGGGTTTTCCCCGGTATGGATTTCTGATTCTACTTTAGCATATATTGCCACATTCGGAGGAATCCAAAATATATTTTTATGGGACAATGAATCAAAAACATCCGATAAACTGACGAATTTCAGTGATAAACGAATCGTCCATTCCCTCTATTTTGATAATAATAATGACAGGATTATTTTTGATCATACTTTGAATCATTTTCGTGATGTCGGTTATTATGATTTTAAAGAGCAGAAAATCAAAAATATATTGGCCAATCCATGGGATGAACGCTCATTAATTAAGAATAAAAATAGTTATATTTATTCTGATGACAAATCAGGAATTTTTAATTTGGCAATGATTGATGACTCCGGAAATAAAAAATATATTACCAATGTAACCGGTGGTACGTTTATGCCGGATGTGAATGAAAAAGGGCAGATTCTATTTTCAATTTATAAAAATGGTAAATATTCAATCTCCATTATAGAATCAATTCAATTTTGTGAACCACCTGTTTTAAGAGAAAGAGAATTTGATTTTACACCACCAATTATGACAGAGAGGGAAGATAAAAAAGAAACATACGAAGACCAGTTTCCCCCCATGTTTATCCTGCCAAAATTGATGAGTGACTATAAAACGATCAAACCGGGATTTTATTTCTACTCCAGTGAAATTTTGGAACGATTAACCCTTTTTGGTGGGGCTTCTTCAAATTTGAATAAGGATATGGATTTATTTTTTTTATTGGAGTTCAAGCGATTTTATCCAACATTATTTGTGGAAGTATTTTACCTTACCAGGAATAAATTTGAACAAAATCAATATTCGGTTTATCCGGTAGATGATAATTTAAAATTCAGAATGATCCAGTTTAGATTTGGAGCAAAAATATCTGTTCTGGGAATCCACTCCGTTGAATCTTACTTTACTTGGCAAAGATACAGGGCATTTTTCAAAAGAAGCATCCCTCTTGAAAACTTCCAGGGAGGCGCTGCTTATGATTATTTTCGTGGATTATTAGCAGGAATACAATGGAAAACAAAGTCATTAAAACGCAGAGCCGGTTTTGGATTTCTCCCCTCAAAAGGATTTGAGATTGATCTACACATTAGCTATGAACATAATGAATTTATCACCGGATTGAATCTGTCTGAATCGGGAACATTATTGGAAGAGTTTTCTCCGAATCATACCGGTAAATTGGAAACAACAGGAACTTACAATTTAGAAATCCCTAAAACAAATGGATGGATGCTTTCAACCAACACAAGTTTAGGATATCTCACCAATTCAAAAGTAGATTCCTTTTTTCACTTTTTTGCAGGAGGCTTGCCGGGATTAAAAGGATATCCTTTTTATAGTATAGAAGGAACAAAAAAAGGAATTGAAACTATGTCCCTTAGAATTCCAATAATAAAAAATCATAACATTCCCATTGGTTTTTTTACATTTCAAAACAGCTCCCTTGGATTCGTTTATAGCATAGGAGATGCATGGAGAAAAACTAATGAAATTGAGTGGAAACAATCAGCCGGACTAGAGTTAAGAATCAATGGATTTTCCTTTTATAATTATCCAACGGCAATCACCATGGAAATTCATAGAGGATTGAATTCATTTACCAATGAGATTGGGGGTGAAACTCTTAAATTCGGAGGTGAAAATCAGTTTTATTTATCGATTTTATTTGGTTTTAATAATTAATTGTTTTTGGAGAAATGGAACATGAATAAGTTTGTTTTATCAATGTTTTTTTGTACTTCCATCATTTTTGGAGGAAATCTACTGGAAAACTATGACGGTAGGTTTGAACCGAATTATATCTTGAGTGATACTACAGATATATCAACCTCTGAAGAATCAGTTAATTCTAAACAAATATATCCCGCCCGTTCATTGGTGCGATCTTTGATTTTTCCCGGATGGGGACAAATTTATAATCAATCCCCGTGGTGGAAATCGGTATTATTTGCTGGAGTGGAAATTGCCGGAATTGCAGGATGGCTGGAATGGAATAAAAAAGCAGAAGGAGTACGATTGGATTATGAAAATTTTGCTGATAATAAATGGAGCATTTTAAATTGGATAACATTCACACAACAATTAAGTGATATTATTTCCGACAGTCTTCCAGCCTGGGATACAGATGTAAAAATAGAAGGAACTCATCATTTGGATATTGTTTATAATGATCAGATATATTCGTCTGATTGTTTATATGATTTGAATTGGGATATGGAAGGAGGTGAGGATGATTGTACACTTCCCGGAACTCCGGACGGTATGGATGAGGATCTTTATAATACTGCATATATTCCGACATTAATTGAGAATGGTTCAATAAATGTTATTAAGGACAGAGATTATTACGAAAATATTGGAAAATATGATCAATTTGTGGCAGGTTGGGATGAAATATTGGGAAATTATATTATTCAGTACAAGGACGTTGGAGACACGACGGAAATTATTATTTCCAGTTCAATAAAAGATAATTATTTATCTCAAAGGGAAAAAAGTAATGAGTATTTGACCATGGCAACTTATGCTGTCAGCGCAGTGATGTTTAATCATATTCTCAGCGCATTTGAAGCTGTTTGGACATCAACTCGTAAAACAAGAGAGACTAAACCGATTGATACTTCTGTGAAACTCATCTATGATAAATATGCTCAATATGGAGTTGGTGGAGTTTCTTTTTCAATAAATTTTTAAATATGAGTATATGATGAATTATTTAAGATTATGGATTGTCGTTCCCACATTAATTTGGATGGGATGCGCAGGAAATATTACGGATGATGATAATTATGATACCCAATTCAAGGAAGCATTACGCTTATTAGAAAAGGAAAAATTTATCAGTGCGCAGGATATTTTAAACAGATTGGCAATTCGGGCGTCTCATACTGACATGGGTGATAACATTCAATATCATTTGGGAGAATCATATTTTTTAAACGAAGAATATCAGTTAGCTATCATTGAATATGATAAATTGGTCCGAAGAATGGGATTCAGTCCCTTGGTTGAACAGGCTCGTTGGAGAATTTGTGAATGTTATGTAGCCATGTCGCCTAAATACTATTTAGATCAAGTATCTTCAGAAAAAGCTATCGATAAACTTCAGGAATTTCTGGAAGATTATCCTTATTCTGATCAAAAAATATCTGCAAATAACACTGTTCAGAATTTGAGGAATAAATTGGGTGAAAAAGCAATTGGAGCCGGAATATTATATATAAAATTAGGTGCTTATGACTCTGCAATTCTTGCTTTTGAACAGATGCTTGAAGATTTTTATGATACAGAATATGTTTCAGAAGCACATCTGGGGATTATTCGTTCCTACAGCGCCATGGAAAAAGTGGATGAAGTCGAAAAATACTATCAATCTTTTAAACATGTATTCTCCAATGATATGGATATAGAAGCTAATGAAATCATAAATGATTTGAAAAAAAGAATATTAAAAAAAGGGTAATGAAAATATGTTTATTCGGAGGAACATTTGATCCTCCTCATTTAGGTCATTTACTCATTGCACAAACGGTTTGTGAAGCAGAAAATTTTGATAAAATAGTATTTATTCCTGCGCTAAATCCTCCTCATAAAAATCGGAATGATATTACCCCGGTTAAATTAAGGTTGGAAATGCTTGAAACCGCTGTATTGGATAATCCCCGATTTGAAATATCACAAATGGAGATACTGAGGGGTGGAACATCCTTTTCTGTCGATACAATAAAGCAATTCAAAACTGAAAATCAATTAACTAAAGATAATCTATTCTTTCTCATAGGAAGTGATACACTGGGGAAATTTGATTTATGGAAAGAACCAAAAATAATTGTGGATGAATGTTCTGTTCTGGTAGCAGTTCGCCCAGGATTTAAACCAAGTACCATTCCGAATTGGATTTTGCATAATATCCAATTCGCAAATATCCCGAGATTTGAAATATCCAGTTCTAATATTCGCAGACGTTGGAAGGAGAATAAAACAATTCGATACATGGTAACTCTATCTGTATGGGATACGATCAATAAATACAATTTATATTCATCATGATCACCAGTATTCTTTACCTGATCTTTGGATCAATTTTATTATTTTTTGGAGCAGACTGGATGGTGAAATCGTCTGTTCATATAGCTACAAAATTAAAAATTTCCAGGTTTGTAATTGGGCTTACAATTGTTGCATTCGGTACATCTCTTCCTGAGTTGGGTGTGAGTTTAAAAGCAGCATTATTTGATAAATCTGGAATTGCAATAGGGAATATAATCGGATCCAATATAACCAATGTACTTTTGGTATTAGGATGTTGTTCGTTGATCAGTCCAATAACAATTTCATTTACAAAAATCAAAAGAGATCTGTTGATATATTTAGGTGTCTGTGTTGTCCTGATTTTATTTTTGTGGAATGGTAATTTAGATCGATGGGAAGGAATTCTCTTGTTCGCCGGTGTTATAATTTACACTATTTATTCTTTTAGGACGGGTAATTCCCAGGATGAAGAATTTGAAGACTCAATTTCCTCATGGCGATGGACAATTTTACTTTTAGTGTTAGGTATCGTATTGCTTTATATTGGATCTGAAATTTTTATTGAAGGGGCCATCCTTTTTGCAACAATCATGGGAATAAGCGAATTAATCATAGGGATGTCTGTGGTTGCCTTAGGAACATCCATCCCTGAATTAGTGACTTCCGTAGTTGCTACCGTTAAAAAAGAATATTCTATTTCAATAGGCAATATTATTGGTTCCAATTTATTTAATATATTATCTGTATTGGGATTAGTCTCTATTATTACACCTTTATCTGTTGAAAAAAGCATTTTTAATTTTGAAATTCCTTTCATGATTGGAACCGGACTATTATTAATACCCATTGGTTTCATGAATAAACCAATTTCAAAAGGGATTTCCATTTCTATGCTCCTAGGATATACCGCATTCATTTTTATATTATTCATTTAGCAAATATTTAATATGATCTTATTTCAGAATGTATCACTTCAGTACGAGCCTGAAGCCGGTGTTCAAGATATTACATTTCAAATCCAACCGGATGAATTTGCTTTTCTGATCGGTCCCACAGGTTCGGGAAAATCCACCATTCTGAAATTGATTTATATGGAGCTGTTTCCTGATAGCGGAACCATTGAAATATTAGGATTTTCTTCAAAAAAAATTAAAAAAAGGAAAATTCCATTATTGAGAAGAAAAGTGGGAATGATATTTCAAGATTACAGGTTATTAAGAGATAGAAATATCTTTGAAAATATTGCTTTACCCCTCCATGTTATTGGATACGGAAGGGAAGAAGTATTTGATCGGGTAAAAAATGTAATAATTGATGTGGGATTAGAAGGGAAAGAAAAGAGAAAACCGGATGAACTTTCAGGTGGAGAACAACAGAGAGCCTGCATTGCAAGGGCACTTGTGAAAGAGCCGGAAATTATTTTAGCTGATGAACCCTCGGCTAATTTGGATCCTGATTCCGCCAGGAATTTGTTGGAATTATTAGAAAATATCCATTCAAATGGTACACTTGTTTTGATGGCAACTCATCAATGGAAGCATTTTTATTTTGATTTAATAAAAGACCGGGAACATCGGATTTTTAATATTGAAAATGGACGGTTAGTTGATTAATGAATAAAACTGTTTTTCTGATAGTAGAAGGATTAACAAATTTGTGGAGACATAAGGGTACAGCTTTTATCTCAATTATAACGGTTTGTTTGTCTCTTGTTTTTTTAGGACTTTTGTTAATCATCGATGAAAATTCTGATAAATTTCCGAAATTATTCCGATCAAAGTACAAGGTGGAGGTCTTTTTTAAAGAGGAAGTAACCGATGAGGGTGCTGAGCATATTATCCGGCAGATTGCAACTCATTCTATAGTGAAAAAAGTAACTTTGGTCAAAAAGGAAGATGCACTCCATATTTATAAAGATGAATTTGGGGAAAATGTTTTGGATATGTTAGGATTCAACCCATTTCCTGCAAGTTGTATCATTAAATTGCAGGAACAGAATTTTGCAACAACCAAAGCAGAATCACTACTAAGGAAGATAAAGAAAATCAAAGGAGTTTCATCTATTTATTATCAGGGAAAATTGATTACAAGACTGGAAACTCTGTATGGTTACTTTCTGGGTTACATGAAAATTCTGGTAGGAGTTGTATTGATGATTTCCATTCTCTTTATTACCAATACGATAAAACTGACCATTTATGCACGTTCCGAATTAATTCAGAATTTAAAATTGATAGGAGCTACAAATATCTTTGTAAAGATTCCATTTATATTTGAGGGAATGTTTCAATCAATCACCGGAGCATGTCTTGCTTATGGGATTTTGATTATTATGATGGATGGGTTAAACAGCATATTGAATGAGTGGGTTTCTATTCAATTGAATATGGATGGATTATTGCCTGTTTGGTTAATAATCGTTTCTACCACAATTGGTTTGATAGGCAGTTTAAAGGCGGTGTCAAAATTTCTTTAATTATTTTTAATAGAAACGCCTACTTCCTTGACATTAGAATCCTGACTTGGTTAATTTTTACGTTATGATTAAACACGAAAAATATAGTTTGACCCGGAGGGATAAAAAAGTATTAAAGGCGACAATTGATGAATTTATCACATTAAATCAGCCGGTAGGATCAAAATTTTTAAAAGAACAATATACTTTTAGGTTTAGTCCTGCAACCATCAGAAATATTTTATCAAAATTAGAGTCCTATAATTTATTAACTCATATTTATACATCTTCCGGAAGGACACCGACGAATAAAGGGTATCGTTATTATGTGGATAAATTTGATTCAAATTTTTCTTCACATCTTATACATGTTTATAAATCCCATTTTAAAAAGTTAGAATCTCTTGCTTCTGATGTAGACTTATTAATGGAATCCACCGCAACTCTCTTATCAAAAATTACCAAATTATTCGGATTGGTTATGCTTTCCGGAATCGAGAAGAGTGCCCTGATTAATATAGAATTGGTTCATATTTCTTCAGAAAGAATATTGATTGTTTTGGCACTTGAATCCGGTCTTATTAAAAATATTGTATTAAATCTCAAATGTGAGATTAAGAAAAAGGAAATAAATAAAATAACCGAATTTCTGAACGAAAAATTACTGGGGTTGACTTTAAATGAAATAAATGAAAGTATAAAAGGAAGATTGAAAGAATCAGATATTTATCATCATGAAATTGTCCAAATATTAATTGAACACCCTTCGATCAATGAAACCAAAGGAGAACAGCCAGTCATTTATACCTCCAATATTCATGAATTACTCAAACAACCTGAATTTCAGGAAGCATCCATAATCCGGAAAACTCTGGAAGCACTGGATTCAAAACAATTTCAGTCTTGTTTCACATCTTTTAATGATGATAATAATGGGTTTACGCTCATTGGTGATGAACACGAATTTGAATTAATGGATCATTGTTCAATTGTGTCCTCCCCCTTTAAAGGAGAACAGTTAATGGGACAATTAGCGATAGTTGGTCCAACTCGAATACCCTATCATCAAATTAAAAAAACATTAAACTATTTAGCGGAGGTCATGTCCCGTGTGTGCTGATAAAGTTAAAAATGGACAGGGAGAGACAGTGGTTAAAAACGGAGAACCAAAAAAAAAGAAGACCATCATTCCAAAATTAAAGAAAAAAGATAAAACTCCAACGATTCAGGAAAAATACTCTATACTTGAAGATAAACATCTTAGGCTGAAAGCAGAATTTGAAAATTTCCGGAGGAGGAAAGAAAAAGAGATCATCCAGTATTTAGAATATGATGGAATACGATTCATTGAGAAAATATTGCCCATAGTTGATGATTTTGACCGAATGCTCCATGCAACCGGTAAAAGTTCGGAGAATATGAACAACGCTTCCATAAAAGAAGGGGCTGAGATGGTATTTAAAAAAATAATCAAATTTCTTGATGATACCCAGGTAAAACCGTTTGGAGAACCGGGGGATTTATTAGATTCAGATCTTCATGATGCTATGATGACTAAAACTGATAAGAAAAAGAAAGATGGAGAAATATTGGAAGTATTTGAAAAAGGGTACCGTTATAAAGAAAAAGTGATTCGTCATGCGAAGGTTATTGTGAATAAAAGATGAAAGATCTGTATGATATAATCGGTGTGAGTAAATCTGCATCAAAAGATGAGATTAAGAAAGCATACCGGAAAGTTGCCATGAAATATCATCCTGATAAAAATCCGGGAGATAAGCAAGCAGAACAAAATTTTAAGGAAGCTGCAGAAGCGTACTCTGTACTGAGAGATGATCGTAAAAAAGCGCAATATGATCAGTTTGGTCATGCAGGAGTTGGAATGGGAGACCAGGGCGGAGGTCAGGGATTCAGTGGAATTCATATGTCTATGGATGATATTTTCGATCAATTTGGGGATATTTTTGGAGGAACCCCATTCGAATCATTTTTCGGAGGAGGTCAATCAAGACGGCCTCGTTCCCGGGGATCAGATATTAAAATGAAATTAAAGGTTACTTTTGAAGAAATATTGGGTGGGATTGAGAAAAAAGTAAAATATAAACGCCGAATTCCTGATCCGGAAACAACTTTTATCAATTGCAGACACTGTGGTGGTTCAGGGCAGGTAACACGGATCACACAATCGTTTCTCGGACAAATGCGCAGTACAACTGTGTGTCCTCATTGTAATGGAACTGGAAAACAAGTTGGAACTCGTTCGAGACATGCAGGACCGGATGGATTGATCTTGGATGAAAAAACTATCTTAATAAAAATTCCTCCTGGGATTGAAGATGGTAATTATATGACCTTTGATGGAAAAGGACATTTTGGACATGGTGGAGTTCATCCTGGAGATTTGATTGTTTTTTTTGAGGAAATTCCCCATAAATATTTTACCCGGAATGAACGTGATGTTTTTATTGAAGTCAGGTTATCCTTTTCTCAGGCAGCCCTGGGAGATAAAATACAAATTCCTACACTGGAAGGAAAAGCATCATTAACAATTCCGGTAGGAATACAATCGGGCCAGATTTTGCGGATGAAAAGAAAAGGATTCCCAAAATTAAGGGGAGGAAGTCGTGGTGATCAATTAGTACATATTCAACTAAATACACCCCAATCCCTTAAGAGAAAAGAGAAAGAAATATTCAGCAAATTAACAGAGTTAAACGGAAAAGAAAAAACAACCTTTTCAAAAGTAAATTTTTAGTATGAAAGCATTCACTCAACAGGAAAAGAATGTAATCTTATTTTTAACAGTTTTTTTTGCAATCGGGATTATCGTGGGAACTATTAGAAATGGATCAATATTTTCGAGTCAAAAATCTACATTACAGGATAAATCAAAGTTTAAATCCTTAGCTAAATCTGTATATGATGATAATCAGGAAACTAAAATTGATAAATCCATTGCAGGTTCTCAAGGATTAATTAATATAAATGAAGCTGAAAAGGATGAATTGATCACTTTACCAAAAATTGGTCCGGTAACTGCTGAAAGAATTATAAGATATAGAGAAGATTATGGTAAATTTTCATCAGTGAATGAATTAAAAAATGTAAAAGGAATTGGTGATAAAACTATGGAGAAAATCTTGTCGTTAATAACGATTGAATTTGAAGAAAAAAATAAATGAATAAAAAATTAAATGACCTTATAGAGTTAATAATTGTTTTTGGATTAGTATTTATTCTGTTTGCAATTTATGTCCCCGTGTCAATTTGGGAGGAAGAAGAACAATACGAAAATATTAGTCATTTTCGTATGAATACGATCAATCATATTCAAGAATTTTATAAGGGTCTTACTGGTGATTATGCAACAAGTGGACTTTGGGCAATGAATGTTGTAAATGCCGTTAGAGATTCACTTACAGCAGATTCAACATATCTTGATAATCAGTTATTGGGATTATATCAAAATAAAATTACCCTGAAAATACCAGACGGGTTTGATGTTGAATTTGATACAACATTCGGATTTCAGAGGTTTCGAAGGGATAGCATAATGGATACGACGGTAAAAGTATTAACTTTTTCTGAGCAGTTATCCAGAAATGATACAGTTTACATTCAGAAAAAAAATCTACCTGAGATGTTAGAATCTGAAAATTTTCGTGAAATCTTGGGTGAAGAGTCTGTGAGCAGGGTTGAGGTGGTTGATTATTACGAGACATTCATGCCTGATACATCCATGTTTTATTGTCCTTTAACTATGCAACCTTACAAGATAGAATTTATTAAGGATAAATTACGAATCGAATCCCCTATTGATCGTCTTTATAAAGAACCAAGATTCTTAATATTTTCTCTAAAATCGCCAAACCACGGATTTATTGAAGACGGATTGCTGAGTTGGTCTAAATAGGTTTAATTATTGTTAAACCTCGTTCTAACTGATTCGTCCCTTTATTGCGCTCAATGGGATTATCAGGAACGTAATCCGGTTTTATTTTCACTGGTAAAGGTTGATTACCATTCCTCTATTTCGTCAATAAGGTCAGATCCTGGTGAAGTTAAAAATACTATTTCAACTGCCATTTCCCAGGTAAATGACTTTAACAAAATCCATGGAACGACAGCACAGGTAATCTTTGATTGTTCACTCACTGAAAAAGATTCAATCATAATCGGAGATTTATCTGAGAACAGTGACATAGAAAAATTCCTTTTATGGACCTTAAAAAAACGGTGGGGAACCCAGATTAATAAACTATCTTATTCGTTTATCCCGGGAAAATTTCATTATTATTATTTCGCATTTCCACGGATTCTTTTAGCTCAATTAAATAATATTTTAAATGAATTAGGGTTGATGAATATTTCATTTCAGCCCATTGAATTGATTTTTAGATCAGCAGCAGGGGAGAACGGGGTTTTATTTAATGAGGGAAAATCGGATTCTTTTTTTAGTTTTACTGAAAATGGGATCACGTCATGCAAAATATTAAAAAGAAAAGATCACTTTGTATTTGCGGATATCATAGGAAATGAGGAGGATATTAAAACCAACATAAACGATGATAATTTTAATATTTTAAGTGCAGATAAAGTTAAAAAAGAAAATCAGGTCTGGAAAAACAGGAAAATCATACAGTTAACTCCATTACAGAATATAATCACAGAAAGTATTGATTTTAAAATGGATATTTCTGACAGGATTTTAAATGCACTAGATCGCTCCATTTCACAACATTCCGAAGGGAATGATGTTAATTATTTCTTAAATCCATTCATAAATATAATAGATCATGAAGAGTTGGGTAAGAGAAAACAAAGTCGGGTTTCGGGAAATGATTTCTTATTTGATAAAAAAAACAAATCTGTAAATGAAGACCAAAAAGAAACTGGATCAAAATGGATCATGTTTCTACTATTAATTACTTTGTCAGGATTAATCCTTTTAAAGAATATCGATTCAGAAAAATGGAAGGATGATCTGATAAGATTGTTTCATCCAACAAACGATACTGAACAGTCAACAGTTCAAATTTCAGGTAATTCAAAAGCCTACCAATTTGAACCGTATGAAGAATATAATCTGTCCAGTGCTATTCTATATTCTGCTTTATACACTTTTGAAAGTATAGAAATAAATAATATAATATACTTATCTTCATCTGATAATAATTATACTATTGTTAGTTCAAGCGATACATTATTTCCGCTTTTGTCTTCAATTGGTGTGATTGACAATGAAATCATATTAAAAGATAATCATTTTCAGACGGAATTTACTCTCAATACAAAAAAAACTAACCCGAACTCTTTTATACAAAGTGTTGAAGAAATCATCTCTATTTTTGGAAAAAGCAGTTCATTGACTTCTCACAGAAAATTGGAGACAAAGGAGAGTGAAAAATTTATTTATGATCCCCTTATTTTAAGTTTTAGTCAGATTGAGTCTCCATTGGGTGTGTTAAACCAAATGAAAGATTTAGGTGGAAACGTTCTCGTACGAAAAATTGAATACACTCCGTCAGATGAAAATAGGAAAAAACCAGGTTTGACAATTTATCTTTCTGTTATTCAAATGGATTGAGAATATATGAGGATACTCAGCGGGATTTATAAAGGTGTGGATATTAAAACATCCTCGAAACAAAATTATAGACCGACACAGACAAAAGTCCGGAAAAGCATTTTTGATTCGTTGGGTTCTCTGGAATATTGTACCGTTTTGGATTTATTTTCCGGTACCGGTATTTTGGGATTTGAATCAGCAAGCAGGGGAGCGCAATCTGTGGTTTTTGTTGAAAAAATTCCTTCCATTTATAGAATGTTAAAATCAAACGCATCCTTGTTTCCAAACAGTAATTTTAGTATAAAAAGAAATGATGCAATTCAATATTTGAAAATATCTCAACCATTCGATTTAATAATTGCAGATCCGCCTTATAATTATTTTAACCGAAACACCGGAATAGATGTAGATTTATTCATTGACTTGATATTGGATAAATTAAATTTGCAGGGTAGATTTATTTTTGAATGTTCTAAAAGAATAAATTTCTGTTACCCCGTAAAAACTAAAGTATTTGGAGAAACTAAAGTGTGTGTGGGAAGAAAAGAATGAAAAAAATAATATATCCCGGAACATTTGACCCAATTCACAATGGGCATGTGGATATTGCAAAGCGGGCCTCAGCTATATTTGATGAATTGATTTTTGTTATAGCAGAAAATCCAAAGAAAACCCCGCTTTTTTCAATAGAAGAAAGAAAAATGTTTGTGGAAGATTCTGTGAGAAGTATTCAAAATATAAAAGTAATGTCAACAGGAAAACTCGTTGTGGAATTTGCAGTAAAAGAATCTGCAGTAGCAATTATCCGTGGGTTAAGACATGTAAGTGATTTTGAATTTGAATTTCAAATGGCATTAATGAATTACCATTTGAATCCAGATATTTCCACCATGCTTATGATTCCGGATGAAAAATATATTCACTTAAATTCCACAATAGTGAAAGAAGTGGCAGAATTGGGAGGGGATATTTCACAGTATGTACCAAAACTTGTTCTTGAACGTTTAAACACTAAGTTTAAGCGGTAATTATTTTATAAATTCCACCTCTTTTTTCTAACTTATAATTTTAATTAAATGCCTACATACGATTATAAATGTACCCAATGCGGACATGAATTTGAATTATTTCAATCCATGTCAGAAGATCACATTAAAAACTGCCCTGAATGTGAAGGGAAAGTCCGTCGTTTAGTGAGTGGTGGGTCCGGACTCATTTTTAAAGGTTCCGGCTTTTATCTGACGGATTATGTAAAACGAAAAGAAAAAGAGAAACCATCTTCCGAAAAAAACGGAAAAGAAAAGAAAAAAACTAAAACTGATAGTCCTAAGGAAAAGAAAACTGAATCAAAAAAAGTGATTAAAACCTGAAATGCCGGAAAAAATAAAAATAGAAAATGGATGTATAAAAACCCCAGATAATCCTGTAATTCCTTTTATTGAAGGAGATGGAATCGGGAAGGATATTTGGAAAACCGCACAAAAAGTTTTTGATGCTGCTGTGAATCGTGTTTATGACGGGAATCGAAAAGTAGATTGGAAAGAAATATTCGCCGGTGAAAAAGCATTCAAATTAAAGAATTTATGGCTGCCGAAAGAGACATTAGATACAATTAGGGAGTACCATATTGCAATCAAAGGTCCTTTGACAACTCCGGTAGGTGGAGGAATTCGTTCTTTGAATGTGGCTTTGCGCCAGGAATTGGATCTGTATGCATGTGTGAGACCGATTCAATGGTTTCCCGAAGCTCCGTCACCAATTATCCATCCTGATTGGGTGGATATGGTTATTTTTCGGGAAAATACCGAAGATATTTATGCCGGTATAGAGTGGATGGCAGAGACCGATGAAGTGAAACAGGTCATACAATTTTTAAAAAATGAGATGGGTGTCACTCAAATACGGTTTCCTGAATCGTCATCAATTGGTGTAAAGCCTGTATCGAGGGAAGGGACAGAGCGACTTGTTTCTGCCGCAATAAAGTATGCGATAGATCATAAACGGAAATCCGTTACATTAGTTCATAAAGGAAATATTATGAAATATACGGAGGGAGCTTTTAAAAATTGGGGATATGCTCTTGCAGAAAGGGAGTTTGGTGATCACGTATTTACCTGGGTTCAATATGATGAAATTGCGGAAATTGAAGGAAAAGACAAGGCAAATAAAGTTCAATCACAGGCGATAAAGGATGGGAAAATAATTATCAAAGATATGATCGCAGATGCATTTTTACAGCAGATTCTAACCCGCCCAATTGAATACGATGTAGTTGCAACATTAAATTTAAACGGTGATTATTTTTCTGATGCAGGAGCGGCAATGGTGGGAGGGATTGGAATCGCTCCGGGAGCAAATATTAATTATGAAACAGGGCATGCAATTTTTGAAGCAACCCATGGTACTGCGCCTAAATATGCAGGAATGGATAAGGTAAATCCCTCCTCGGTCATTTTATCCGGCGCATTGATGTTTGATTATTTGGGATGGTCAGAAGCAGGTGAGGTCATTAAAAAGGGAATAGCAGAGACAATTAAGTCAAAACACGTGACATATGATTTTCATCGTTTGATGGAGGATGCGGTTAAATTATCCTGTTCTGAATTTGGAGATAAAATAATCCAAAATATGTAACCTGTTTTGGATTGAATTCAGGCGAAAATCTGAATCATGTTTATTGATATCACCACAGTGGAATTATGGGGAGGAGACGGAGGAAGTGGAGCTGTGTCATTTCGTAGGGAGAAATTTATCCCCAAAGGAGGTCCTGACGGTGGCGATGGTGGTGACGGCGGGAGTTGTGTTTTTAAAGTGGATTCAAACCTTAGAACTTTAGCTGATATTCGATATTATTCAATTTATAAAGCCGGCAGGGGAGACCCCGGCGGAAAAAATAACAGACACGGTAAAAACGGAGAGAATCGTGAGATCATGGTACCACCGGGAACAACCATTAAAAAAGAAAATTCAGATGTAGTTTTATCTGATTTAGTTGAAAATACCGATAAGTTTATTCCATGCAAGGGCGGAAGAGGAGGAAAAGGTAACAGCCATTTCAAATCATCTCGAAATCAATCACCCAGAAAAGCACAACCGGGGAAAAAAGGGGAGAAGGGTGTTTTTCAAATTGAATTAAAATTACTTGCAGATGTAGGACTGGTGGGATTGCCGAACTCGGGAAAATCTACTCTTTTATCCGTATTGTCCAATGCAAATCCGAAAATCGGTAATTACCCATTTACAACGATCAATCCTAATTTAGGATTGGTAAAATTCAGTGAATATAAATCATTTGTAATGGCAGATATTCCGGGACTTATCGAAGGCGCAGGAAAAGGAAAAGGGCTGGGGCATCAATTTTTAAAACATATAGAAAGAACCCGGGTTCTGGTTTTTCTCGTTGATGTTAATGATGAAGATCCAAATGAATCCCTGAATATTCTCATGCAGGAAATCGAAAACTATAATTTAGATATTTTAAAGAAACCAAGAATAATCGTTTTGACGAAAAGTGATACTTTAGTGTCCAATAATCAATTGGATTTACCGGATTATCCGAAAATTTCTTCAGTTTCAGGAGATGGGCTGAAATCACTGGTTAACTCTTTAACAGTGTATTTAGATGAATAAAACTGAAATAACTGGCTTGATCAATGTTCTAAATGTACCGGGATTGGGAAGCCAGAAAGCAAGACAACTTGTAACAAAATTCCCATCACCCAAAGATATTTTTAATGCACCTACAAAAGATTTGTGCAGTGTACCGGGAATTAAGATCAAAACTGCAAATGCAATTCATGGATATTCAGATTTTGATTTCGGGAAAAAAGAAGTGGAAAAATCTGAAAATTTTAAAATAACTTTCAGCACATTCTGGGATGATACCTATCCATTCCTATTGAAAAAGATTTTTGACCCACCGGCATTACTTTATATCAAAGGAAATCCACTCATTTCAAGAGAAGATTCAGTGGCCGTAGTTGGCACAAGGTCTCCAACGCCTTACGGTCGTTCCGTTACCAAAAAGTTCACGGAATATTTGGTAAATAAAGGGTTGACGATCATCAGTGGTTTGGCACGGGGGATAGATACAAACGCTCATAAAACAACCTTAAAACTTGGGGGAAAGACAATCGCAGTCTTGGGATCCGGAATTGATGTTATTTATCCGTCTGAAAATAAAAATGTTGCTGATTCCATCATTGAGAGCGGAACCATCATTTCAGAATTTCCATTTGGTAAAAAACCGGAAGCAGGAAATTTTCCGAAACGAAATCGGATTATAAGTGGATTATCTCACGGTGTCTTGGTAGTTGAGGCAGGGAATAAAAGCGGAGCTATCTTAACCGCCCTCAATGCGGTAGATCAAAACCGTGATGTCTTCGTGATCCCCGGAAGAATCTCCGATACAAAAAGCACGGGGTGCAACCGACTGATCAAACACGGTGGAATGTTAGTTGATTCGGGAAATGAAATTTTCACAACCATTCAACCAAAGTTATTTAATCCAACGGAATCGAGACAAACAGAGTTAGCAATAAAATTGACGAAACCGGAACGATCATTAATTTCGTTATTATCGTCAGACCCTGTCCATATTGATGAATTATCTGAAAAAGCAAATATTTCCGTTACACATTTGTTAACACAACTGTTAAATTTGGAATTGAAGGGAGTGGTGCATCAATTAAGCGGGAAGCAATTTATTTCAGTGATTTAAGTACCAACCGCTTTGATATGGAAACGGACTTAGGTAATTTCCCAACCTGTTTTCACAGAGTAAATATTTTGGAGAGGTGGCCGAGCTGGCTGAAGGCGCTCGCCTGCTAAGTGAGTAACTGTTTTACGACGGTTCGAGAGTTCGAATCTCTCCCTCTCCGCAACTGTAGCAGACCCTGTAGCACATTTTAAGCTAAAAGGAGTCCGCTATGGCGTCTCTCTACAA